>NZ_JBWKSX010000002.1:0-430030 GCF_059420025.1 Azonexus sp. GW821-FHT04F04 | reverse complement strand
CCCAGGGTCGCCTTCTTTTTGCTTACTTTTTCTTGGCGAAGCAAGAAAAAGTGAGACGCCCCGCAAGGGCGGAACCCCAAGCCAATCGTCAGGCACCAAACAATGACCAACGGTCGCATCCTCTCCTATGGCCTGCTCGGCCTCCCCCTGGCCTTCGCAGCATTGCCAATCTACGTCCACGTCCCCCGTTACTACGCCGAAACCGCCGGCATGGAACTGGCCCTTCTCGGCTTCATCCTGCTCGGCGCCCGCCTGCTCGACGCCGGCATCGACCCCTGGCTCGGCTGGCTGGCCGACCGCGTTTCCCGCCCGCGCATGGTGGCGCTGGCCTTGCTGCCGTTTGCCGTCGGCTTCGTCGCGCTGCTCAATCCGCCGGACGAGAATGTTGCGCTCTGGCTGCTCGGATCGCTGGCGCTGACTTATCTCGGCTTCTCGGCCGCCAGCGTGGCATACCAGGCCTGGGGGGCGGATATTGGCGAGGAATCGGTCCTGAGAACCCGGTTGACCGCAGCAAGGGAGGGCTTCGGCCTGCTCGGCGTCGTCCTCGCCGCTGCGCTGCCCGCCGTGCTGGCGGCCAGCTTGAGCGACGGGATCGCCCGCTTGAGCTGGATACTGCCACCGCTGTTGTTGATCGCTGCGGTCACGACCTTCAGCCGTGTTGGCGTCGGCAAGCCGGTGCTCGCTGCCAGCCAGCCCTTGCTGCCCAGCCTGCGCCGCGTCTTCGCCGACCAAGCCTTCCGCCGCCTGCTTATCGTCTTCGTCGCCAACGGTATCGCCGCCGCGCTGCCGGCCACGCTCTTCCTGTTCTTCGTCGCCGACGTGTTGCAGGCCGAAGCCGCCAGCGGCCCGCTGCTCGCCCTCTACTTCATCGCCGGTGCTGCCTCGCTGCCGCTCTGGGTCATGCTCTCGGCCCGGCGCGGACGGGTCTTTGCCTGGCTGCTGGCGATGGGCGTTTCAATTGTCGCCTTCGCCGGCGCCAGCCTGCTTGGCTCTGGCGATGTTTGGCCATTCGCCATCATCTGCATCGCCTCCGGGCTGGCCCTCGGTGCCGATCTCGCGCTGCCGGCTGCGATTGCAGCGGACCTAGGAGAACGTCAGGGGCAGGCCGGGGCCTGCTTCGGCGTCTGGAACTTTGTTGCCAAACTCAACCTGGCGCTCGCCGCCGGGCTTTCACTACCCCTGCTCGGTGCGCTCGGCTATGTGCCGGGCGGTAGCGCCGGGCTGCCCGCGCTGACCTTTGCCTATGCGCTGTTGCCACTAGCCTTCAAGGCGCTGGCCGGCGCGCTGCTCTGGCGCTGGCGCCATTCTCTGGAGATCTGAATCATGAAACTCTTGCTTGCTGCCGCTTTCACCCTTGGTCTGGCCGGTTGCGCCTCGACCGGCGTCGAACAATACCGGGCCGAACAGCCGGCCCTCGATCTCAAGACTTACCTCAACGGCACACTCGACGCCTGGGGCATGTTCCAGGGCCGTTCCGGCGAGGTGCAAAAACGCTTCCACGTCGTCATTGATGCCAAGTGGGCAGGCGACACCGGCGTCCTCGACGAGAACTTCAAGTGGTCCGACGGCACCACCTCGCGCCGGGTCTGGACGCTGACCAAACAGGCCGACGGCACCTTCCGCGGCCGGGCTGACGATGTCGTCGGCGAGGCCATCGGCGAAGTTTCCGGCAATGCCCTGCGTTGGCGCTACGTGCTGGCCCTGCCCGTTGACGGCAAAGTCTACAACGTCGATTTCGACGACTGGATGTTCCTGATGGACGACAAGGTCATGATGAACCGCTCCTACATGTCGAAATGGGGCTTCAACCTGGGCGAAGTGACGCTGACCTTCGTAAAACGATGAACCCGATCATCACCGACTGGAAGGGCAAGCGCGTTTGGCTGGTCGGCGCTTCAAGCGGTATCGGTGCCGCCGTCGCTAACGAACTGGCAGACCGCGGAGCAAGGCTGGCATTGTCGGCCCGGAGCGCTGACAAACTGGCTGCCCTGGCCATCGCTAATGCCTTGCTGTTGCCGTGCGACGCAACCAACGTCGCCAGCCTGAGCGCCGCTCGCGAAAAATTGCTGGCTGCCTGGGGTGGCGTCGACCTGGTCATTTATCTGGCTGGCGATTACGTTCCAATGCGCGCCGACAACTTCGATCTGGCCGTCGCCGAGCAGGTCGTCACCGTCAATTTCAACGCTGCCATGCGTCTCGCCGCCACCGTTTTGTCCGACCTCAAACCGGGTGGCGGCATCGCCTTCGTCGCCAGCGTCGCGGGTTATCGCGGCTTGCCCAAGGCGCTGGCCTACGGGCCGGGCAAGGCGGCACTCATTCATTTTGCCGAAGTGCTGCACCTCGATCTGGCGCCAAAGGGCATCGGCGTCTGGGTGATTAACCCCGGCTTCGTTTCAACCCAATTGACCGCCAAGAACGATTTCACCATGCCGGCACTGTTGACGCCGGAACAGGCGGCGATTGCCACGGTCGACGGCTTTAAATCGGCCAATTTCGAAATCCATTTTCCCAAGCGCTTTACCCGCCTCATGAAGCTCTTCGCTCTGCTCCCTTACCGCTGGTACTTTCCGCTCATTCGCCGCTTCACCGGAGGCTGACATGACCCTCGACGAACTGATCGTCTTCTACAACGAATTCGCCCCGGCCAGCGTCGCCCGCTTTCCCGAGTTCTACAGCGACAACGCCTATTTCAAGGACCCGTTCAACGAAGTTCGCGGCCTGCCGGCCATTCAGCGCATCTTCACCCACATGTTCGGGCAGGTCGCCGAGCCGCGTTTCGTCGTCACCGAAAAGGTCGCCGATCAGAATGGCGCCATGCTGGTCTGGGAGTTCCATTACCGCGTCAAGTTGTGGGGGAAGGGCGAGGCGCAGCTCATGCGCGGCGTGTCGCATCTCAAATTCGACGCCGGCGGCAAGGTCTGCTACCACCGCGACTACTGGGATGCTGCCGAGGAGTTGTACATGAAATTGCCCGCCATCGGGACATTGATGCGCGGCTTGCGACGCATGCTGGCGGCCTGAGTTTTCAGGCATGCTGCAAAGAAAAAGGCCCGCAGCGATGCGGGCCTTTCTGCTTCAGCCGAGGCTGAAAATTACTTGGACTTCTTGACAGCCTTGGCGGTGGCGCTGGTCGCGGCAGCCATGTTGGTCTGGGCCATTTCGGTCACTTGCTTGGCGGTCTTGCGCATGTTGTCGAAAGCCGAGTTGGCGGCAGCGATGGCGCTCTGAACGGCAGCAACGGCAACGTCGGAACCAGCCGGAGCAGACTTGGCAGCCTTTTCGAGCATGGAAGCAACGTTCTTCTGGAAGTCGCCGAATTGGGCTTCAACCATCTTGGCCAGTTGTTCCTGGGTTTCGGTAGAGATTTCGTAAACCGACTTGGAGTAGGCAACAGCCTTCTCGACGCTCGGCTGGGCCAGGGAAGCCTGGATGGACAGGGCTTCTTGCGGATCCTTGGCACCCATCAGGGCCTTGGCGTTGGAGACGGAGTCTTCCAGAACGGAACGGGCGGTTTCCAGATTCAGGCTGGCGATGCGCTCAGCGGAAGCCAGGGCGGTGTTGGCGACGGACAACAGGGAATCAACAGCGGCTTTGTTTGCGGCGGCGAACTGCTCGGGATTGATGGACATTGGACGCTCCTAGAATTTTGGGTAAGTAAATGGTTGCAGCGGGTGCATTGTAACAATGTTTTTAACAAAATGCTGCATTGCAGCAATGCTGTCGGTATGGCCTGGGTAAAGAGATTCAAGCCAGTGTGGCAAACATCTGTTTCAAACGTATTGCATAAATGTGATCACGGATTCCGTAATTTTCTGATCAAAATGCCTGAAAAGCATTCTGCCATGGTAATTCCATGTAATTTCTGAAACAGTATCTCGGGCTGGTTAGCGCGTGATGATTATGCATTATGAATTCATATTTGGGTTGTTGCGTTTACAACAAATAACGTTCCTGCCGGGCGACGCGTGCCTCGATTGGGTGACTCAACGGGGTCAAGCCGGGGCGTTCCCGTCCCGGGTGATAGAATCCGCCCCGTTTCTGCGCAAGCTATTTCTCCCGATCGGACCCCATGCATTTCGACATCATCGTCATTGGCGCCGGCGCGGCCGGCATGATGTGTGCGGCCCAGGCCGGGGCGCGTGGCCGGCGCGTGCTGATCGTCGATCACGCCGCGACGCTTGGCGAACGCATCCGCATTTCAGGGGGCGGGCGTTGCAATTTCACCAACCGCACGGTCAGTGCCGACAACTACCTGTCGCAGAACCCGCATTTCTGCCGCTCGGCCCTGGCGCGCTTCTCGCAGTTCGATTTCATCGCGATGATGGACAAGCGGCGCATCGCCTATCACGAGCGCGAGCACGGCCAGCTTTTCTGCGACGAATCGGCCGAGCAGATCATCGACATGCTGCGCGATGCCTGCGACGACGCCGGCGTCCAATGGGCTTTTCCCTGTGCCGTGCAGCACATTGAGCGCCATCCAGGCGAAACCGCCAGGCGTTACACGGTCGACACGGAAAAAGGCCGTTTTTCATGTAACTCCCTGGTCGTCGCCACGGGCGGCCTGGCCATCCCGAAAATCGGCGCCAGCCCGTTCGGCTATCGGTTGGCTGAGCAGTTCGGGATTCCCGTCGTCCCACCCAAGCCGGCCCTCGTCCCGCTCGCCCTTGCCCCCGAGGTGCTTGAGCCGATCAAGCCCTTGGCCGGCTCGACGCTCGACGCCGTCGCCCAATTTGACGGCGCGCAGTTCCGCGAAAACGTGCTGATCACCCATCGCGGCCTGTCCGGCCCGGCCATCCTGCAGATTTCGAGTTACTGGCAGATGCAGGAATACCGCAGCGGCAAGAAGCAGCCCGTCGAGATTGACCTGCTGCCCGGCCTTGATGCCGGCGCCTGGCTCGAAGAACACCGCCAGGGTCGGGCGCATCTGCCCAATCTGCTGGCCGAACGTCTGCCCCGGCGTTTTGCCCACGAGTGGTGTGCGCTGCTCGGCGGCGAAAAAGTCGTCACTCGCCCGATCGGCGAACTCGGCCGCCGCGATCTCGAGATGATTGCCGGCAAGCTCAACGCCTGGCCGCTCATGCCGGCCGGCACGCTCGGGTTTGCCAAGGCCGAGGTGACGCTCGGCGGCGTATCGACCGATGCGCTGTCGTCGAAGACCATGGAAGCCAAGGCGGCACCCGGCCTCTACTTCATCGGCGAGGTGGTCGATGTGACAGGCTGGCTGGGCGGCTACAACTTCCAGTGGGCCTGGTCGTCGGGCTGGGTGGCTGGGCAGTTTGCCTGAATCGACGAGGCATCAACGTAAAATGGGCATTCGTTCAATGGTGCGCAGAAGAGGGGCAAGGCCGTAATGGACTGGCGAGAATGGGAGAAGTTTCGGGCCCGGCTGCGTAGCGAAGTGCACCATCTGGCCCGGCTGAACCCCAGTGACCGGCGCTGGCCGATGCCTTTCTGCGGCGCCCTCGCCATCGGCCTGCCACTGCTCGTCGGGGCGTGGTTCGATCACCTCGATTATGGCCTGATCTCGTCGATGGGCGGGCTGGCCTTTCTTTACCTGCCCGCCACGCCACTGGCGCACCGCTTGGTAGCGCTCATGGCCTCGGCCTTCGGCCTGTGTTCCTGCTACATCCTCGGGGTGATGACCCACTTCATACCGCTGCTCTTCGTGCCGGTGCTGACCTTCATCGCCATTGCGGTGTCGATGCTCTGCCGCTATTTCATGGTGGCGCCGCCGGGCAGCCTGTTTTTTGTCATGGCGGCAGCCATCGGGGCCTATTCGCCGGTCGAGTTCCTGCAGATCCCGACCTTCGTCGGCTTGCTCACCATGGGCAGCCTGCTTGCCTGCCTGATCGGATTTCTCTATAGCCTGTACGCGCTACGCCTGGCGCCGGCGCAACCGGTCCAGCCGCTTCCGCCGCTCAACGTCGATTTTGTCGTCTTCGATTCGCTGGTGATCGGCGTGTTTGTCGGCATTTCGCTCGTGCTTGCCGAGCTGTTTCAACTGGATCGCCCGTATTGGGTGCCGGTCAGTTGCCTTGCCGTAATTCAGGGGGCCACGCTGCGCGCTGTCTGGAGCAAGCAGGTGCACCGTATTGCCGGCACGGCCATCGGCCTGGTCGTCGCATGGGGCTTGCTCATGCTGCCGCTCGACAAGTGGAGCGTTTCGCTCATGATGATGGCCTTGGCCTTCATCATCGAAACGCTGGTTGTCCGCCATTACGGCTTGGCCGTGGTGTTCATCACGCCGCTCACCATCCTGCTCGCCAATGCCGCCCAACTCGGCCATGGCGCGCCGAACGTCATTCTTGAAGCGCGTCTGGTCGACACGGTGCTCGGCTCGCTGGTCGGGCTGGTCGGCGGCTTTTGCCTGCACAGCCCGGCTTTCCGCGAAAAACTGGGCCGCCATGTCCGGCGGCTGTGGCCGTCGGGTAGCGCGTCTTGATCAGCGTTGTTCGGCTATTGAAATAGCCACCGCCTCGGCAACCTTGATGCCATCGACGCCGGCCGACAGAATCCCGCCGGCGTAACCGGCGCCTTCGCCGGCCGGATAGAGGCCGCGCGTGTTGATGCTCTGGTAGTCGGCTCCGCGCTTGATGCGGATCGGTGACGAGGTGCGCGTTTCGACGCCGGTCAGGATGGCATCGGCCATGGCGAAGCCGCGAATCTGTTTGTCGAAGGCCGGGATCGCTTCGCGCAGGGCGTCGATGACGTAGGCCGGGGCGCAACTGGCCAGGTCAGTCATGTGCACGCCGGGCTGGTAGGACGGATCGACTTCGCCAAGGGCAGTGGACGGCCGGCCGGCGAGGAAGTCGCCGACGCGCTGGGCCGGCGCGGCATAGTTGCTGCCGCCGGCGACAAAGGCGGCTGATTCCCATTGGCGCTGATACTCGATGCCGGCCAGCGGATTGGTCTTGTAGTCGCCGGGAAAATCTTCCGGCTTCACTTCGACGACGAGCGCTGAGTTGGCGTTGCGTTCGGCGCGCGAATACTGGCTCATGCCGTTGGTCACGACGCGGCCTTCTTCCGAGGTGGCGGCGACCACCTGGCCGCCCGGGCACATGCAGAAGCTGTAGGCGGCACGGCCGTTGCCGCAGTGATGAACGAGTTTGTAGTCGGCGGCGCCGAGGATTTCGTTGCCGGCATTGGGGCCGAAACGGGCTTTGTCGATCATCGCCTGCGGGTGTTCGATGCGGAAACCGATGGAGAAGGGCTTGGCTTCGATGAAAACGCCTTGCTCGTAGAGCGCCTGGAAAGTGTCGCGGGCGCTGTGGCCGACGGCGAGGACGACATGGTCGGTGGCGATGGTCTGGCCGTCAGCCATGACCACGCCGCGGACTTGATGGTCGTCGATGACCAGCCGCTCGACCTTGCTGCCGAAGCGGATTTCACCGCCCAGATCGGTGATCGTGGCGCGGATGTTCTCGACCATCTTGACCAGCCGGAAAGTTCCGATGTGCGGCTTGCTGACGTACATGATCTCTTCGGGTGCGCCCGCCTTGACGAACTCCTCGAGCACCTTGCGGCCGTGGTGCTGCGGGTCCTTGATCTGGCTGTAGAGCTTGCCGTCCGAGAAGGTGCCGGCACCGCCTTCGCCGAACTGGACGTTCGATTCCGGGTTGAGCTTGTTGTTGCGCCACAGGCCCCAGGTGTCCTTGGTCCGCTCGCGCACGGCTTTGCCGCGTTCGAGGATGATCGGCTTGAAACCCATTTGGGCGAGGATCAGCCCGGCCAGCAGGCCGCAGGGACCGGTGCCGATGACGACCGGGCGGGTTTTGAGATCGGCCGGGGCCTGGGCGACGAACTTGTAGTCGGTATTCGGGCGCGGACCGACATTGCGATCATCGGCCAGTTTCCTGAGCAGCGCCGGCTCGTCGCGGACATTGAAATCCAGCGTGTAGATCAGCGTGATCGCCGATTTTTTGCGTGCGTCGTAGCTGCGCTTGAAAATCGTGAAATCGATCAGCTCGCCGTCGGCGATGCCCAGTCGCTGGCACAGGGCCGGGCGTAGCGCGTCCGCCGCGTGGTCGAGCGGCAGCTTCAGTTCGGTCAGTCTCAGCATGCGGATGTTCCCGAAATCTCAGCGTTCCTTGAACTGCTTGTGGCAGGTCTTGCAGGCTTCATGAACGGCATCGTAGGCCTTTTCGACCTGCGCCTTGTCCTTGCTCTGCGCGGCGACGAGCAGGGTGTCGGTGGCGGCGATGAAGGCTTTCTTGTTCTTCTCGAACTCTTCGGGCTGCTTCCAGACCTCCGCCGTCGCCTTGGTCGGCGGGTAGTTGGTGTCGGCGCCGAAGTGCTCCCACGGACCATCCCGCTTGGCGAGCAGCGCTTCAGCCATGGGCAGGAACTTGTCGGCGTCGTAGGTGCCCTTGCGCAGCATCACGCCCATCGGCTCGAAAGTCTTGACGATTTCCTTGAACGCCATCTGCCGGTGCTTCACCGGCTGACCCGGCCGCGTGTCCTCGACCTCGCCGCAACCAGCGAGCGTTGCTACGGTCAACAGGAAAAACAGAGGAAATTTCAAATGCTGGAACATGGCTGGCGATCGGAAGCAGGGCAGGACCCGGGAGGGCGAATTATACGGGCTGCGGGCTTGGGAAGCTGTATGGCGCACTCGGCAGGGCGGCGCTGGCCGATTTCAGATTTGGCCGTTATTTCCGGTTGACCGTAGCAAGCCGTGTGCACTGTGTCCCCATTGATTTGCGGTAAAGTTCAGCCAGTCCGGCCCAACCAAGGAGTGCGCCATGTTCGATCTCTACATCGGCAACAAAAACTACTCGTCGTGGTCTTTGCGGCCGTGGTTGCTGATGAAGCATTTCGCCATTCCCTTCACCGAGCACATGGTGTCGGTCGCCGGGCGCGACTACAACGCGGCGCTCAAGCCGCTGGCCGGCAATGCCCGCGTCCCTTGTCTGCACGAAGATGGCTTCCAGATCTGGGAAAGCATCGCCATTGCCGAAACGCTGGCCGAGCGCTATTCGCAAATGTGGCCGGCCGACGCCCGGGCGCGGGCCAGGGCGCGCAGCATTTCGGCCGAAATGCACGCCGGATTTGCCAAACTGCGCACGGCCATGCCGATGAACCTCAAGCTCAGACTCAAAGGCAAGCCGGCAACGCCGGAGGTCCAGCGCGATATTGACCGCATTATCGAAATCTGGACCGAGGCGCGCAGCCAGTTTGCCACCGGCAACGGTCCATGGCTGTTCGGCGATTTTTCGGTGGCCGATGCCATGTTTGCGCCCATCGTCTGTCGCTTCAACGTCTACAACGTGCCGTTGCCGCCCGTTGCCGCCGCTTATCGCGATGCCATGCTGGCCCATCCGGCGATGCTCGAATGGCATGCCGCAGCCCTCGAGGAAACCGAGGCGCATGCCCATTACGACCAGTTGGTCGACGACTATGGCGGCCTGCGTTGAGCACCACCGGCAATTTCAATTTTGGCCATTTTTTCCGGTTGACCGTGGGATCGTCGATCAATGCCATTGTCGTAAGGTTGCCGGCCCGACGCCGGACAGGGATAGAATGGCCAAGTCCATCCCGCGCCTGTCAGCCACCCGCCAGCGAAAACCGTGAACAGCGATCCCACCATTGATGTCAGCGACCTCCGGGTAGGACTCTACGTCTATCTTGATCTGCGCTGGTTCGAGCATCCATTTGCCCTCGGTCACTTCAAGATCAAGAACGAGGAGCAGATCCGGACCATCCGCGGGCTGGGGCTCAAGCGCGTGCGTTACAGCCTGGAACTGAGCGACCGGGAGAGTCCGGAGGCTGTGGCCGTGCCAGCCGCGCAACCGGCCAGGGAGGAACTCAGTCCGGTTATCGCCCAGGCGCTGGCCGCCAAAAAAGTGATGATCGAGCGCATTCGCGTCCAGCGTGAAGCGGCGGCGCGCATCGAAAACGCCTTCATCGTGACCGCCAGCACCATCCGCGAGGTCGAGAAAAGCATCCTGACCAAGCCGGCCGAGACGGTCAAAGCGGCCAATCAGCTGGTCAACCAGATTTCCGAATCGATCCTCAGCGCGCCGGAACTGGCCATTCACGTCATGGGCGACATGACCGGCGGCGAGGAGCTGTATTTCCATTCGCTCAACGTCACCATGCTCTCGCTGATGCTCGCCCGCGACCTCGGCGTCCCGCCGGAGGCGGTGAACGCGCTTGGCATGGGAGCCATGTTCCACGACATCGGGCGCACTGAAATCCCTAGCCGCATCCTGCTCAAGGTCGAGCCCTTGACGCAGGCCGAACAGCATCTCTACGAGCAGCATTGCGACTACGGCGTGACGCTGGGCAAGCGCCTCGGTTTCTCGCCTGCCGTGCTCGCCATCATCCACCAGCATCACGAAATGTTCGACGGCTCGGGCTATCCGCTGCGCCTCAAGGGCGACGGCATCAACCTGCTGGCGCGCATCGTCGGGCTGGCCAACTACTACGACGAGCTGTGCAATCCGGTCAATATCGCCAACGCGCTGATGCCGCACGAAGCCTTGTCGCTGATGTTCGCCAAGTTGCGCGGCAAGTTCGACCCGCGCCTGTTGCAACTGCTCATTCGCCGGCTCGGCGTCTATCCCCCGGGCACCGTCGTGCAGCTGTCGAATGGCGCAATGGCCATGGTGGCAACGGTCAATACCAGCCAGCCGATGAAGCCGATTCTCGTGGTTTACGACGAATCCGTTCCCCGTGACGAGGCGATCCTGATCGACCTGTCGCAGGATTCCGACCTCAATATCGCCAAGGCGATCAAGCCGGCCCTGGTGCCGCGCCATATCTACAACTACCTGAGTCCCCGCAAGCGGGTCAGCTACTACTTCGACGCCAGCCAAGGGCAAGAAGGGAGCAAGAAATGATCTCTCTCGAGCAAAAAATGCTCGATCACAGCGCCAGCATGATTCTGCTCGTCGATACCGATGGCTTGCAGATCGTCCGGGCCAATCGCCAGGCCATGCAATTGCTCGGCTACACGGAAGAAGAGCTGCTTCAACGCAAGATCATCGATATCGAAAGTTCGCTGCAGGACGTTTTTTACTGGGAAGAGGTCGCCGCTGGCACCTTTACCGCCATCGAATGGCAGGAAGGACTCTACTGCGGGGCCGATGGCGAGCTTATCGAGGTGTCGAAATCGATTTCGCTGATTCAGCACGAGGACAAAACCTATCTCCTCGTTCAGGCCCGCGACATCCGCCAGGAACGCAAGACCGAGGAGCAGCTCGAACAGACGCTGTCGCGCCTGCGGGCGACGCTCGAGGCCACCGGCAACGGCATTCTCGCCATCGACTGGCATGGCCGGATCGTCAGCATGAACCGCATGTTTTCGGCCATGTGGGCGATTCCCGATGAGCTGCTCGAACAGCACAGGGACGACGACATCATCGGCCACGTGTCGAGCCTCGTGAGTGAGCAGGCCGCCTGCCGGGAGAGGCTGAGCGCCATTGTGGACAGTGAGGAGAGCGACGAGCATTTCAACCTGGCTGATGGGCGGGTATTCGAATGCAAGTCGCGGCCGCAATATCTCGGCGAACACATCGTCGGCCGCGTTTTCAGCTTTGCCGACGTGACCCGCCGGGTCGCCGCCGAGGATGCCCTGCGCGAATCCCGCGACGAACTCGAACGGCGCGTCGAGCAGCGCACCGGCGAGTTGCAATCGGCCAACATTAAACTGAAGGCCGAGCGCGAGCAGCAGGCCGCCCTGATCGCCCGTCTGGAAGAAGCGCAGAGCCAGTTGATCCAGTCCGAAAAGATGGCCTCCATCGGCCAGTTGGCAGCCGGCGTGGCGCACGAAATCAACAACCCGGTCGGCTTCGTCAAATCCAACCTTGGCACGCTGCAACGCTACATCGCCGACCTCGGCAAGGTGCTCAAGGCCTATGCCGAAATCGAGCACGAACTCGGCGAAGCATCCCAGGCCAGCGTCAGCCAGTTGAAGAAGGAGCTCGAACTCGACTACCTGCAGGAAGATCTCGACGTCCTGCTGGCCGAAACCAACGACGGTGTCCAGCGCGTTCAGGACATCGTCCGCGACCTCAAGAATTTCTCCCACGTCAGCAGTTCCGACATCGTCCTGGCCAATCTCGAAATGGGGCTCGACAGCACCCTCAACGTGGTCTGGAACGAACTCAAGTACAAAGCCAAGGTCGTCAAGGAATACGCCGCCATTCCCGAAATCATGTGTGCGCCGTCGCAGCTCAACCAGGTCTTCATGAACCTCCTCGTCAATGCCTCCCAGGCCATCGAAGAACACGGCCAGATCAGCATCCGGACGGCCAGCAGCGAGGCCGAAATCCGCATTGAAATCGAAGACAGCGGACGCGGCATTCCGCCAGAGAACCTCGGCCGCATTTTTGAGCCCTTCTTCACCACCAAACCCGTCGGCAAGGGAACCGGGCTGGGACTCTCCTTGTCCTATGGCATCGTCAAGAAACATCATGGTCGCATCGAAGTGAGTAGCGAGGTCGGCAAGGGCACGCGATTCACGGTCATTTTGCCGCGTCATGTTGATTATTCCGCCGGCGAGTCCGCCGGGGAGAATGGCACAAAGTGACCCGGCTGGCATGCTGAATTGCGGCGATTTTCGAGTGTGGTTCGACGTGGACGGACTTCCACGGTCAACCGGAAAATTTGGCAAATTTCGAAATCGACGCGCTTAAAATTGCAGTCTGCAATCAGGCGCCAGAAATCATGAATCAGACCATCAGCTTCATCACCCTCGGCGTGTCCGATCTGGCCCGCAGCCGGGCTTTCTACAAGGCCCTGGGCTGGCAGGAATCATCGGCCAGCCAGGAGGCGATTGCCTTCTATCAAGCCGGTTCGGTCGCCTTTGCCCTGTTCCAGCGCGAGGCGCTGGCCGAGGATGCGGCCGTAGCGCCCACCGGCAGCGGGTTTCCCGGTTTTACACTGGCTCACAACGTGCCTTCCGAAGCGGCAGTGATCGCCACGCTGGAAGAAGCGGTAGCCGTCGGCGCAACGCTTGTCCGCCCGGCCGACAAGGTTTTCTGGGGCGGCTTTCGCGGCTATTTTGCCGATCCGGACGGCTTCCTGTGGGAAGTCTGCTTCAACCCGTTTGTGGCGCTCGATGCTGCCGGTTTCGTTAAGCTCTCGTAAGTTCTGGTTCAGGTACGGCAGGACAGTGCTGCACGTTTTTGGTGCGTGCCACTTGTCATCAGGCTTTCATCAGGTGCGTGTGAAGATTTGGCCTATTTAAAAACAATGGCTTGCAAGGTGGTTCGCGTCTTGCTTTTAAGCTTTCAATCATTCTGTCTGGAGCAAGCTCGTGTCGATCCATGTTGCGCTGAATCACGTTACCCGTTATAGCTACGATCGCCTGATCAATCTCGGACCCCAGGTCGTCCGTCTGCGCCCCTGTCCGCATTCGCGGACCCGTATCCTGTCCTACTCGCTGAAGATTGGTCCGGACAAACATTTCGTGAACTGGCAGCAGGACCCGCAGGGCAATTACCTGGCACGCTTGGTTTTCCCGGAAAAGACCCGCGAATTCAGCATCGAGGTCGACATGGTGGCCGAGATGTCGGTCATCAATCCCTTCGACTTCTTCCTTGAACCGCACGCCGAAAAGATACCCTTCGCCTACGAGGCCTGGGAACGCCACGAACTGACGCCCTACCTGCACAAACTGCCGGAAACGCCCGAACTCAAGAAGTACATGGATGGTATTTCGCGCGAGCCGCTGCGCAGCGTTGATTTCCTCGTCGCCCTCAATGCCGACCTGCAAAAGGCCATCAGCTACACCATCCGCATGGAACCGGGCGTCCAGACGCCGGAAGAAACGCTGACCAAGCGTTCCGGCTCCTGCCGGGACTCGGCCTGGTTGCTTGTCCAGATCCTGCGCCACCTCGGTTTGGCGGCACGCTTCGTTTCCGGCTACTTGATCCAGCTGACCGCCGACGTCAAGTCGCTTGACGGTCCGTCCGGCCCTGAAGCCGACTTCACCGACCTCCACGCCTGGGCTGAAGTCTATCTGCCGGGCGCCGGCTGGATTGGCCTCGACCCGACGTCCGGCCTGTTCGCCGGCGAAGGCCACATCCCGCTCGCCTGCACACCGGAACCGGGATCCGCTGCACCGGTCACCGGCGGCCTCGACGAGTGTGAAACCGAGTTCTCGCACCACATGCAGGTCACCCGCATCTGGGAAGCGCCGCGCGTCACCAAGCCCTACACCGATGAACAGTGGAGCGAGATCGAAAACCTCGGCCACCAGATCGACGACACCCTCGGCAAGCTCGACGTGCGCCTGACGCAAGGCGGCGAACCGACCTTCGTCGCGGTTGACGACCCGGATGGTGCCGAATGGAATACCGCCGCCCTCGGCCCCACGAAGCGCATTTTCGCGGCCGACATCTTCCATCGCCTGCGCAGCAAATACGCCCCGAACGGTCTCATGCACTTCGGCCAGGGCAAGTGGTATCCCGGCGAACAGCTCCCGCGCTGGAGCCTGAACTGCTTCTGGCGCAAGGACGGCGAGCCGATCTGGAATGCCCCTGAGCTGTACGCCAACGAAAGCGTCGATTACGGCGCCACGGCCGAACACGCCCAGCGCTTCCTGAAGCGCGTCGCCGAACGCCTCGGCATGACCTCCGACTACGTCTTTCCGGCCTTCGAGGACGTTTATTACTACATGTGGCGCGAGCGCCGCCTGCCGGGCAACGTCGATCCTTTTGATTCGCGTGTCGATGACGCCATGGAGCGCGAGCGCCTCATGAAGGTGTTCACCCAGGGCATGACCTATACCGTCGGCCACGTCCTGCCGATCATGAAGAATGTCTGGAACCAGTGGCAGACCGGCCCGTGGTTCCTGCGCGCCGAGCGTTGCTACCTGTTCCCCGGCGATTCGGCCATGGGCTATCGCTTGCCCTACGACTCGCAGCCCTGGACGGCGACGAGCGACTACCCATACATCAATGTCCCTGATGCCGAAACGGCAACCGATCCGCTGGCCAGCTATTCCGCCCTGCGTAACCGCGTGAGCGGTGAAACCGGTGCCCGCGAGCCGCAGATGCAGAGCCGCCAGGGCAGCGCCGGTGCTGGCGCCGCTGGTGCCGCCTCGGCCACCGGCGACGGCAAGCTCCGTGCGTGGGAAAAACCGACCGAGACCATGCCGGGCTTCAAGGAATCGGCCGGCTGGATCACACGCATGGCCATGTGCGCCGAGCCGCGCGACGGTCGTCTCTACGTCTTCATGCCGCCGACCGAGAAGCTCGACGACTACCTTGAAATCGTCGCTGCGGTCGAAGCGACGGCCGAAGAGATGAAGCTGCCGGTCATCATGGAAGGCTATACGCCGCCGTCCGACCCGCGCCTGACGCATTTCAGCGTCACCCCCGATCCCGGCGTCATCGAGGTCAATGTCCATCCGGCGCGTAGTTGGGACCAGCTGGTTGACCAGACCACCCACCTCTACGAGGCGGCCCACTACTCGCGCCTGACCACCGAAAAGTTCATGGTCGATGGCCGCCATACCGGCACTGGCGGCGGTAACCACTTCGTCCTCGGCGGTGCGACGCCCAACGATTCGCCCTTCCTCCGTCGGCCGGACCTGCTCAAGAGCCTGATCGCCTACTGGCACAATCATCCAAGCCTGTCCTACCTGTTCTCCGGCTTGTTCATTGGCCCGACCAGCCAGGCGCCGCGCGTCGATGAAGCGCGCAACGACAGCCTCTACGAGCTCGAAATCGCCTTCAAGCAGATTCCGCAGCCGGGCGGCGTCGTCCCGCCCTGGCTGATCGACCGCATCCTGCGCAACCTGCTTACCGACGTGACCGGCAACACGCACCGTTCCGAGTTCTGCATCGACAAGCTTTACTCGCCGGACGGCCCGACCGGCCGCCTCGGCCTGCTCGAACTGCGTGCCTTCGAAATGCCGCCGCACGCCCGCATGTCGCTCGCCCAGCAATTGCTGCTCCGCGCCATGATTGCCCGTTTCTGGGAGCAACCTTACGAGCCGGCTCGTCTGGCCCGCTGGGGCACCGAGCTGCACGACCGCTTCATGCTGCCGTTCTACGCCGAGCAGGATTTCAAGGACGTCATGCAGGAAATGGCCGAAGCCGGCTTTGCCTTCAAGGCCGAATGGTTCGCCCCGCACTTCGAATTCCGCTTCCCGAAATACGGCGATTTCGCCGTCAAGGGTATGGAGTTCGAACTGCGTCACGCCCTCGAACCTTGGCACGTCATGGGCGAGGAGGGCGGTGCAGGTACGACCGTCCGCTACGTCGATTCCTCGGTCGAGCGCGTCCAGGTCAAGATCAAGGGCATGGCGCCCGACCGCTACGTGCTGACCTGCAACGGTGTTCCGGTGCCGCTGCAGAACACCGGCACCAACGGCGAATTCGTTGCCGGCGTGCGTTACCGCGCCTGGCAGCCGGCGTCGTGCCTGCATCCGACCATCGGCGTTCACGCGCCGCTGGTCTTCGATATCGTCGATACCTGGATGCAGCGTTCGCTGGGCGGTTGCCAGTACCACGTGGCGCATCCGGGCGGGCGCAGTTTCGACACCTTCCCGGTCAATGCCTTTGAGGCCGAAAGCCGCCGTCTGGCCCGCTTCTTCCGCTTTGGCCACACCCCGGGCAAGCTGCAGGTCAAGGTGCCGGAGATCAGCGCCGAGCACCCGTTTACGCTAGACTTGCGCAGGTTTTAATCAAAAATTCGGGTTGACCGTGGGAACAGGCCGGAAACGGCCTGTTTTCGCTAGAAAAAGACTAAATGGCGCGCACCCTCCTCGCAATCTACCCCCACAGTCCCCGCCGCTACGATGAAATGCTGGCTGCGGATGGTGAAGTTCGTCCGCACTGGAAGCAGTTCCTGACGCATCTCGATGCGGTGACGCCGGAGGAAATGCGGCGCCGCCTCGATTTTTCCGAGCAGCGTATTCAGGAAAACGGCGTCACCTACAACGTCTACGCCGATCCGAACGGGGCCGACCGGCCGTGGGCGCTCGATCCGCTGCCACTGATCATTCCGCCCGACGAGTGGGCCGAGTTGTCGGCCGCCGTGGCCCAGCGCGCTACCCTGCTCAACGCCATTCTGGACGATCTCTACGGCGAGCAGACACTGCTGGCCGAAGGTCTGCTGCCGCCGGCGCTGGTCTATGGCCAGCACGGCTACCTGTGGCCGTGCCGCGGCGTCAAGCCGCCGGGCGGGATTTGGCTGCACAATTACGCCGTTGATCTGGCGCGTTCGCCGAATGGCCGCTGGTGGGTCATCGCCGACCGCACGCAGGCACCGTCGGGGGCGGGCTATGCGCTGGAAAACCGGCTCATCGTTTCGCGTGTTTTCCCGGAAATGTTCCGCGACCTGCGCGTCCAGCACGTCGCCGACTTCTTCCGCGACCAGCTCGATGGCCTGACTGCGCTAGCCCCGGTCGAGGGCGACGAGCAGCCGCACATGGTCCTGCTCACCCCCGGGCCGTACAACGAAACCTATTTCGAACACGCCTACCTGGCCCGTTACCTCGGCTTCCCGCTGGTCGAGGGGCAGGACCTGACGGTGCGCGGCGAGACGGTTTATCTGAAAACACTGCGTGGGTTGAAGCGCGTGCACGTCATCCTGCGCCGTCAGGACGATGCCTATTGCGACCCGCTCGAACTGCGCGGCGAATCGGCGCTGGGTATTCCCGGCCTGCTCAATGTGGCGCGGGCCGGGCGCGTCGTCATCGCCAATGCGCTGGGCAGCGGCCTGCTTGCTTCCGGCGCGCTGATGGGCTTCCTGCCCGCCATCTGCCGCCACCTGCTCGGCGAAAAGCTGGCCATGCCGTCGGTCGCGACATGGTGGTGCGGCGAGAAGCCGGCGCTCGATTACGTCAAGGAAAACTTCGACGATCTGGTCATCAAGCCGGCCTACCCGACCCAGAACATGGAGCCGGCTTTTGGCAATGAACTGAAGGGCGAGGCGCGCGCCGAGATGTTGCGCCGGATCGAAGCGCGACCGCATGCCTATGTCGCCCAGGAAATGATCAATCTGTCGCAGGCGCCAACCTGGAGCCGGGCGCATGAACGTCGCCTGCTGGCTCGGCCGGTCGGCCTGCGCGCCTACGCGGTGACGACGCCGGACGGCTATTCGGTGATGCCGGGTGGTCTGGCCCGGGTAACGACCGCGGCCGGTACCCGCATCATCTCGATGCAGCGCGGCGGCGCCTCGAAGGATTGCTGGGTGTTGACCAATGGCCCGGTCAGCCAGTTCTCGCTGCTCAAGCCTTCGGTCGGCGTGCGCGACCTGGTGCGGGCTGGCGCCAACCTGACTTCGCGGGTGGTCGAGAACCTGTTCTGGCTCGGTCGCTATTCCGAGCGTTTCGACGACAGCGCCCGCATGCTGCGTGTCGCCTTGTCGCGCGTCGTTGTCGGCGGTGGCCAGAAAACACCGGTCGTCATCGCGGCGATGGAACTGGCCCGGCGGCTGGGTGTGTTGCCCAAGCTTGGTGAGGAAGAGGACAAACTCAAGGAAAGCGGCGAGGTCAAGGAGGGCGGCGAGCACGAGTTGCTCGAAGCGATCTACGATCCCGAGCAGCCGGGCAGTCTGGCCCGCAATATCCGCTCCCTGATGTGGTCGGCAACGCACGTCCGCGAGCGCCTTTCGCTCGATCACTGGCATTCGCTCAACCGCTTGCAGCGCGATCAGCAGGCAGCGCTCAAGACCCACCCGACGCTGACCGAGGCGATTGCCTTCCTCGACCGCGTGCTTGGCGTCTCGTCGTCGCTGACCGGTTTCGCCATGGATAACATGACGCGTGACGATGGCTGGCGCTTCCTGTTCATCGGCCGGCGGCTCGAACGGCTTTCCTTCCTGTCGCTGATGGTTGCCCATTTTCTGCGCATGCCGGCGGCGCGCAGTCAGGGCTCGCTCGAATGGCTGCTCGAACTGTCCGACTCGATCATCACCTACCGCTCGCGTTACTCGCGCCAGCCGGAGCTGCTGCCGGTCATCGACCTGCTCGTTTTCGACGAGAGCAACCCGCACGGCGTGGTATTTCAGGCCAATGTGCTGGGCAACTACCTGGAGCGCATGCAGCGCGAGCTCGGCGACGATTTTGGCAGCGGCCTGGCCTCCGCGCTGGCCGCTCTCGAAGCTTTTGACCTGCATCGCCTGGAAAACATCCAGTTCGACAGCGCCCGCGATTATTCGGCCTGCGAAGCGCTCGCCGACTTGTTGCTGGCGCTCGATAGCGCGGCGAACAAGCTCTCCGAGGCCCTCGGCATGCGCTACTTCACCCATGTCGGCGATGTCAGCCGGCAGACGATGGCGGTCTGATCATGGAACCCGTTCGCTACCGCGTGCTGCACGAAACCCGCTACGACTACGGCAGCAATGTTTCGCTGTCGCAGCAGCAGCTACACCTGTCGCCACGTGTTCTCGACTGGCAGCAGGTCGAAGAGCAGCGCATCGACATCACTCCGGTGCCGACCTGGCGCCGCGACGGTCGCGACGCCTTCGGCAACCCGGTGACCTGGATGGCCTTTCATACGCCGCATGATGAGCTGTTCATCAGTTCGGCCATGACCGTCGCTGTCATGCCGCATCTGCCCAAGGATATCGAGGCATCGCTGCCCTGGGAGGAGGTCCGCGACCGCCTGGCTTACGATTCGACCGATCCGATCCCGGCCGACCTCGATGCGACGCGTTTCCTGTTCGAAAGCCCGCACGTGCGGGTCAAGCACGAGCTGGCCGACTATGCCGCCGACTGCTTCCCGCCCGACACGCCGGTCCTGGTTGGCGCCAAGGCGCTGATGGCCAAGATTTTCCGCGAATTCACTTTCGATCCCGAGGCGACCACGGTATCGACACCGGTCCTCGAAGTGCTCGAAAACAAGCGCGGCGTCTGCCAGGATTTTGCCCACCTGATGATCGCCTGCCTGCGCGCGCTTGGCCTGGCGGCCCGCTATGTCAGCGGCTACCTGCTGACCCGGCCGCCCCCCGGCAAACCGCGCCTGATCGGTGCCGACGCCTCGCACGCCTGGGTTTCGGTCTATGCGCCCGGTAGCGACAATGACTGGGTGGATTTTGATCCGACCAACAATCTGCTACCCAATACCGAGCACATTACGCTGGCCTTCGGCCGCGATTTCTCCGACATTTCGCCGCTGCGCGGCATCATTCTGGGCGGCGGCGGCACCGAGCCGGATGTGGCGGTGACGGTGATTCCGCTCGACGAGGAAGACATTCCGGGCGAGCTACTCGAGGCGGAAATCGATGAGCCGCCCGAAACGCCGGAAGAGCCGGAACCCGACGCGGACGCGGACGACAAGTGATGCGGCGCGTCGCCATCATCGGCGGCGGCCCGGCCGGGCTGATGGCGGCTGAAATGCTTGCCGCGGCGGATGCCACGGTCAACCCGAAAAAAGTCGAAATTTTCGAATCGATGCCCTCGGTCGGTCGCAAGTTCCTGATGGCCGGCAAGGGCGGCATGAACATCACCCATTCCGAGCCGCTGGCCGATTTTATCGGGCGCTATGGCGAACGGGCCGGGCACATCGCGCCGCTGCTCGACGCTTTCGGGCCGACGCAACTGCGCGAGTGGATTCATGGCCTCGGCATCGACACCTTCGTCGGCACCTCGGGCCGGGTTTTTCCGACCGACATGAAAGCGGCACCGCTGCTCCGCGCCTGGCTGCATCGCCTGCGCGGCCAGGGCGTGGCGATTCACGTGCGGCATCGCTGGCTCGGTTGGGCGGCCGATGGCAGCCTGCGTTTTGCGACGCCGGCCGGCGAGATCGCAGTCGAGGCCGATGCGGTCGTTCTGGCCCTTGGTGGCGGCAGCTGGGCCAAGCTCGGCTCGGATGGCGCCTGGGTACCCGTGCTGGCCGACCGCGGCATCGAGGTGGCGCCGCTCAAGCCCGCCAATTGCGGCTTCGACGTGGCGTGGGGTCCCTATTTCAGCGAGCGTTTTGCCGGCGCCCCGGTCAAGGCCGTGTCGGCACGTTGCCACGGTCAACCGGAAAAAAAGGGCGAATTCAACATCACGGCGACGGGTATCGAAGGTGGGCTGATCTATGCCGTCTCTGCGCCTTTGCGCGATGCCCTGGCCCGCGACGGCAGTGCCGTCGTGTATCTCGATCTGGCGCCCGGCCGCAGCCTGGAAAAACTGACTGCCGACCTCTCCCGGCCGCGTGGCCGCGATTCGCTGGCCAACCATCTGCGCCGGCATGCCGGCATCGAAGGCGTCAAGGCCGGATTGCTCCGTGAATTCTGCCAAGCCGAGACGATGAATCAGGCGAGTTCTCTGGCCGAGGCGATCAAGGGCTTGCCGCTGGTGGTGACGGCGACCCGGCCGCTCGACGAAGCGATCAGCACGGCTGGTGGCGTTACTTTCGAAGGGCTGGACGAAAACCTCATGCTGCGCCGCCAGCCCGGCGTCTTCTGCGCCGGCGAAATGCTCGACTGGGAGGCGCCGACCGGCGGCTATCTACTCACCGCCTGCCTGGCCAGCGGCCGGGTGGCCGGGCTGGGCGCCGGTCGCTGGCTGGATAGTCTGGCCTAAGCAGCATTCTCGGGCGAAGTGGTTTCGTTGAGGACGGCCAGCGCACCTTCAAAATCGAAGACCGAAACGAAATCATCGAATGCCCGGAACTTGTTGCCGAGGATGTTTTTCAAGGTCGTGGTCTGGTGCCGAACCAGATCCTGAGCGCTCATCTCGCCTTGTTGCAACTCCCGACGGAGGCGCTCGAGCAGGGCGCTGGTTGCCGCCGCATCGCCCGCGTCTTCGCCGATATGTTGGGGTTGGGCGACCGTGGCCAATTGGTCGCGCAATGAGGAGTAGGCTTGCTCGGCGGCCTCGATGAGAGGTTCGATGGCGGTTGCGTCACGCCCTTCCTTGATGGCCGTTTCAAGGGCGACCGAGGTCTTGTTGATGAGTACGGCGCCAAGCGTCGCCGAGACGCCTTTCAGCGAGTGGGCGAGGCGGCGCGCCTCGTCGCGGTTACTGGCGGCCAGATTGTTGCGGATGCGGACAAAGTCGTCGCTGTGGTTTTCCGAGAACTTGGCAAGCAGTCGGAGATAGCTGTCCATCCGGCCGCGCACCGACTGCAGGCCGAAGCGGCTGTCCAGTCCGCTGATGTCGGCCAGTTCATTGCGGGCAACTGGTGTTTCGTGAGCCGGAATCGGGATGGCAGCCTTGATCGGCAACCAGCGGGTAAGCGCGGCAAAAAGGACATCCGGGGCGACGGGCTTGGCGACATGATCGTTCATGCCTGCGGCCATGCAAATGTCACGATCCTCGTCAAAGGCATTGGCGGTCATCGCCAGAATGGGGGTTTTTCCCCAGCCCGGCAGGGAGCGAATCTGGCGGGTCGCTTCAAGGCCATCCATGATCGGCATCTGCATGTCCATCAGAACGAGATCGTAGTGCCGTCCGCGGGCCATCTTGAGGGCCTGGCTGCCATCGACGGCCAGATCGACTTTCAGTCCGGCGCAGTGGAGCAGTTCGCTGGCAACCTCGGCGTTGATGGCGTTGTCCTCGGCCAGCAGGATGTGCGCACCACGCCGGTAGCCGGCGGAGAATGCAGCGCCAGCCTCGGGGGCTGTCTCATTTTCCAATGCCACGCCAAGCCGGGCCGTGAACCAGAAAGTGCTCCCAGTGCCCGGCTCGCTGTTCACGCCGATCTCGCCATGCATCGCTTCGGCCAGCCGGCGGCTGATCGCCAGGCCCAGGCCGGTGCCGCCATAGCGGCGAGTCGTCGACGTGTCGCCCTGCTCGAATGGCTGGAAAAGCTTGGCCAGGCCGTCCGGAGAAATGCCGATACCGGTGTCGGCAACTTCGCAGCGGATCATCGCGTGGTCATTGTCGCAACCCAGCAAGCGCATCGTGATGCGGATCGTGCCATGGTGGGTGAACTTGATGGCATTGGACAGGAAATTGAGCAATATCTGCTGAACGCGCAACGGGTCGCCGAGCAAGGTCGCCGGCATGGCCGGGTCGATCTCGCAACGCAGCGGCAGATGCTTGGTTTGAGCCCGGTCGGCCACCATCGCGCAAGTATTGGCGCAGATATGGCTGAGCGAGAAGCCGGTATGTTCGAGCTGCAGCTTGCCGGCTTCGATTTTCGAGATGTCGAGCACATCGTTGATGATGCCCATCAGATGATGCGCGGCCTCGGCGACCTTGCCCAGCCGATCATGCTGTTCGGTGCTGCCGGCGCTGCGCTGGGCAATGTGGGTGAGGCCGATGATGGCATTCATCGGCGTCCGGATTTCATGGCTGATGTTGGCCAGAAAGGCGCTTTTGGCGCGGCTGGCCGATTCGGCTTCATCCTTGGCCTGGATCAGCTGCTCAGTGCGCTCGGCAACCAGCGTTTCAAGATGGTGGCGGTAGTTTTCCAGCTCGGACTGGTTACGCTTTTTCTCGGTAATGTCTTCTTTGATGGCGAGATAGTGGGTAATCAGTCCATCCCGTTGGCGCACCGGTGAAATGATGGCGAATTCGGTGAAGATTGAACCATCCTTGCGCTGATTGATAAATTCGCCCCGCCAGGTTTTTCCCTCGCCGAGCGTGGCCCACATCTCGATATAAGTCTCTTTGGGCGTATGGTTTGAGTGCAGCATGCTCGGGTTGGCGCCAATCGCTTCTTCGCGGGCATAGCCGGTATTGCTGACGAAGGTGTCGTTGACGTACTCGATTTCGGCACGAATATTGGTGATGACGATGCTGTGCGGACTTTGCTCGATGGCCAGCGACAGCTTGCTCAATTGCTCCTCGGCGAGGTGACGCTCGGTGACATCCTGCACCGTGCCGACGGCGAATACTGCCTGACCGGACTGGTCAAAACGGATGTTGGCCCGCTCGCGGACCCAGCGCAACTCGCCAGCCACGACAATGCGATGTTCGCTGTCGTAGCTGGCGCCGGCCAGGGCGGCCTGCCAGTCGGTCAGTACGCGCTTTTGGTCGTCGGGGTGGATGCGTTCGACGAAGTCGGCCAGTCGCAACGGGTGATCGTGCTGAAGCTTGAAGATCTGGTAGACCTCGGCGCTCCAGTTGAGCTTGTCATTGACGATGTCCAGCGTCCAGCTGCCTAGGTGGGCAACGCCCTGCGCCTCTTTCAGTTCCGCCTCGCTCTGACTCAGGCGCTGCTCGAATTGCTTGCGCTCGGTGATGTCCTGGCTCGTGCCGAACAGCCGGCTGACCCGGCCATCGCCGCCGTAGGCAAGCTGGCCGACAGTGTGGATCCAGCGTTCCTGACCATCGTTACGGCGGATCAGCCGGTATTCGTTGTCGAATGGCTGGCCATCCCGGAAAACATGGTCCCGCGAATAATCGCTCATCCGCGCCCGGTCTTCGGGATGAATCAGGCGCCGCCAGTCCTCAGTGTTGAGCAGTTCATCAGGCCCGATGCCGAATATTTCGTTGTGCGTTGGCGAACCCGTCAGGCAATCGGTCGCTGCGTCGAAGGTGAAATGGCCGAGGCGTGCCAGGCGCTGCGCCTGCAGCAGCATCGCCTCGCTCTGCGCCAGCGTCTGCCGCGAGCGCTGCATGCTCAGGCCAAGGCCGAGTTCGCCGGCAAGGTTGCAGAGCAGGGAGATTTCTTCGTCGTCGAAGGGGTCGATCAATGCCGAATAGAGATTGAGGACGCCGATCACCTGTCCATCAATCCGCAGCGGAAGTGAAATCGACGAATGAAACCCCTGCGCGGTGGCGGCTAGCCGCCAAGGTTCGAAGGAAGCATCGTTGTCAATGTTGCGGATGATTGTAGGGACGCCGCTGCGGACGGCACGGCCACTTGGCCCGCGCCCGGTGGGCGTATCGTCCCAGGTGACGTTCAGGTTGGTGACATATGATTCGCAAAGCCCGGAACAGGCCGTTGGAACAATGCTCTTTCTTTCGTCCTGAACCGCGTCGCCAACCCAGGCCGTCAGGTAGCCGCCAATATCAACCAGGACGGAGCAAATATCTGCCAGCATCTGCTTTTCGTCGTTGTGGCGAACCAGCGACTGGGCGACGCTGCTCATCATGCGCAGGGCACGGTTCTGGCGGGTAATCTGTTGGCGTGTAATCTGCCGTTCAGTGATGTCATTGACGACGCCCGTTGTCACGCTGGGGCTGTCGTCGGCGTTGCATTCGACGACGCAGCTGCGATCCTCGACCCATAGCCAACGTCCGTCGCTGTGCCGGATCCGGTATTCAAGGACTCGGGAATGATTTTTCGGGCGATTTTTGTCGTTGACCGTGGCAACCAGCAGATGCCGGTCGTCGGGATGGATTTGTGCCATCCAGTCGGCCTTGGTCTCGGGCGCGCCGGCTCGCGTATGGCCGAGCATGGCCAGCAGGCCATCGCTGGCAATCAGGTAGCTGCTTTTGTGGCTGTATTCCCAGCTGCCGGCAGCGGCGCCGTCGAGGGCCAATCGCAGGTGCGTTTCGAGATGCAGCCGTTCGCGTTCCTGCTGGGCCTGCAGCATGACATTTTCCAGCCGTTCGAGTGCCAACTGCTCGAACAGCCGGCGTTGGCTGATGACGCCTAGTATCCGGCCGTCGTTGGCGAGAACCACCATGTGCCGAAGCTGGAAGTGGTTCATCGTTTCCAGCGCCGTGGTCACCGTCGCGTCGACACGAACGCTGCGCAAGGGCGCGCTCATGGCCTGGCCCAGGCTGACTCTGTGCGGATCCTGGAAAGTGCTGATCAGGCGTGGGATGTCGCGTTCGGTGATGATGCCGAGTGGCTTTTCTTCCGCGCTGACGATCAGGTAGTCCGCAGCATGGCCGATCATGCTGGCCAGTGCCTCGCCGAGTGTCGCTTCGGGCGGCAAATGCGGGATATTCCTGTCCATGATGCCTTCCAGCGTCCGCAGGTGGCGGAAGGCCTCGGTGCCCAGGCGCAGGCGGAAATCGGTGTCGCTGACGATGCCGCAGACCAGCCCCGACGCATTGACGACGACGAGGTGGCGGATGCCTTTTTCTTCGACCAGGCGGCGGGCGCTGGCCAGATCGAGATTGGTCGGGGCGGTGATCAGCGGGTGCGACATGATGGCGTCGAGGCGAACATCACCCGATTGGTGCTCGTGCAGGGTACGCAGGATGTTGCTTTCGGTGATGATGCCGAGAGCTTGCCCATCGGCCATCACCAGCAGGCTGGAAATATGTTCCCGGGCCATGAGGTGGGCTGCTTCGCGCAGCGTCGCGTGCGGCGGCAGGCTGCGCACGTTGGTGGTCATGATGTCGAGGAGCGTGGTTGCGGTGGCGCTCATTTGGTATCCGTTCGGTTCGCCGCGATGATGGAGGACAGCGGGCCGCAGGTTTCCCGCATGCGCTCGGCAAGGGCGGCGAGGTGGTCGGCAATGACCGGCGGCGCGGCGGGTTCGCGCAAGGCCTCATTGAGGGCGCGGGCGGCATCGTAGATGCCCTTGAGGCCAAGGGTGCCGGAGACGCCTTTGAGACCATGGGAAATTTGTTCAGCCTGGTCAATGGCACCGCTGCTCAGGGCAGTGCTGATCTTCGCGTGGTCGTCGCCATGGGTGTCGACAAAAATGCCGAGCAGGCGCAAATAGCTGGGTAGCTTGCCGCGCATCGATTTCAGGCCGTAGGCACTGTCCAGGCCGGGGACTTTTTCGAGGGCGGCGATGGTCGCCTGTCCTGCCTCGGTCGGGGCTGGTTCTGGTTGCAGTGTCGTCGGGAGTTCTTGGGGGCTGGTTGCGATCACTGGCGGTGTCAGCCATCTGATCAGCGTGGCGTAGAGGGTGGAAGGATTGACCGGTTTGGCGACGTGATCGTTCATTCCGGCGTCAAGGCAGCGCTGACGATCCTCGCCGAAGGCGTTGGCGGTCA
This sequence comes from Azonexus sp. GW821-FHT04F04, assembly GCF_059420025.1. NCBI lineage: Bacteria > Pseudomonadati > Pseudomonadota > Betaproteobacteria > Rhodocyclales > Azonexaceae > Azonexus > Azonexus sp. GW821-FHT04F04. The sequence continues at coordinate 403,287 of NZ_JBWKSX010000002.1, read as the reverse complement.
TCGCCAGAATGGGTACCTGATGGCCGCCCGGGCTCTGTCTTATGAGGCGGGTGGCGGTCAGTCCATCCATGACCGGCATCTGGATATCCATCAGGATCAGGTCATAGGCCGTTTCGGCGGCCATTTTTACGGCTTTTTCCCCGTTGACCGCGAGATCGGCCTGCAGGCCGATGCCACGCAGCAGATCGAGCGCCACTTCCTGATTGATCGGATTGTCTTCGGCCAGCAGGATGCGGGCGTGGGGGTATTCGTTGCTGATCAACTGTTCCGCTTCGTTGGCCGAGAGGCGCGGGGTGGAGACGTCGGTGGCCGTTGTTCCGGCTTGCAGGCGGGCGGTAAACCAGAAAGTGCTGCCCTCTCCGGGGATGCTGGTCAGCCCGGCTTCGCCACCCATCAGATGGGCTAGTCGGTGGGCAATGGCGAGGCCCAGTCCGGTGCCGCCAAAGCGGCGGGTTGTCGAGTTGTCGGCTTGTTCAAAGGCGTTGAAGAGACGGCTTTGTTGCTCGATGGGGATGCCGATCCCGGTGTCCGATACGGCAAAGCGCACAATCAGGTGTTCGGCCTCGGCAGACAGCAGATTGACGGCGACGGAAATGTTGCCCTTTTCCGTGAATTTGACTGCGTTGCTCAGGTAGTTGAGCAGAACCTGGCCAATTCGTAGCGGATCGCCATGCAGCACGGGCGGCAGGGCCGGGTCGATCTCCTGGTGGAATGTCAGGCCGCGCGATTGCAGTCGGTCGAGTACCAGTTCGTTGGTGTTGTCGAGGATCCGCGAGAGGAGAAAATCGACCGGGGTAAGCTCCAGTTTTCCGGCCTCAATCTTCGAGATGTCGAGGATCTGGTTGATGATCGCCAGCAGGTGGTGGGCGGCGTCGGCCACTTTGTTCAGGCGACTGAGTTGCTCGGCATCCTGCGTGTGATGCTCGGCAAGGTGGGTGAGTCCGATAATGGCATTCATCGGCGTCCGGATCTCGTGGCTCATGTTGGCCAGAAAGTCGCTTTTCGCGCGGTTGGCCTGTTCGGCGGAGTCCTTGGCAGCCTCGAGCTCTGCCGTGCGGGCTACAACCAGTTCCTTGAGGTGCTCGCGATGTTGCTCGAGTTCGCTGGCAGTTTGCTTGGCTTCCGTGATGTCCTGCCAGATGGCTGAAACCTTGGTGCCCTCGCCGACCCGGACGGCCGCCGCCGCGACCCGGGCAATCTGGATGCTGCCATCGCGGCGTCGGTGCCGGCGCTCGAAGGTGGCGTTGCCTTGGGCGATGACCCAGGACATGAATGAACGCAGTTCAGCCTCGGTCGTATCTACTTGCAGGTCGAGAAGATTGAACCCCGAAAATTCGGCCCGGCTATAGCCGAGGTTATGAATGACCGCATCGTTGATTTCGATGAATCCCAGCGTTTCGGGATCAATCAGGCAGATGCCATCGTTGGCCTGGGTGACGATACTGCGGAAGATTTCTTCACGTTCGCGCAGTGCCTGTTCTGCTGCCTTGCGTTCGGAAACGTCGATGATGTAGACAACGAGATGCGGTTCGCCGTTGATATCAATTTTGGCGGCGGAAAGGCTGATACGTCGCCGACGTCCGTCGCGGCCAATGCCGATGCTGTCGAAATCGACGACATACCCGTCGCGTTTGAGTATCTCAATCATTCTGGCCCGATCCTCGGCTTGCCAGAGTCCGGCTTCGATAGTCGTCTTGCCGATCAGTTCTTCGCGCGTCGCGCTGTACTCGCTGAGCAAGCGTTCGTTGACATCAATCATTTTGCCATCGGCTGCGCGGGTGATGCAGGTAGCGACCGGGGCGGCGCGGAAAGCGATGGCCAGCCGCTCCTGCAACTGGGCAATTTGCTCGGCGGCCCGCTTGCGTTCGGAGATGTCGAGGATGAAGGCAAGGATGTAGGGGTTGCCACCCAGATGAACAATTTCGGCGGAAAGGCTGATCTGGACAGGCGTCCCATCCCGTCGCCGCCACTCTGTCTGAAAATCCTGGAGGAGGCCCGTTTCCAGTAGTTGGTTACGCCACGTTATTCGGGCTTCGGTACTCGGCCATAAATGAAAATCGAGTGCGCTCTTGCCGATCAGCTCCTCCCGCTGCCAGCCGAGTAGTTGCTGGTAGCGCGGGTTGACCTCGAGAAATGTGCCGTTTTCCAGTGTGGTTAGCGAAATGGCCGCCGGGCTGCCATTGAAGGCGACAGTAAAACGTTCCTGCAATTCATGGTTCTGGGTGATGTCGCGGCTGATGCCAAGGACGCCAATCAGATGCCCGGTGCTGTCGTGAATCGGTGCCTTGGTTGTCTGCAGCAGTTCGCGATGGCCGTCGCTGGCGAAGGTGACCCACTCGTCGTTGCGGCATGGCCCCTTGGCGAGCAGCGCGGCGAGGTCATTGGCCCGGAAAAATCGGGCCAGTTCGGGATCAACGAAATCGAAATCGGTTTTTCCGCAGATGCTGGCTTCGTCGGCCCCGAAGAACTGCTCAAAGCGCTTGTTGCAACTGAGATAGACCCCGTCAGGATCCTTCAGCCAGACGAGGTCGGGCATGGTGTCGAACAGGGTGCGCAGCTGGCCGCGCTCGCGCTCGAGACCGACTTTGGCATCTTCGGCAGCTGCGCGGCGAGCCATGTTCTCGCGTAGCAGGCGGTAAAGGAGCACAGAAAGGAGACTTGCCGTAATGGCGATAAAAAACCAGCCTTTCAACATGCTTGCCGTGATACGCATGTCTGCATCGGTGATCAGGTAGGCAACAAGTTGGTCAGATACCAGAATCCACAGTGCCGCCAGCGCAACGTAGGGCAGGACTACCTGGGCGATGGCCCGATGTAGTTCTTTTTGCTGGCTGCGGTGACGGACGCGCGGCATTGTCTACTCGGCGTAGGTCTTGGCGATGGTCATGAAAGTGGCGTATTCCCGAACGAAGGCGTCGACGATGTCTGGATCGAAATGGTTTCCTTTGCCATCGACGATGATGCGGTAGGCGTCGTCAAAGGAGAATGCCGGTTTGTAGACGCGTTTGCAGGTCAGTGCATCGAAAACATCGGCCAGTGCCATCAGGCGGGCAGCAATCGGGATGCTGTCCCCGATGAGTCCATCCGGGTAGCCGCTGCCATCCCACTTTTCGTGGTGGGAGCGGGCGATCAGCTTGGCGATGGCAAGAAATTCGACCGGTTTGTCGGCATCTGCTTCGGCTTGGGCAATGGCATTGCTGCCGAGTTCGGCATGGGTTTTCATGATTTCCCACTCTTCCGGTGTCAGTTTTCCCGGCTTGAGGAGGATGTGGTCGGGAATGCCGACTTTGCCGATGTCGTGGAGCGGCGCGGACTGGGCCAGTGCGTTGATGGTCCGTTCGTCGAGATAGGCGGAGAAACGCGGGTTGTCACGCAGTGCCTTGGCCAGGGTCAGGACATACTCCTGAGTTCGCCGAAGGTGCTTGCCGGTTTCCGGGTCGCGGGTCTCGGCCAGGCGGGCCAGCGCATGGATGCTGACTTCCTGAATCAACTGGTTTTCGCCCATGCGGCGAGCGACTTCGGCCTCCAGATAATTGTTCTGGTTGCTCAGGATGTCGCGCGCCTGTTTGAGTTCGAGTTGCGTGCGGATGCGGGCGAGGACAATGCTGGGCCGGATCGGCTTGGTGATGTAGTCCACCGCGCCGTGGTCGAGGCCACGTTCTTCGTCCTCCGTGCCATCCATGGCCGTGACAAAAATGACCGGGATGTTGCGCGTGGCAGGGGTGGCCTGCAATTCGGCGAGGACATCGTAGCCATCCATTTCCGGCATCATGACGTCGAGCAGGATGAGGTCCGGTGTCGGGCTGCCGAGCGCGATCTGCAGTGCGCGTCGGCCGGAGTTGGCGGCACGGACGCGATAGGCAGGTTGCAACAGCTCACCGAGGACGCTGAGATTCTCCGGGGTGTCGTCTACGATGAGAATGGTCGGCGGGTTGGCGCCCATTTTTGTCTCCTGTCGCCCGATCATGGCGAATTTCTCAGAATTATCACCTTGTGACCGGGAAAATGCTATGGCGGCAAACCCTCATCGGTTGCCTCGGGAGGGTTTTTGTCGTCTAGTCAGATCGCCCTTTGCGTTCCGACGATACGGTGATAGGTGGCAAAGCGCGTTTTATCGATCTTTTCGGCGTCGACCGCAGCAATCAGGGCGCAATCCGGTTCCCGGTTGTGGTTGCAGTCGCGGAAACGGCATTGACCGAGATAGGGGCGAAACTCCGGGAAGGCCTGTTCGATTTCCTGACGTTCGAGGTGGCCAAGGCCGAATTCCTGCAGGCCAGGTGAGTCGATCAGATGGCTATCGGCATCCAGATGGTAGAGCGTGGCGTGCGTCGTGGTGTGCTTGCCGGAGTCGAGGGCTTGCGAAATTTCGCGGGTGGCTGCCTGTGCCTCGGGGATCAGTGCATTGACCAGTGTTGATTTGCCCATGCCGGATTGGCCGACCAGTACGCTGGTCTGGTTGGCGAGGTGGGGGCGCAGTTCTTCGGCGTGTTCGAGGGCGGATAGTTCGAGGACGCGGTAGCCGAGGTTGGCGAGCACCGCCAGGCGTTGGCGGGCGGCTGGCAGCTTGTCGGCAAGGTCGCACTTGTTGAGGACGATGAGCGGCGTGATTTCCTCGCTTTCGGCTGCTATCAGGGCGCGGGCAATCAGTTCGTCGGAGAAGGCCGGTTCGGTGGCGACGACGATGACCAGTTGATCAACATTGGCGGCGATCAGTTTCTGGCGGATTTCGTTCGAGCGGTAGAGCAGGCTGCTGCGCGGCTGAATCGCCTCGATGACGCCCTGGTCGTCGGAGGTCTGCTTGATATCGACGCGATCACCGCAGGCGACATCGCTTTTCTTGCCGCGCGGGAAACAGGGCAGGCGTGAGCCGTCGGCCAGTTCGACCACGTACTGGCGGCCGTGCGCGGCAATGACGCGGCCTTCCATCAGTCTTTGAAGTGGTAGTACTGCTGGTTCAGATAGGCGGCAACTTCGGCTTCTTCTTCCGGAAACCAGCCAGCCTTGACCTGCGAGTTGCAGGTGGCGACGCGTTGCAGGACATCGAGCTGGGTCGACAGCAAGCGACCATCACGGGTGTACATCTTGCTGCCATCGCCGCCGTAGAGACGGACATGGCAGGCGACGCAGGCCTCGTCATGGCGTGCCTTGCCGACTTTCGGGTCGGCATTGCCCCATGGCTCGGCGGCCAGTACCGGCAAGGAGATCAGGGAGCTGGCAAGCAGTGCGTTGACTGTTTTCATGCGGGTTTCTCCTGAATTTGCAGGTGCGCGATGCGCTGCGCGGCCGGCGGGTGGGAATCGTGGAACAGCGAGTGTAACGGGTCGGGCGTCAGGGTTGAAGCATTGTCCTGATAGAGCTTGACCAGGGCGCGAATGAGGTCGCTGGCGGCGGCGTGTTGAGCGGCGTAGGCATCGGCCTCGAATTCGTGGCGACGGGACAGGTTGCTCATCAGCGGGCTGAGCGGAAAGGTGAACACCGGCATGACCAGAAAGAAAAGGATCAGCCCCAGCGCTGTGCTTTGGGCCGGTACGCCGAGGCCGGTGTAGAACCACGGGGCATCGATCAGCTGGCCGAGCAGCCAGAGGAAAGCGAGCGAGCCGGCGAACATGAGCACCATGCGCTTGACGACGTGCTTTTTGCGGAAATGGCCGAGTTCGTGGGCGAGCACGGCTTCGACCTCGGGCGGTTCGAGGCGGGAAAGCAGGGTGTCGAAGAAGACAATGCGCTTGGTGTTGCCGAAGCCCGTGAAATAGGCGTTGCCGTGGCTTGAACGCTTCGAACCATCCATGACGAAAAGGCCGGATGAGCGGAAGCCGCAACGGGTGAGCAGGGCTTCGATGCGCGATTTCATTTCGCCGTCTTCGAGCGGTGAGAACTTGTTGAAGAGCGGCGCAATCCAGGTCGGGTAAACGAACATGATGAGCAGGTTGAAGCCGCTCCAGAACAGCCAGACGTAAAGCCACCAATACTGGCCCATGGCGCCCATCAGCCACAGAACGGCGGTGATGACAGGGGCCCCGATGGCGATGCCAAGCAGGGTTTGCTTGAGCAGGTCGGTAACGAACAGGCCGAGGGTCATCCGGTTGAAGCCGTGCCGTTCTTCGATGACGAACTGGCTGTACAGCGAGAGCGGCAGATCAATCAGGCCGGAAATGACCATGACGCTGAAGATCATCGCCAGACCGTAGGAGAGGTCGTCCAGGCGGAGTGACCAGAAATCGTGCAGGGCAGCGAGGCCGCCACCCAGGGTGAAGGCCAGAAGCAGCACTGCCTCGATCAGCGTGCCGACAATGGCCGTTTTGCTGCGGTCGACGGTGTAATCAGCCGCTTTTTGATGCGCCGTCAGGGCAATCCGTTCGGCGAAATCAGCCGGCACGGCATTGCGATGGGTGGCGACGAAGCGGATGTGGCGCAGCTTGAGCCACAGGCGGACTGCCACGGTCAACCCGAAAAAAAGCAGAAAAATGAAAGTGAAGTCAGGTGTCACGGATGGGGGACCAAAGCTGTGCGAAAATCGCGGTTTTCAAGGATTCGGGCAATTATATGGCAGGCACTGCAAACAACCTCGTCTGGCTGGACATGGAAATGACCGGTCTGAACCCGGATGGCGACCGCATCATCGAAATGGCCATGGTCGTCACCAATTCGGAGCTCGAAATGGTCGCCGAATCGCCTGCCTGGGTTGTCCATCAGAGCGATGAAGTTCTGGCCGGCATGGATGATTGGAACCAGAAAACCCACGGACGTTCCGGTCTTATCGACAAGGTCAAGGCGTCGACGATGAATGAGGCTGAAGTCGAGGCCGAGGCGCTGGAATTTCTGAAGAAATATTCGCTGGCCGGTCACTCGCCGATGTGCGGCAACTCGATCGGCCAGGATCGCCGTTTCATGGCCCGCTACATGCCGACGCTGGAAGCCTTCTTTCACTACCGGAATCTCGATGTCAGCACCCTCAAGGAACTGTGCAAGCGCTGGCAGCCGGAAATCTACAAGGGCTTCAAGAAAAAGAGCAAGCACACGGCGCTGGCCGATATTTACGAGTCCATCGACGAAATGAAGTATTACCGCGAGCACTTCCTGAAGGGGTAATCGTTTTTTCGGCGCTGTCGTCAGCGCCGGAAAAGACGGAAGGTTTCCTTGCGATCGCCGGGGCGGTTGCCTTCCCAGACCTTGGTCCACTGGCCATTTGGCGCTGATAGCTCACGGCGGGTGTCGCCAACGACCAGCAACCAGTTGCATGCCTGTCCAGCCTTTGACTCTTCGGCCGACGGTTCGATGCCGACGAAATAGGACAGCGAAGCGAGCTGGGTTTCATTCAGTTTGCGCTCGGCCAGGCAGCCATGATCGGCCGGCAATGCCTGGGCTATGGCTTGGGCGACCGGGCGATAGGACTTGTTGAAATCGAACCATGGCATGATCAGCGTCGTCGCCAGCAACCAGAGCGTCGTGCAGCCCAGGGTCCAATGGGTCAGGCTGCGGTAGGGAGAGCGCGGGGCTGTGATGATCAGCCAGATCCACCAGGCCGTTGCCGCCAAGCCGATAACCAGCGCCAGCAGATCGAAGTGTCCGGTGAAGCCCGGGCGCAGCACCAGGGCCCGCTTGGCCATCTGTCCCGGCCAGCCGAGAACCATCGCCGACCAGCCCAGCCAGACGATGCCGACAAAGACACTGAAGGTCGACATCGCAAACCAGTCGAAGGCATTGGCCGAACCGCGGCGCAAGGCCAAGGCACCGGGCGTGGCGAGAAGTGCCAGCGGTGGCAACAGCAGCAATGCGGGAATTTGCCGTGGGCGGTAGGCCCAGGCCAGCAACAACAAGGTAATCAGGAAAAATGCAAGGGGCAGCAACTGCTCGGCTGACTTCAGGTTCTTGCGCCTGATCCACAGCGTCCATCCGGCGAGCGGCAGGGCAGGGAAAGCGAACCAAGGCACCATGGCAAGAAAGCGGCCGCCGCCAGCGAGCGAAAAAGGTGTTTTGAGCGGCGCCAGTTCGGTAGCCAACCAACCGTGGAAGCGGCTCGGCTCCAGATTGAGCAGCAGCAGTGGCCACGGCAGAATCAGGACAGTGGCCAGGGCAAGGCCGATGAGCAGGGTGTGCAGGGCTTTCGGGCGATCCGGAGACAGCCACCAGGCGATGGGGGCCATGGCCAGAAGCGGCAATGTCGGCGCGATGCCGGTACCAAGCAGGCAGCCGGCTACTGCGAGGCCGTAGAAAATGCCGGTCAAGCGTGGTTTTCGGCCAATCGTGGCGAGCGCGCCAAGGCCTCCCGCGTAGGCGGCAAGTGCGATCAACATCGGCTGCGCATCGTGGGCGTGGAAAAGTAGGCCGGCGCAGCCGGCAAGCAGTAGCGGGCTGGCTGCTGCGCTTTCTTCGCCGTATAACTCGCGACCGGCGTAGTAGAGCCCCATCAGTGCCAGCGCAACCCAAATGCCGCTGGCCAGGCGCATCGCTTCGTGCAGCGGCAGCAGCCAGCCGAACAGCTTGCCGGTCAGGGCAGCGCTCCAGTAATAGAGCGGTGGTTCGTGGAAAGGGCGGCCAGCCAGGTCGGGCGATAGCCAGTCGCCAAAGTTCAGCATGTGCCAGGCGGCGCCGATGTGGATCGCGTCCTCACCCTTCCACGGATCGCGGCCGAACAGTCCGGCCAACACGTAGAATGCCAGGATCGCGGCGAGTACCCAGCCGGCGGGAGGCAGGCGAATGCCGCGACGCAGCGTATCGCGAATCATGGAGAGGGGATCAGACATGTCAGCCAGAAATGAAAAAGGCAGCCATAAGGCTGCCTTTTATACCGTAATTCGGGCAGATCAGGCAGCAGCCTTGCCGCGCATCGCGCCGAATTTCTGGTTGAAGCGTTCGACACGGCCGGCGGTGTCGACGATCTTTTGCTTGCCGGTATAGAACGGGTGGCAGAGCGAGCAAACTTCGACGTGAAGCGCCTTCTTCATGGTCGACTTGGTCGTGAAGGTGCTGCCACAGGAGCAGGTCACCTGAATCTCGTTGTAATCCGGATGGATATTGGCTTTCATCTTTAGTCCTTAAGTCAAGCGACCGGCGGATGTGGCCGATCTAGTAAGCCGGTCATTATCGTTGAATAGTTACCGGCTTGCAATATATATATTAGCCGCGACGCATGGCGTCAAAAAACTCCTGATTGCCCTTGGTCGATTTGACCTTGTCGAGCAGGAATTCCATCGCTTCGAGATCGTCCATCGGGTAGCAAAGCTTGCGCAGAACCCACATTTTCTGCAGCACGTCGGGTTTGAGCAGCAATTCTTCGCGGCGGGTGCCGGAGCGGTTGACGTTCACTGCCGGGTACATCCGCTTCTCGGCCATGCGGCGGTCGAGGTGGATTTCCGAGTTGCCGGTGCCCTTGAATTCTTCGTAAATGACCTCGTCCATACGCGAGCCGGTATCAATCAGGGCCGTGGCCAGGATGGTCAGCGAGCCGCCTTCCTCGATGTTGCGCGCAGCGCCGAAGAAGCGCTTCGGCTTCTGCAGGGCGTTGGCGTCGACGCCACCGGTCAGCACCTTGCCGGAAGCAGGCTGAACGGTGTTGTAGGCGCGGGCGAGACGGGTGATGGAGTCGAGCAGGATGACGACATCCTTCTTGTGTTCGACCAAGCGCTTGGCTTTTTCGATGACCATCTCGGCAACCGCGACGTGGCGGGTGGCCGGTTCGTCGAAAGTCGAGGCAACGACCTCACCCTTGACGGTGCGGGTCATTTCGGTGACTTCTTCCGGGCGCTCGTCAATGAGCAGGACAATGAGGGTCACTTCCGGATGGTTGGCGGTGATGGCGTGGGCGATGTTCTGCAGCATTACTGTCTTGCCAGTCTTCGGCGGTGCGACTAGCAGGCCGCGCTGGCCGCAGCCGATCGGCGCGACCATGTCGATGACCCGGCTGGTAATGTTTTCTTCCGACTTGATGTCGCGTTCGAGTTTCAAGTGACGCGTCGGATGCAGCGGCGTCAGGTTCTCGAACATGATTTTGTTTTTGTTGGCTTCCGGCGGGAATCCGTTGATGCGGTCGAGCTTGGTCAGTGCGACGTAGCGTTCGCCATCCTTCGGCGTACGAATTTCGCCTTCGACGGTGTCACCGGTGCGCAGGTTGAACCGGCGGACTTGCGACGGGGAGACGTAGATGTCATCCGGGTTGGCGAGGTAGGATGTGTCGGCGGAGCGCAGGAAGCCGAAGCCATCCGACAGTACTTCCAGTGTGCCATCTCCGTAGATGGTTTCGCCATTCTTGGCCTTGGCTTTCAGGATGGCGTAGATCAGCTCCATCTTGCGCATGCGGTTGGCGTTTTCGATGGCTAGTTCGGTAGCCATGTCCAGCAATTTGCTGACGTGTAGTGTTTTTAGTTCGGAAAGTTGCATGTAGGAGTGTGTGGCGCCAGTAAATTATGGGCCGGGCTGCTGCCCGAAACCGGGGCGCAAGAGCTTGGGAGCTTTTGGGTGGGGAGTGATGCGTGGGCTCTGGGCCGGAGGCATCTGCCTGAAGGTGCAGGACGCACCTTCAGGGCGGGAGACTACGGAGATTACAGGTTGCTGTCAATAAAGGCAGCGAGTTGCGACTTGGACAGTGCGCCAACCTTGGTTGCTTCGATATTGCCGTTCTTGAAAATCATTAGCGTCGGAATGCCGCGGATACCGTACTTGGCAGGGGTTGCCTGATTGTCATCAATGTTGACCTTGGCCACCTTGAGCTTGCCGGCGTATTCGGTTGCCACTTCGTCCAGGATCGGAGCGATCATCTTGCAGGGGCCGCACCATTCTGCCCAGTAGTCGACGAGAACGGGTTGCTGCGATTGCAGCACTTCCGCTTCAAATGTGTCGTCGGTTACGTAATGGATGTGCTCGCTCATGGTTGCCTCATGGGATGGGTGAAACGAATGGGTAAGGTTGCGCCGGAGTGGCGACGTGAATGTTGCGTGATGCTAGCGAAAAATGAAGCGCTAGGGAAGCATCGGTGTCAGGGTTTAAGTAGATTGGCTAGTTCGACTGCGGTTTTCACCTTCATTTTGTCGAAAAGGTTGGCGCGATGCACCTCGACGGTGCGCATGCTGATGTTCAATTCGTCGGCGATAACCTTGTTGAATTTGCCAAGCAGAACAAGTTCCATGATTTGGCGCTCGCGGGTGGTTAATGTCGAAATTCGTGCTTTTACCGAGTCGACCGTGGCATTTGCCGCTCGCTGGCCCGCATCGAGTCCCATTGCTTCCTCAATGCGAGTAGCCAGTTCATTGTCGTTGAGCGGCTTTTCGAAGAAGTCGAAAGCGCCTTTCTTGAGCGTGCTGACGGCGAGCGGGACATCTCCGTGACCCGTGAGAAATATTACGGGCAGCATCGATTTTCTTTCAAGCAATTGATCAAAACAATCGAGGCCGCTAATGCCGGTCATCCGCATGTCAAGGACCACGCAGCCACTGGTGGCGGGTGTCCAGGCAGCCAGGAAGCTTTCTGCTGAGTCGTAGGTGGCGTAGGGAATGCCGCGTGATTTCAGCAACCAGGCCAAGGCGTCGCGAATGGCATCGTCGTCATCAACTAGATGGGCTTGGGGGGCGTTCATGCGGCTTCCATAGGCAGGGTGAAAATAAATATCGTACCGCTTCCGGTTGGCGATTGCTGGTTGTCTTCAGCCCACAATCGGCCGCGGTGAAATTCGATGATGGAGCGGCAGATCGACAGCCCGATTCCCATGCCTTCTGGCTTGGTAGTGAAAAACGCGGTGAACAACTTGTCGCGGATTTCCGGCGAGATGCCGCAGCCTCGGTCACTGACGCTGACATGCAGTTCGCTGCCGCTGATTTCGGTCGCAATATGCAAGACGCGGTCGGCTTCATCGTTGCTGGCCATCGCTTCCATGCCGTTCCTGATCAGGTTCAGAAGGACTTGCTCGAGCATCAGTCGGTCAGCCGGGATCGGCGGTAGCGACGGGATTTCGCATTCGATCCGGACATGCCGCTTGCGCGCCTCAGCTTCGACGAAGCCGAGGCAGTCTTCTATGACTTCGCCGAGCAGACAGGGGGCGCGTTTGGGTTCGCTTTTCCGAACGAAGTCGTGGACGCGGCGAATGATTTTGCCAGCGCGCTGGGCTTGCACCCCGATTTTTTCGAGGGCCGGCAGAATTTCTTGTGGTGTGACCTTGCCGCTGCTCAGCAAGTTCTGGCAACCCGTGTTGTAGCTCGCGATGGCAGCAAGTGGCTGATTCAACTCATGGGCCAGGGTGGATGCCATTTCGCCCATGGTGACCAGGCGAGACGTGAATTGCAGTTGTTCCTGTTGCTGGCGAGCCAACTCTTCGGCGTGTTTACGTTCAGTTATATCAAGCACCGAGGCCATCCAGCCGGTATGTCTTCCACTGCCATCAATTAGCTTGGCTTCATAGACAAGAGCCTGGAAGCGCTCCCCATTTTTGCGCATGAAGGTGATTTCGAAGCCATCCGGTGGTGCCTCGCCGGCCAGAACCGTCTGGTGCATGGCATAGGTTTCTTCGAGCTGTTCTGGTGCCCAATAGGGCATGGGCGGTGCCTTGTTGACCAGTTCAGCTGCACTGAATCCGGTCATTCTGCAGAAGGCGGGGTTAACGTAGATGACGCGTCCAAGCAGGTCTCTAGCGCGCATGCCGACGGTCAGCGAATCCTCCATGGCGGCCCGGAAGGCGTGCTCTTCGCGCAACGCGTCCTCCGCAAGAGAGCGTTTTTTCATCAGGTCGCGGACCAGCCACAAACTCCAGAAGACGCCAGCGGCGAGCAATATGATGGCGGCGACCAGCAGGCGTTGTAGTGAGTTATCCGGGGCGTTGTAGTTTGTTACCCGGAGCAGCAGACCGGAGCCAGGCGGGTCGAAGGGGATTTCGTAGCTCTGGCTGCGATTGCCGGAAATATGGGTTTTTGTGGCGAATTGGAGATCGTTGTCGTCGACAATCTCGACTTTGTATTTCTCGGTAAACCACCATGGCACCTGATTGGCGAGGAGGGTGTCCAGTGGATACAAGAGGACGAGCATGCCTGTTATGCGACGCTCATTGAAGACGGGAACGAGCAGCTCGACGAAGGCGCGTTTTCCGTCAAGAAAGAAAGGTTCGGTGTATTGCCGTTTACCCAGCCGGCTGGCTAATTCGAAAGCCTTGGCTGTGACGGAGGGGCCGAATGATTCGATTTCGCTATCCGGTGGCGTTGTGGTCGGCAAGGCGTCAAGCACCTGTCGGGCGGCATCCAGCCAGAGTACCTGGGCAATATCCGGCGAGTTTTTCAATATGTGCTCGGCGCGCAGCCGGAACAGCTTCTGGCGATTGGTCGAGTTGGCCATGTCCAGCGCCAGCTGCTGCATTTGTTCTTCGTTGCCGTCGAGGTGGAAACGCAGATTCTGTTCCAGCCAGAGCACGTCCTTGATCAGGGCTGAGCGTTCTTCTTCCACTTCGTTGCGGTGCAGCAGCCAGATCAGGGTAAGCACGGCGACGAGTAACAGGACGATACCCAGCTTGGGCAGGGCCAGCAGCCAGCGTAGCCGGCGCGAACTGCCGGGCGGGATCGGAAGCGTGTGATTCATTTGCAAAATGGTACACCACGTTTTTTCGGGCCGGTTGATTGTGGCTTTCCACAATTCGGATATCCACAATGGCCGCCCGATATCGTGTTGGAGATACTGCGGCCCGTTTTCTGGAATTCTCCGGAGTACGCATTCGAGGACCAACGCAAATACCATGGCCAAAAAAACGATATTCAAGAGTCTCTATTTTCAAGTGATCGTCGCGATCGTCATTGGCGTGGCTCTCGGCCATTTCTATCCCGAAACCGGCGCGGCGATGAAGCCACTGGGCGACGGTTTCATCAAGCTGATCAAGATGATCATTGCCCCGATTATCTTCTGCACCATCGTCGTCGGCATTGCCGGTATGGAAGACATGAAAAAGGTCGGCAAGACCGGTGGCCTGGCCGTCCTTTACTTCGAGGTGGTGAGCACGATCGCGCTGATCATCGGCCTCGTCGTCGTTAATGTCTGGGCGCCGGGCGTCGGGATGAATGTCGATGTTTCGACGCTCGATACCAAGGGTATTGCCAAATACGCCGAGCCGGGCAAGATGCAGTCCACGGTTGATTTCCTGTTGAACATCATCCCGACCAGCGTCGTCGATGCCTTTGCCAAGGGTGACATGCTGCAGGTGCTGTTTTTCTCGATCCTCTTCGGCTATGCCATGCATGCCTTCGGTGAGCGTGGCAAGCCGGTCTTCGAGTTGATCGAGAAATTGTCCCATGTGCTGTTCGGTATCGTTGGCGTGATCATGAAGGTGGCTCCAGTCGGTGCTTTCGGTGCGATGGCCTACACCATTGGCAAGCACGGTGTCGGTAGCCTGACCCAGTTGGCCAGCCTGATGGGGGCGTTCTACCTGACTTGTCTGATCTTCATTCTTGGCGTGCTGGGTAGTATTGCTGCGGCCCACGGCTTTTCGATCATCAAATTGATCAAGTACATCAAGGAGGAGCTTTTTCTTGTGCTTGGCACTTCGTCTTCGGAGTCCGCATTGCCGCGCCTGATGGCCAAGATGGAAAATGCCGGGGCGCAGAAGTCAGTCGTTGGTCTGGTCGTGCCGACCGGCTATTCCTTCAATCTCGATGGCACCTCGATCTACCTGACCATGGCTGCCGTTTTTATCGCTCAGGCGACCAATACACCGATGGATATCGGACAGCAAATTACCCTGCTGGTCATTTTGTTGCTGACCTCCAAGGGCGCCGCCGGAGTGACAGGCAGTGGTTTTATCGTATTGGCAGCAACGCTGTCGGCCGTAGGCACCGTGCCGGTGGCCGGGTTGGCCCTGATTCTCGGGATCGACCGTTTCATGTCAGAAGCCCGTGCTCTGACTAACTTCATTGGCAATAGCGTTGCTACGCTGGTGGTAGCCAAGTGGTGCAATGCGCTGGATACCAAGCGGATGAATGCTGTCCTCAACAACGAAACTGCAGACGAGGCAGACAATCCGGAACTGGTTCTGGACGATGCTCCGGACATGATCATTCCCCACGTTCCGCGGCCTATCGTCGAGCATCACTGATCGCGAAGATCGTTGCAAAAAGCCGTCGGCTGGTCCGGCGGTTTTTTTATGGGCGACTGGTATGTGGAAAACCACAATACACAGTAGTTATATCTTTCGTAATAATTTCACTCAGCGGAAATTTTATAAATTTCGCTATTCCATATCCGGAGGAGAAAACAATGAAAGTATCCAAGCTTTTGGTTGCCCTGTTTGCCGGCGCGCTGTCGCTGGCCGCCTATGCCCAAGCCCCCATCGTCATCAAGTTCAGCCACGTAGTGGCAGCCGATACGCCGAAAGGCAAGGCTGCCGAAATGTTTGCCAAGAAAGCAGGCGAACTGACCAAGGGCAAGGTCAAGGTCGAGGTCTATGCCAACTCGACGCTGTACAAGGACAAGGAAGAAATGGAAGCGCTGCAGTTGGGCGCAGTTCAGATGCTTGCTCCGTCGCTCGCCAAGTTTGGTCCGCTAGGTGTCAAGGAGTTCGAGGTCTTCGATCTGCCTTTTATCTTCAGCGGCTATGACGACTTACGCAAAGTAACCAACGGTGCAGTTGGCAAGCAGTTGCTGGCCAAGCTTGAGCCCAAGGGTATTCGTGGTCTGGGCTACTGGGACAATGGGTTCAAGTCGTTCTCGCTGAATACGCCGATCAAGACACCGGCTGACCTCAAGGGTAAAAAGTTGCGCATCCAGTCGTCGAAGGTGCTCGAAGAAGAGGTCCGTGCCTTGGGCGGTTTGCCGCAGGTGATGGCGTTCTCCGAGGTCTATCAGGCGCTGCAGACCGGTGTGGTTGACGGTACCGAGAACCCGATTTCGAATCTCTACACCCAGAAGATGCATGAAGTGCAGAAGCATCTGACGCTGACCGAGCACGGTTATCTGGGCTATGCGGTCATTGTTAACAAGAAGTTCTGGGATGGCCTGCCGGCTGACGTTCGGGCGCAATTGACAGACGCCATGGAGCAGGCAACGCGTTACGCCAACCAGATCGCCAAGGTTGAAAACGACGGCGCGCTGGATGCGGTGAAGAAGAGCGGCAAGACGACGGTCTATGCGCCGACGAAGGAAGAGCGCCTGGCTTTCAAGAAGGCGTTGGTGCCGGTCCATCAAAAAATGGAAGGCCGCGTTGGCAAGGAAGTGATCCAGGCGGTTTACAAGGATATCGGTTTCAAGCCGGACAGCCTCTAACCGTAGCTGCAACATGAACGCGGGGGCTACGGCCCCCGCGTCACAACGGGGGAACTCGTCATGATCAACAAGGCGTTGAATCACCTTGAAGAGTTGCTGGTCACCTTCCTGATGGGAGCGGCCACACTCATTATTTTCGTCTCAGTCATGCACCGTTATCTGGCGGGGATGGATATTCCCGGCCTGCAGGACTGGTTGCTGACACTCAATTTCGGCTGGGCTCAGGAGCTCTGCATCATCATGTTTGTCTGGATGGCCAAGTTCGGTGCGGCTTACGGGGTGCGTACCGGTATCCACGTCGGGGTCGATGTGCTGATCAACCGGCTTGACGACAGCGCCCGCGGCAAGGCCATTGTGTTCGGATTGCTGGCCGGCGCCTTGTTTACCGGCATCGTGGCAACGCTGGGCGGTCATTTCGTCTGGGAAAACGGGGCGCATTACGCCATCTTCCAGTTCCTTGGCATCGATACCGGCGACAACTATGAAGGACCGACGACGCCTGATCTCGAATGGCCGACGTGGATCGTTTATAGCGCCATTCCGCTTGGTTCTTCGCTGATGTGCTTCCGATTTCTGCAGGTCTGTGTCTCGTTCATTCGTACTGGCGAATTGCCGCACCATGACCATGGTCATGTCGATGGTCTGGAGGATGAGACGCCACCGGTCGATGTCAATCTTTATGGCATGGATGACAACCTGCACATGCATGACCTCAAGCACCCGATGATTGGCGAGCGCCGTACGGGTGAGGATCGCCGGCGTGGCGAGAGCAGCACGCAGGAAAACGAACGTCGTGCGGCTGAACGCCGCAATGACGGCGACAAAGGAGGTCAGCAATGAACGCCCTGGTGATTTTTGGCCTGCTGGCCGTGCTCATGCTGACCGGCATGCCGATTTCGATTTCGCTTGGCCTGACGGTGCTGACCTTCCTGTTCACGATGACCGAGGTGCCGCTTGAATCGGTGGCGCTCAAACTATTTACCGGCATCGAGAAGTTCGAAATCATGGCGATTCCGTTCTTCATCCTCGCCGGCAATTTCCTGACCCACGGCGGGGTGGCGAAACGGATGATCAATTTCGCCACATCGATGGTCGGTCACTGGTACGGCGGTCTGGGTCTGGCTGGCGTGCTGGCCTGCGCGCTGTTCGCTGCGGTGTCTGGTTCCAGCCCGGCGACGGTCGTAGCGATTGGTTCCATTCTGCTGCCGGCGATGGTCAAGGCGGGGTTCCCGAACAAGTTCGGGGCTGGCGTGATCGCAACTTCCGGGGCGCTTGGCATCCTGATTCCGCCGTCCATCGTCATGGTGATGTACTCGGTGGCGACCAATACCTCGGTTGGTGCCTTGTTCATGGCCGGGGTGATTCCGGGGCTGGCGCTGGCGGCGACGCTGGGCGGTGTTACCTGGTATCGCGCCAAGAAGTTTGATTATCCGCGTCAGCCGAAGGCGACCTGGGGCGAGCGCTGGAAGGCATTCCGCGCCTCAGTCTGGGGCTTGCTGTTGATCGTTGTCGTGATGGGCGGGATTTATTCCGGCATCTTTACGCCAACTGAAGCGGCGGCAATGTCTGCGGTCTACGCCTTTATTTGTGCTGTTTTCATCTACAGGGATCTGGGCTTGAAGGATGTGCCGAAGGTGTTGCTCAATTCGGCCAACATGTCGGCAATGCTGCTCTACATCATCACCAATGCCGTGCTCTTCTCGTTCATCATGACCAACGAGAACATCCCGCAAGCGCTGGCTGACTGGATGCTGGGCAACGGGCTGGGCATCATCACCTTCCTGCTCGCGGTCAACGTGATTCTGCTGCTCGCCGGTAACTTCATGGAGCCGTCTTCCATTGTTTTGATCTTCGCGCCGATTCTCTTCCCGGTGGCGATTGCCCTCGGCATCCATCCGGTGCATTTCGGCATCCTGATGGTGGTGAATATGGAGGTCGGCATGTGCCATCCGCCGGTCGGCTTGAATCTCTATGTCGCGTCGGGAATAACCAAGATGGGCATTACCGAGTTGACCGTAGCCGTCTGGCCGTGGCTGCTCTCCATGCTCTGCTTCCTGATGGTTGTTACCTACTGGCCGGATCTTTCGCTCTGGTTGCCGCGGACAATGGGCATGATTTAAGGCTGGCCTTCCCGTAATTGACAAGCCCCGACCCTGTTCGGGGCTTGTTTTTTTGTGGGGTGGGTGTGGCACAATCCTGTCCCCGGAAAGTCCGTTAGGAAATCATGAAATTCGCACTCTCGATGATCGCGCTGATCGCCATTGCTTTGATTGTTCCCTTTTTGGTTCCGGGGCTGGGGAAACAGGAAGGCGTCGATCCCAATGCCAACCTGCCCTGGCAAATCGAACTCGATGCCCAGGGTGGCAGCTCAGTCTTCGGTCTGCACCCGGGGGGCAGCACCATCGGTGAGGTGCGCCAGAAGTTTGGTAGCGAGATGGACGTGGCGATCGTCGCCGAGCCAAACGAAATGGGTACGCTCGAAGGCTATTACTCGCAGGTGGCGCTTGGTTTTGTTCTGGCCAAGGTGATTGTCACGGTCGACGCGAAAAATGAGCTGATTCTGGAAATGCGTGATCGTGCCCTCAAGGCCAAGCACATGGAAAGCATGACGCGCAAGATCACATTGAGCCCGGATGATCTGGCTGCAATTGAAAAAATGCCGGTCAAGGCGATCAGCGTCATTCCGTCGGTCAATCTTGATGAAGCGACGGTGATCCAGCGTTTTGGGCCGCCGGGCGAACGGCTGGCTGTCTCGGAAAAGCGGGTCCATCTGCTCTATCCCGAAAAGGGACTTGATGTCGTGGTCGATAGCGACGGCAAAGAACTGCTGCAATACGTCGCGCCGCGCAATTTCGCCGAGTTGCGCGAACCGTTGAACAAGCTCGAAGGCGAGAAATCGCCAGCGCAGTGATTCGGGCGTTCGTGTTCTGAATCTGCTAAAATTGCCCGTTTTTCAACTGACTAGCTTTTGCGGAGCAATTAAATGGCTATCGAACTCGCCCTCTCCATCATCAAACCCGACGCTGTTGCCAAGAACGTTATCGGCAAGATTTACTCCCGTTTTGAAACCAATGGTCTGAAGATCGTTGCTTCCAAGATGGTTTGGCTGTCCGAGCAGGAAGCCGGCCAGTTCTACGCTGTGCACAAAGCTCGTCCTTTCTTCAAGGATCTGGTTTCCTTCATGACCTCCGGTCCGGTCATGGTTCAAGTGCTCGAAGGCGAAAACGCCATCGCCAAGAACCGCGAACTGATGGGCGCTACCAACCCGAAGGAAGCTGCTCCGGGCACCATTCGCGCCGACTTTGCTGAATCGATCGACGCCAACGCCGTGCACGGTTCTGACGCTCCGGAAACCGCCGCCGTGGAAGTTGCTTTCTTCTTCCCGGGTCTGAACGTTTACGCTGGTCGCTAATCAATACCGAATGACCGTCAATCTGCTGGATTTCGATGGCGAAAGCCTGACTGCCTGGTTTGCCGAGCAGGGCGAGAAGCCCTTCCGCGCCAGGCAGGTCTTGCGCTGGATCCATCGTTCCGGCGTGGCGGACTTCGATGCCATGACCGACATCGCCAAGAGTCTTCGCGAGAAGCTCAAGGCGAAGGCGGTCGTGGCGCCGCCTGCTGTCGTCTCCGACAAGCTGTCGGACGATGGTACGCGCAAGTTCCTAATCGACGTTGGCAACGGCAACGCCGTCGAAACGGTGTTCATTCCGGAAGACGACCGCGGTACGCTGTGCATCTCGACGCAAGCTGGTTGTGCGCTTGACTGCGCTTTCTGCTCGACTGGCAAGCAAGGTTTCAACCGCAACCTGACGGTGGCAGAAATCATCGGCCAGCTTTGGCAGGCCAATCACGCACTGGGTGCGGTCCACGGCGACGAACGGGTTATTTCCAATGTCGTCCTGATGGGTATGGGCGAGCCGCTCGCCAATTTCGAAAATTCCGTTGCCGCCTTGAAGCTGATGCTCGACGACAACGCTTACGGTTTATCGCGCCGCCGCGTCACCGTGTCCACCTCGGGTCTGGTGCCGGTCATGGATCGTCTGGGCGATGAGTGTCCGGTCGCTCTGGCTGTTTCGCTGCATGCGCCGAACGACAAGCTGCGCGACCAGATCGTGCCGATCAACCAGAAATATCCATTGAAAGAACTGATGGCGGCCTGCCAGCGTTATCTGGACAAGGCGCCGCGTGATTTCATCACCTTCGAGTACATCATGCTCGACGGTATCAATGACAGCGACGCCCACGCCCGCGAACTGCTGGCGCTGGTCAAGCATGTGCATTGCAAGTTCAACCTGATCCCGTTCAACCCCTTCCCGGGCTCACCGTTCAAGCGTTCCCCGGCCGAGCGGGTGCGCCGGTTTGCTGATGTTCTGATGCAGGCCGGAATCGTGACAACGACGCGCAAGACGCGCGGTGACGACATCGATGCCGCCTGTGGCCAGTTGGCCGGGCAAGTGCTGGATAAAACCAAACGCACCGCCGGACGAGTGATTCCCTTAGTGGAGGCAAGATCGTGAAAATCTTTTCGCTGAAAAATCGAATCGCGGGTGTTCTTTTGGGCGCACTCTGTGTTTTGTCCGTTCAGGCTCAATACGATTTCAATCCCTCTGCAACCGGTCAGTCAAAAGGCACAACAGATCCGCGCAATCGAGCCAAGATTCACACCGAGCTCGGTGCCATGTATTTTCAGGCCGGAAATCCGGGGGTTGCGCTGGATGAGTTGCGTATCGCGCTGAGTGCGGACTCCAGTTATTTTCAGGCGTACAGCGTGCGCGGCTTGGTCCGCCTCTCGCTGAAGGAATACGACAAGGCGGAAGACGATTTTCGGCAGGCGTTGAACCTCGCGCCGAACGATCCTGAAGTCAATAACAACTACGGCTGGTATCTCTGTGAAACGGGCAGGGAGCGCCAGTCCATCGCCTATTTTCTCAATGCGCTGAAGAGCCCGTTGTACGAAACGCCGGACAGGGCTTACACCAACGCCGGCACCTGCGCTTTCAAAGCAGGTGATCTCGATGGTGCGCAGGATTACCTGCTCAAAGCCTTGCAGCTTTCACGCGATGGTGCGATGTCGGCTCGCCTGCAACTGGCCAAGATTTTTTACAAGCGCGGCAATTTCGAAGAATCTCGCATTTATTTGGCGGAAGCCTTGAAAATGATGGAGCCGCCAACGGCTGATGCCCTTTGGCTTGGGTTGCGCCTTGAGCGCAAGCAGGGTAACCGCGGGGGTGAAGCGGGCTACGCTTCGCAACTGCGTGGGCGATATCCGACATCGTCGGAGTATCAGGAATTCCTAAAAGGCAATTTTGAATGAGTGAGCAGGTGAATATTCAGGACGGCGTCGCAGAAGAGGTTGTTGTGATGTTCGTGCCCCAAGTCGGCGAGCAATTGCGTGTGGCGCGCGAAGCACGTGGGTTAGAGGTGGCTGATATCGCGCAGACGCTCAAGCTCGGGCCGCGGCAGGTGGAAGCACTTGAGCGCGGCGACTGGAAAAGTTTGCCGGGCAATACCTTCATTCGTGGCTTTGTTCGCAATTATGCCCGCCTGATACAGATTGATCCGGCCCCGCTGATGGCGCAACTCGATGATGTACTGGAAACGCCGGTTAATAACCTCGGCGTATCCGAGATGGCGCCGGCAGCGATGCCACATTCCGGTAGTGCCGGATCCCGGCGCAGCAAGCTGGTTGTGTTGGTTGGGGTAGGTGCTGTCGTTCTGGCTGCCTTGGCATATTTTTTGATGCCAGGCGATCTTTCGTCTTTGCGCGAAAGTACCCAATCGCTGCTCGACTCTTTGGCTCGCAAGGATCCCGAAGTGTCGACGTCGGCGCCAGTTTCACCTGTTGCAGAGCCGGTATTCCCGCCCGGAGCGACGCCGCAACAGGTCATGAATCCGCAGGTGCTCGCGCCGGCTGAACTGCAGGGTCTCCAGTCGGCCCCCCCGGCTCTGCCAGCTAACCCGGATGGGAGAGCGCCCGGAGCGGCGCCAGCTAACGCTCCCCAAATGCGTTTTCTGTTCGAGAAGGATTCCTGGCTTGAGGTTCGCGATCGCGACAACAAGGTCGTGTTTTCCCAGAAGCTGACGGCTGGTACGGAACAATCGCTGTCCGGACAGGGACCGCTCTCGGTCACCATCGGCTACGCGCCGGGCGTCCGTGTCTTCTGGCATGGCGAGGCCGTTGATCTGGCGCCATATACGCGCGGCGACGTGGCTCGTCTGGTTCTGGAGTAAATCGTGAGCGCTGTTGCCAAACGCTTGACCCGGTCGTGTTTCGTCGGCCATGTGAAACTGGGAGGCGATGCCCCGACAGTTATCCAGTCGATGACCAACACCGATACCGCCGACTATCTAGCCACGGCCTTGCAAACGGCCGAACTGGCCCGTGCCGGTTCAGAGTTGGTGCGCATCACGGTGAATTCGCCGGAGGCAGCCGCTGCAGTGCCGAAAATCCGCGAGCACCTTGACCGGATGAACTGTAATGTGCCGCTGATCGGTGATTTTCATTACAACGGCCACCGCTTGCTGACCGAGCATCCGGCCTGCGCCGAGGCGCTGGCCAAGTACCGGATCAACCCGGGCAACGTTGGTTTCGGCAAGAAAAAGGACGAACAGTTCGCCCAGATGGTTGAACTGGCCTGCAAGTACGACAAGCCGGTCCGCATTGGCGTCAATTGGGGCAGTCTCGATCAGGAACTGCTGGCTCGAATAATGGATGAAAATTCCGGTCGACCGCAGCCTTTGGATGCGACCGAGATCATGCGCCACGCGATGGTCACATCGGCCCTCGAGTCCGCAGCCAAAGCCGAGGAAGTTGGCTTGCCCGGCGAAAAGATCATTCTGTCCTGCAAGGTCTCCAGCGTTCAGGACCTGATCGCCATTTATCGCGAGCTTTCGAAGCGCGCCGACTACGCGCTGCACCTCGGTTTGACCGAAGCGGGCATGGGTTCGAAGGGAATTGTCGCGTCGACCGCCGCGCTCTCCGTTTTGTTGCAGGAGGGCATCGGCGACACCATTCGTATTTCGTTAACCCCGGAACCCGGTGGTTCGCGTACCCAGGAAGTCATCGTTGGCCAGGAAATCCTGCAAACGATGGGCCTGCGTGCCTTTACCCCGATGGTTGCGGCTTGTCCCGGCTGCGGTCGGACGACCAGTACGCTATTTCAGGAACTGGCCGGCGAAGTCCAGGATTTCGTGCGTGCCAAGATGCCGGAATGGAAGCTGCGCTACGACGGGGCCGAGAACATGACTCTGGCTGTGATGGGTTGCATCGTCAATGGCCCCGGCGAATCGAAGCACGCCAATATCGGAATTTCCCTGCCGGGGACCGGCGAGGCCCCATCGGCACCAGTTTACGAGGATGGCCAGAAGACCGTCACCCTCAAGGGGGACAACATCGCCAACGAATTCAAGCAAATCATCGAGCGCTATGTCGAGCGCACCTACACCAAGAAACTGAAGTCATGAGTCAAACATTGCAAGCAGTCCGCGGGATGAACGACATCCTGCCGGACGAAGCCGCATTCTGGGAACTGTTCGAGGACACCATCCGGTCGTGGCTCAAAAGCTACGGCTATCGCCCGATTCGCATGCCCATCGTCGAGCCGACACCGCTTTTCAAGCGCGCCATCGGCGAAGTTACCGATATCGTCGAAAAGGAAATGTACTCCTTCATCGATGGTTTGAACGGTGAAGCTCTGACCCTGCGTCCCGAAGGTACGGCTGGTTGTGTGCGTGCCGTCATCGAGCACAATCTGGCAGCCCGCCAGACCCAGCGGCTCTACTACATCGGTCAGATGTTTCGCCACGAGCGTCCACAAAAGGGGCGTTATCGCCAGTTTCATCAGGTTGGTGTCGAAGCCTTCGGTATGACCGGCCCGGACATCGATGCCGAAATGATCCTGATGGGTGCACGTTTGTGGAACGACCTCGGGCTGGATGGTATTGAACTGCAGCTCAACAGCCTCGGTCAGTCCGACGAGCGGGCCCAACATCGCGCCGCCTTGATTACCTACTTCGAGGAAAACGCCGAGTTGCTTGACGAGGACGCCAAGCGTCGCCTGCACACCAATCCACTGCGCATTCTCGATACCAAAAATCCGGCCATGCAGGAGCTGTGCGCCGCTGCGCCGAAGCTGATTGACTACCTGGGTGCCGAGTCGCTGGCTCACTTCGAAGGCGTGCAGCGCGTTTTGCGTGATGCAGGCGTCCCCTTCTCGATCAATCCGCGTCTGGTCCGCGGTCTGGACTATTACAACCTGACGGTTTTCGAATGGGTGACCGACAAACTGGGTGCCCAGGGTACGGTTTGCGCTGGTGGCCGTTACGACGGCTTGGTCGAGCAACTCGGCGGCAAGCCAACGCCAGCCTGTGGTTTTGCCATGGGTATCGAACGCCTGATCGCATTGATCAAGGATTCCGGTGGCGAGCCGACAGCCCCTGCGCCGGATGTCTACCTGGTCCATCAGGGCGAAGAGGCGGCTCGCCTTGCCTTCCGTGTCGCTGAAGGCTTGCGTGATCAAGGCGTCGATGTGCTCCAGCATTGCGGTGGTGGAAGCTTCAAGTCGCAGATGAAAAAAGCCGATGGCAGCGGCGCGACTTTCGCGGTGATTATTGGCGATGACGAAGCGTCTAGCGGAGAAGTCCAGTTGAAGTCGCTACGTCAGGCTGGCATCGAACAACGTAAACTGAAAGTCGATGAACTGGCAGAAGCCATCATCGATCAAATTATTGATTCGGACGAAGAGGAATAAGCAGCATGGCGCATTACGACCTCGAAGAACAGGAACAGATCGATACCCTGAAAACCTGGTGGAAGATGTACGGCAACCTCGTGACGAGCGTGGTTGTTGCTGCTTCGCTGGGGGTTATCGGATGGCAAGGTTGGAACTGGTATCAGCGCGGGCAGTCGGCGCAAGCTGCAGCCATCTATGGCGTACTGGAGCAGGCGACAGCCATCGGTGATGTCCAGAAGGTCAAAGCGGCAGCAGGTGAACTGGCCGAGAAATTCGGCAGCACCAGCTATGCCTCCCTAGGTGCAATGCTGGCTGGCAAGCAGTCGTTTGAGGCAGGTGACCTGAAGACGGCGAAGACCCAGTTTGGCTGGGTGGCCGAAAATGGCAAGGACGAAATCAGGGATCTGGCTCGTCTGCGGCTGGCTGCCGTCCAAGTTGACGAGCAAGCCTACGACGATGCGCTCAAGCAGCTCGAAGCCGCTCATGCACCAGCTTTTGAGGCACGCTTTCAGGAATTGAAGGGCGACGTGCTTTCAGCTCAAGGCAAAAAAGCTGAAGCGCGGACGGCCTACAAGGCAGCACTGGAAAAAATGACCGGCAAGCAGGGCGCCGGTCGCGAATTGCTGCAACAGAAACTCGACAATCTGGGTGAGGCCGTCTGATGTCACGTCAACTTGCTGCCCTGTTCGCCGTCGCCGGCCTTCTCCTTGGCGGTTGCGCGACCGTGTCGGATACGATCGATTCGATCAATCCGTTTGCCAGTGCCGGCCCGAAAATGGCTCCGTTGGGGCCGTTTACCGCAACAGCCGAAGTTCGTACGACGTGGTCTGTCAGTGTTGGCAAGGCCGGCGACTATACCTTCACGCCAGCCGTGGTCGGTAGCGTTGCTTATGTGGCCAGTCGGAGCGGCACGGTTTCCAAATTGGAAGACGGCAAGCTCGTTTGGAAAGTCGAAGCCGGCCAGCCCCTGTCGGCTGGCGTAGGCGCAAATAGCCGCTTGCTGGTCGTTGGTACTTCGAAGGGTGATGTACTAGCCTTCTCGGCCGAAGATGGCAAAGCGCTTTGGCAGTCCAAGGTTTCGAGTGAGGTGCTTGCCGCCCCAGTCATCGGTGATGATGGCGTCGCGGTGAAGAGCGGTGACAACCGCATTCATCTGCTTGATGCTGGCGACGGTGGGCGCAAATGGGTCTATCAACGGTCGACGCCTTCTTTGTCCGTGCGCAGTGCTGGCTCGCCAGTGTTTGCTGACCGCTATATCTTTGTCGGATACCCCGGCGGCAAGCTTGTCGCCCTGGCGGTACAAAATGGTGCTCCGGTTTGGGAAGGCGCGGTTGCCTTGCCCAAGGGCGCTACCGAACTTGACCGGGTGGCTGATATCGTTGCGCCGCCTGTCGTTGATGGCCGTCAGATCTGCGCGGTCGCTTTTCAGGGGCGCGTGGCTTGTTTCGATATGGGGCAAGGCGGGGCATTGATATGGTCACGTGACTTGTCATCCGTGGCTGGATTGGCGATGGATAGCCGTTATCTGTTCGTCGCAGACGACAAGGGTGTCGTCTATGCACTGGACCGTCAGTCCGGCAGCAGCCTGTGGAAACAGGACAAACTCAAAAACCGGCGACTCTCCGCGCCTGTTGTGCAGCGCGGTCTGGTCGCCGTGGCGGACGCTGAAGGCATTGTTCACTTCCTTTCCCGTGACGATGGCAGCTTTGCCGCGCGCCAGAAAACCGATGGCACGCCGGTTCGCGCGCCACTTCAGATGCTCGGTAATGCCGTTCTGGTTCAGACCACGGGTGGCAGCGTGAGCGCAATAGAGGCTCAATGAAACCTACGCTCGTTCTGGTCGGCCGACCCAATGTCGGCAAATCCACGCTGTTCAACCGCCTGACCAAGTCGCGAGACGCTATCGTCGCCGATCTCCCTGGGCTGACTCGCGACCGTCACTATGGCCATGGAAAACTGGGGAAGAAGCCCCATCTGGTGGTCGATACGGGCGGTTTTGAACCGCTGGTCAAGGAAGGCATTCTGCACGAAATGGCTCGCCAGACGGAACAGGCGATTGCCGAAGCCGACGCCATCATTTTTGTCGTCGATGGTCGCGCTGGCCTGACGCCACACGACAAGGAAATCGCCAACAAACTGCGCCGCGTCGACTGCCCGGTCATTGTTGCGGTCAACAAGGCCGAAGGCATGAATTCCGGCATGGTCGAGGCGGAGTTCCATGAACTTGGCCTCGGCGAGCCCAATGCCATCTCGTCGGCCCATGGCGAAGGGGTGCGTGGTCTGGTCGAACTGGCACTCGAAAGTTTTCCCGAGCCCGAAGATGATGAATGGCACTCCGACGCGATTCGCGTTGCCATCGTCGGGCGTCCCAATGTTGGAAAGTCGACCCTGATCAACACTTTGCTCGGTGAAGAGCGGGTCATCGCCTTTGATGCACCGGGAACGACGCGCGACTCGATTGAAATCGATTTCGAGCGAGGCGGCCGAAAATATGTGCTGATTGATACAGCAGGGATGCGCAAGCGCGGCAAGGTTTTTGAATCGATCGAGAAATTTTCGGTGGTCAAGACTCTGCAAGCCATCGAGGACGCCAATGTCGTCATCCTGATGGTCGACGCCCAAGCCGATGTGTCCGACCAGGATGCCCATATTGCCGATTTTATCGTCCAGTCCGGTAAGGCACTGGTCGTTGCAGTCAATAAATGGGATGGTCTCGATTCCTACGTTCGTGAACAGACTCGCCTGATCCTGCAACGCAAGTTGCAATTCCTCAATTTTGCCAAGTTCCATTTCATTTCAGCGCGCGACAATATCGGCCTGGAATCGCTCTTCCGCTCGGTTGACTCAGCCTATGCCGCAGCGATGGCCAAAATGACCACCCCGCGCCTGACCCGTGTCCTGATTGATGCTGTCGCCAAGCAGGCGCCGGCCAAGCATGGCCTGTTCCGGCCCAAGCCGCGCTATGCTCACCAAGGGGGGTCGAATCCGCCGATCATCGTCATTCACGGCAATGCGGTCGACAAGATCACGGACAGTTATCGACGTTTCCTCGAGCATACTTTTCGTGAAGCCTTCAAATTGCAGGGAACCCCGTTGCGCATCCAGTGCGTAAGCGCAAAAAATCCGTTCGCCGACAAAGACAAGAAATAAACTGCAAAATCTTTGGCAGCACTTTATAAATTTGGGTACATTAGGACCCTCATAACAATTACATGGAGTCCACACCATGAGTAACAAAGGGCAACTTTTACAAGACCCCTTCCTCAACGCTCTTCGTCGTGAGCATGTTCCTGTCTCAATTTACCTGGTGAACGGGATCAAACTGCAGGGCCAGGTTGAATCGTTTGATCAGTACGTTGTGCTGCTCAAGAACACCGTTACCCAGATGGTGTACAAACATGCCATCTCAACGGTGGTTCCGGCCCGTCCGGTCAACCTCCAGCAGGAACAGGCTGCGGAATAATCGAATCCTGTCCAGCGACCCGCCGTTATGGTGGGTTTGCGCTTCTCCTTCCCGGAAACGCCCATGATTGAACGACCCGCCGCCGGTGAACGTGCGGTGATCGTTCAACTTGATTTTGGCCAGCCTGATCTCGAAGATCAACTGGACGAAGTTCGTTTGCTGGCCGAGTCGGCTGGTGGCGTGGTTGTTTCTGAAGTATTTGGCAAGCGCCAGAGCCCCGATCCCAAGACGTTTGCCGGCAAAGGCAAGGTTGACGAAATCGGATCGATGGTTGCGGCGGGTGAGGCGGATCTGGTGATTTTTAATCATGAGCTTTCCCCCGCGCAGGAGCGCAATCTAGAGAGGGAGCTTAAATGCCGTGTGATCGACCGAACCAGTCTGATACTCGATATTTTTGCTTTGCGTGCTACCAGTGCGGAGGGCAAGCTGCAGGTAGAACTGGCTCAACTTGAACATTTGTCTACGCGCCTGGTGCGTGGCTGGACTCACCTCGAGCGGCAGCGTGGTGGTATTGGTATGCGTGGTCCAGGCGAAAAGCAACTGGAAACAGACCGCCGCTTGCTTGGCAACCGCGTCAAGTTGTTGAAGGACAGGCTTGGGAAGCTCTCAAGGCAACGAGGCGTTCAGCGTAAAGCGCGGATGCGCGGTGATGTCCTGAATGTTTCTCTGGTCGGTTACACCAATGCAGGAAAGTCCACGTTATTCAACGCGCTTACCCATGCCGGCGTATTTGCGGCCGACCAGCTATTTGCTACGCTCGATACAACTTCGCGCAAACTGTGGATCCAAGGTGCCGGAAATATCGTGATATCCGATACTGTTGGCTTTATTCGTGACCTGCCTCATTCTTTGGTTGATGCCTTCCATGCAACCTTGGAAGTGGCAACGCATGCGGATTTGCTGTTGCATGTGGTGGATAGTGCCAGTCACGCTCGTGACGAGCAGATCGACGAAGTCAACAAGGTGCTCAGGGAAATTGGTGCCGACCGAGTCAGGCAATTGATTGTCTGGAACAAGATAGACCTGACAGAAGCCGTGCCGGGCATCGAGCGGGGCGAGTATGATAATATCGCGCGCGTTCGAGTTAGTGCGCGTACAGGAGAAGGCGTGGATTTGTTGCGTGAATCCTTGGCCGAATATGCCCGAGCGAAAGCAGAAGCCCGTCAGAAGGCGATTGCTGAAGCTGAAGATGAAGCAAAACACGATTACATTGACTGAATTCCCAACACCCATGATTCCGACCCTAGGTATTTTTATGTCGCTCAATGATCCCCAGTGGGGTAATCGCGGTGGCAGTGATGGCGATAAATCCAACGGCAGCGGCCCTCGCCGACCCAATGACGGTCCGCCGGATCTGGAAGAACTCTGGCGCGATTTCAACCGCAAGCTGACTGGCATGTTTGGCAAAAAGGGCGGTGGAGGCGGCAATGGCGGCGGTGATGGCCCTCGTATGCCGAATATCGACTTCAATCCGAAATTCATCGGTGGTGGCGTCGGATTGCTCGTCGGTTTGGTGGCTATTGTCTGGCTGGCGTCGGGCTTCTACATCGTTGATGCCTCGCAGCGTGGTCTTGTGCTCCAGTTCGGCAGCTTCAAGGAAGCGACTGATCCTGGTCTGCGCTGGCGCTTACCGTACCCGATCCAGTCACATGAACTGGTAAACCTGACCGGGGTACGCACCATTGAAATTGGCTACCGTGGAAGCGAACGCAACAAGGTGCTGAAGGAAGCACTGATGCTGACTGATGACGAAAACATCGTGAACATCCAGTTTGCTGTCCAGTACATCCTGAAAGATCCTGTTGAGTATTTGTTCAACAACCGCTCGACGGATGAGGCGGTGATGGGGGCCGCTGAAACAGCGGTTCGCGAAATCGTCGGCAAGAGCAAAATGGACTACGTGCTCTATGAAGGTCGCGAGCAGATTGCTACCCAGGCAGCGAAGCTGATGCAGGATATTCTGGACCGCTATCAAAGTGGCATCATGATTTCAAAGGTGACCATGCAGAATGCGCAGCCTCCCGAACAGGTTCAGGCTGCTTTCGATGATGCCGTGAAGGCAGGGCAGGATCGGGAGCGCCAGAAAAATGAAGGCCAGGCCTACGCCAACGACGTGATTCCAAAGGCCAAGGGTACGGCAGCGAGGCTGCTTGAAGAGGCGAATGGTTACAAACAGCGAGTCATTTCGTCGGCCGAGGGTGATGCATCCCGCTTCAAGCAGGTGCTGACCGAGTATGCCAAGGCACCGGAGGTGACGCGTCAACGCATGTATCTGGAAACCATGCAGCAGATTTACGCCAACACTAGCAAGGTGATGGTGGACACCAAGGGGCAGGGTAACCTTCTATATCTGCCGCTTGACAAGCTGATGCAGGCGGCCAGTACCGCAACAGCTGCCCAGGCTGCACCGGAGGCTTCCATCGCGCCGTCGACGGCCAGGCCGGCTACGCCGTTGTCGGCCGACGCACCGCCACAGCTTGAAAATGCGCCGAAGGTCGGTGGTGGTTCGTATTCTTCAAGTTCGCGCGATGGTTCGCTGCGTTCGCGTGATCGGGAGGGGCGTTGATGAGTCCGCGTATCAATTTTTTGGGTGCTGTTCTCGCCACAGTACTGGTGGTTATGGCCATGTCGATTTTTACCGTCGATCAGCGCCAGTACGCTGTGGTTTTTCAACTGGGTGAGGTAAAGCGGGCCATCAGTGAGCCGGGACTCTATTTCAAGATTCCTATGGTCCAGAATGTCCGTTATTTCGAAAAGCGCATCATCACGCTGGATAACGCAGAGCCGGAGCGTTTCATTACCTCCGAAAAGAAGAACGTGCTGGTCGATTCTTACATCAAGTGGCGCATTGTCGATCCGCAGCTTTATTACATATCGGTGGGCGGTGATGAGTCGCGCGCCAAGACCCGTCTGAATCAGACGGTCAACGCTGGTCTGCGTGAGGAATTCGGCAAGCGTACCGTGCATGATGTGGTTTCGGGTGAGCGCGACAAGATCATGAATCAGATGCGCGAGAAAGCGGACACCGATGCACGCAAGATTGGTGTTCAGATTGTTGACGTTCGGGTTAAGCGCGTGGAGCTACCGACTGAGGTCAGCGAAGCCGTTTATCGTCGAATGGAAGCAGAGCGCAAACGGGTTGCCAATGAATTGCGTTCGGAAGGCTCCGCCGAGGCTGAAAAAATCCGCGCTGATGCCGATCGCCAGCGTGAAATCATCGTTGCTGATGCGTATCGCGATGCGCAGAAAATCAAGGGTGAGGGGGACGCCAAGGCCACTAATACCTATGGTCAGGCGTTTGGCCAGAACCCCGAGTTCTACGCGTTTTATCGCAGCCTTGAAGCTTATCGCGGCAGCTTCAAGAACAAGAGCGATTTGCTGGTGATCGAACCCAGCTCGGATTTCTTCAAATACATGAAGAATGGTGGGCGTGGGGCAGACAAAGGCAAATGACCTCGACGCTGCTGATGGCCTTCGCGCTGATGCTGGTGCTCGAAGGCCTCATGCCCTTTATTGCCCCGGCGGCCTGGCGTGAAACCTTCCGTCGCCTTGTTCAATTTTCGGATGGGCAAATTCGCTTCGTTGGCCTGACGTCGATGCTGATTGGCCTGATCCTCCTGATTGTTTTCTCATGAACTGGCTGTTACCTGAATACCTTGCCGATGCGCTGCCAGCTGAAGCGGCGCGCATTGAGAACCTGCGTCGAACCGTCCTTGATCATTTTCGCGGCCGTGGTTACGAACTGGTCATGCCGCCGATGCTGGAGTATCTGGAATCGCTGCTGACCGGTGCCGGTCAGGATTTGAAATTGCGGACATTCAAGCTGGTCGATCAGCTTTCAGGCCGGACCATGGGCGTTCGCGCCGATATAACGCCGCAGGCTGCGCGCATCGATGCGCATCTGCTCAATCATCAAGGCGTTACCCGGCTGAGTTATTGTGGAAGCGTGTTGCATACGCTGCCAGCGACAATTTCAGCTGGTCGCGAGCCGGTGCAGATTGGTGCTGAACTCTACGGCTATAGCGGGATTGAGGCCGACCTTGACGTTATTCGTCTGATGGCTGGTGCTTTCGAGTGCGTAAAACTGCCGATCAGTCGTATTGATCTTGGTCACGTTGGTATCTTCCAGGCGCTGGCTGAGGCCGCTGGATTGCCGCAGGAAGCCGAGGATACCGTCCTCAGTCTGCTTCAGGCCAAGGATGTGCCGGGTCTGGAAGAGGCTTGCGTTAATGTGCCGTCACCATACCGTGAAGCACTGCTCCGCCTGCCGCAGCTCTATGGTGGGGCCGAAGTTCTGGCGCGGGCGGCGGCAGAGTTACCCGCCTTGCCGGCCATTTCGGCTGCCCTCGATGGCTTGCGGCATCTGTTGGCCTGTGCGCCTGACTTGCCTTTCTCGATTGATCTTTCAGACCTGCGCGGTTACCACTATCACAACGGTGTTGTGTTCGCTGCATATTGTCCGGGCTACCCCGCGGCGATCGCCATGGGCGGCCGCTACGATGGCGCTGGCAAGGCCTTTGGTCGCGCTCGTCCGGCCACAGGCTTTTCGATGGATTTACGCGAAGTGGCGCGTCTGGCCCCCACAGGCAAGTTGCACGGTGCAATTCTGGCGCCGCATGCCGGACATGATGCGCGTCTCGCCGCCCATGTCGCCGCGCTGCGCGAACAGGGCGAAATTGTTGTCCAGTTGCTGCCAGGCGAAACGGCCTGTGAGGGCCCGGTCTGCGACCGAAAACTGGCACTGGTTGGCGAACACTGGATTATTGAAGCAATACAAGAGGACTAAAAAATGGCAAAGAATGTCATCGTGGTGGGTACGCAATGGGGCGACGAGGGTAAAGGCAAGATCGTCGACTGGTTGACCGATCACGCCAAGGGGGTCGTACGTTTTCAGGGCGGCCACAATGCCGGTCATACGCTCGTGGTTGGTGAACAGGTTTACAAGCTCAATCTGGTGCCTTCAGGCATCGTGCGTGATGGCGTCGAATGCTATATCGGCAATGGCGTCGTGCTGGATATTCATCATCTGCTCTCGGAGATCGCCGAGCTGGAAAAGGGCGGTATTGACGTTCGCTCGCGCCTGAAAATCAGCCCGGGATGCCCGCTGATCCTGCCCTACCACTCAGCCATTGACCAAGCTCGCGAAGGCGCCAAGTCGGATGACAAGAAGATTGGCACGACCGGCAAGGGTATTGGCCCGACTTATGAGGACAAGGTTTCCCGCCGTGGTCTGCGCGTCTATGACCTATTCCATCCTGAACGTTTTGCCGAAAAACTGAAGGAAGTTCTGGAATATCACAATTTCGTTCTGACTCAGTATTTCAAGGCGCCAGCCGTTGATTTTCAGATGGTTTACGATCAGGCAATGGCCGATGCCGAGCAGATCCGGCCGATGGTGACCGACGTTTCTGCGGCGCTTTACGCCGCCAACAAGGCCGGTTCCAACCTGCTGTTCGAAGGCGCGCAGGGTACCTTGCTCGACATCGACCATGGTACTTATCCTTTTGTTACCTCGTCGAACTGTGTTGCTGGCCAAGCTGCAGCGGGTTCGGGCATCGGCCCGGGCATGCTGCATTACGTGCTGGGCATTACCAAGGCCTACTGTACTCGTGTCGGTGGTGGTCCCTTCCCCAGTGAGCTGGATATCGAGACCGAAGGCGTGCCGGGTTACCAGATGTCGCAGGTTGGTCGTGAGTTTGGCACTGTTACCGGTCGCAAGCGTCGTTGTGGTTGGTTCGATGCCGCGGCTCTGCGTCGTTCGGGCCGTATCAACGGTCTGACCGGGCTATGCATCACAAAACTGGATGTGCTCGATGGTCTTAAGGAACTGAGTATCTGTACCGGCTACAAGCTGGATGGCCAGATTATCGACCTGCTGCCCATCGGTGCTGATGAGGTGGCCCGTTGCGAGCCGATCTACGAAACAATGCCGGGCTGGAGTGCGACCACTTTCGGCGTCAAGCGCTGGGAAGACCTGCCTGCTGAGGCACGCGCCTACCTCAATCGTCTGGAAGTGCTGTGCGAAGTGCCGATCGCCATCGTGTCGACCGGTCCGGAGCGCGATGAAACCATCCTCAAGCAACACCCGTTCAATAATTGAGCGAAAGCCGGATTGCTGCGGTCAACGGGCCTTTGGGGCCCGTTTTCGTTTTTATTGTGCCGGTACAGCTTGCCAGCCTTCGGGGCAGGCGTTGGTGTACGGATAGTATTGACCGGACGAACCGCAGTAGTACCAAGTGCCGTAGTTGGCGCTGGGCATCGGGCGGGGTGGGGCGCTGTAGACCGGTGCCGGAGCGTAGTTGTTCTGGGATGCTACGGCAGCGCCAATGGCCAGACCAGTGATGGCCAGTATGGCGGCCGGGCCAACCCAGCCTGGACCGGATCGGTGGCCATGGTGACCGTAGCCATGGCCACCATGATGGCGGCCCCAGTCGGCCTGCGCAGGAGTGGTGGCGGTCATGACCAGTGTGGCAGCGAGAAACAGGGCAGCAATTTTTTTCATGGTTCGGCTCGTATTTGTCGTTTCGATAACCAAAATAACGCGATATCTGGCCGAGCGATGACCGGTGCTGTGTACCCAAGTGTTAGCAATTGTTACGGCAGTGCTGTGAGGCATCTGCTATGAGACAATGCATTCGCAATTGGCAATCGGCCGTGTTGGCCGGTTACCGAAGCCCGGCGGCAGAAATGAAAAAAGGCCTTGTTTTAGCAAGGCCTTCTATCAAAATCGCTGGTGCCCAGGAAGGGACTCGAACCCCCACGGAGTTACCCGCTAGTACCTGAAACTAGTGCGTCTACCAATTCCGCCACCTGGGCACAGGTGCGAAGAGCCGCCATTATAGAGAAAGAAGAACTGATGTCAAGAAAAAAACTATCAAAAATTCGTCGTGCCGATCCCTTCTTTGAGCGTGAATTGGCGCGCTACGAATTCCCGTTGCCTTCGCGTGAGTATGTTTCGCAGGTGCTGGCTGACGAAGGTCGGCCTGTCGAATTCAATGAACTGACTGAGTTGCTGGATATCACCAACACTGAACGCGAGATGTTCCAGCGTCGCCTGGGAGCGATGGAGCGTGAGGGGCAGTTGATGCGCAACCGCAAGGGTGCCTACATCCTGCCCGAGCGGGCCAGCCTGACGCCGGGGCGTATCCAGGGGCATCCGGATGGCTATGGTTTCCTGATTCCGGATGATGGCAGTGCCGATATTTTTCTCGATCAACACCAGATGGGGAAGGTTCTGCATGGCGACAGGGCGTTGGTCCGGGTTACCGGCATAGACCGCAAGGGGCGTCCCGAGGGCGGCATTGTCGAAGTGACCGAGCGGGTCAATACGCGAATTGTTGGCCGGGTTTTAGTTGAGCATGGCGTTGTCGTCGTGGCGCCGGAAAACAAGCGTATTTCGCAGGACATCTTGGTGCCACCCCAGCCGAAGGCCAAGAACAAGCCGCAGTCCGGCCAGGTGGTGATGGTAGAGATCATCGAGCAGCCGAGCAAATTCTCGCAGCCGATAGGAAAGATCATCGAGGTGCTGGGCAATTATGCCGATCCGGGCATGGAGATCGAGATTGCCCTGCGCAAGCACGATTTGCCCTTCGAGTTTTCGAAGGCGGCGCTTGAGGAAAACAAATCACTCCCGGACAAGGTAACCAAGGCCGACCTCAAAGGGCGAGTCGATTTGCGCGACATTGCGCTGGTTACCATCGATGGTGAGACGGCACGCGATTTCGACGATGCCGTATATTGCGAGAAAAAGAGCCGCGGCTGGCGCTTGGTTGTGGCGATTGCCGATGTGTCGCATTACGTCAAGCCGGGCATGGCGCTTGATCGCGAGGCGGTGGAGCGGGGCAACTCGGTCTATTTTCCGCGTCGGGTGATTCCGATGCTGCCCGAGAAGCTGTCGAACGGCATCTGTTCGCTCAATCCGGATGTCGAGCGGATGGCCATGGTTTGTGACATGGAAATCAGTTCTACCGGCAAGATCGGCAAATACAAATTCTATCCGGCGGTGTTCAAATCGCACGCCCGTTTGACTTACAACCTCGTCTGGTCCTGGCTGTCCGGTGAAAAAAAGCCGGAAACCGACGTCCATCACAGCGTTTTGCCGCATGTGCAGAATCTCTACAAACTGTTCGCCGCCTTGCACAAGGCGCGTGGACAGCGCGGGGCGATCGATTTCGAGACGACCGAAACTCAAATGCTGTTCAACGAGCAGGGCAAGATCGAGAACATCGTGCCGGTGGTGCGCAACGATGCGCACAGGATTATTGAAGAGTGCATGCTGGCCGCCAACGTCTGTGCTTCCGACTTCCTCGCCGAACACAAGCAGACCTGCCTGTACCGGATCCACGCTGCGCCGTCGGAGGAAAAGCTGGCCAATCTGCGGGCCTTCCTCGGCGAATTCGGCTTGGCGCTTGGTGGCGGCGATGATCCTCAGGCCAAGGATTACGCCATCCTGCTCGAAAAGGTCAAGCTGCGGCCTGACTTTCAGTTGCTGCAGACTGTGATGTTGCGTTCGTTGCGCCAGGCGATGTATAGCCCGGACAATGTCGGCCACTTCGGCCTGGCCTACGAGCATTACACCCACTTCACCTCGCCGATCCGGCGTTACCCCGACCTGCTGGTGCATCGCGCCATCAAGGCAGTACTGGCCGGTGAAACCTATACACCGGACCGTTCCTGGGACGACATCGGCCTGCAATGTTCAAGTACCGAACGGCGGGCTGATGAGGCGACGCGGGATGTCGAGAACTGGCTGAAGACCTTCTTCATGAAGGAGCGCATTGGCGAGGAGTTTGACGGAACGATTTCCGGGGTAACCGCCTTTGGCATTTTCGTGGCGCTCGATACGGTTTATATCGAAGGTCTGGTGCATGTTTCCGAACTGGGGGCCGATTACTTCCAGTTTGACAACATCAAGCACCAGATGCTGGGCGAACGGACGGGGCAGCGCTTCCGTCTAGGCGACCGGGTGCGGGTCAAACTGGTGCGCGCCGACCTCGAGTCGAACCGGATCGATTTTGTTCTGGCGGGTAGCGAGAAGGCCTATGCCGGGAAAAGAACGGTGCCGAAGATCGCCGTCAAGCCGGTGAGTCAGCCGCCTGTGGCCAAGGCGGTCACCGCCAGGGCGCCGGTTGCCAAGGCACCGGCGAAATCGGATAAACCAGCAGCCAAGCCGATTGTCAAAAAAACAACGGCCAAAAAAACCGCAAAGCCGGCGGCCAAGGGCGTAGCTAGACCTGCTGCCAAAAAGCCGGTTGCCAAAAAATCGGCCGCACCACGCAGCAAGACCGCTGCTGCCAAGCCGGTTAAAAAAGCGGCTCCAAAAAAGCGCTGACCGGCGCTGTCGCGCTCAGTGGTGGGTCGGGTCTAGAAGATCCGCTGCCTTGAGCACGATGGCGGCGACATGTTCCTCATCGAGCCCGGGCAATTGTTCGGCCAGCCATTCCAGTGATACACCAGGGATGAGATTTTTGGCGGCGGCGATATCGGCCGGCAATGCGGGATCGTCGGGGCCGCTGCTGATATGGCGAGCGGTGTCGACACAAAGACGGGACAGGTTGGCACGGGTGTTGTCGATGCCGCGGATCAGTTGCGTCAGGAGTGACGGCAGGTGCCAGATCAGGGCGCATTTGAGCGTCAGATCCTTGAAGCGGAAGCCGCAGGTGTCGACCTGGGCCTGCAGCGACCGCGGCGAGCGACCGGAATGCAGGGCCTCAAGTGCGGCCAGAGGCAACTCTTCGGCGAAGGACC
Source organism: Azonexus sp. GW821-FHT04F04 (assembly GCF_059420025.1). Lineage (NCBI taxonomy): Bacteria > Pseudomonadati > Pseudomonadota > Betaproteobacteria > Rhodocyclales > Azonexaceae > Azonexus > Azonexus sp. GW821-FHT04F04. The sequence continues at coordinate 365,124 of NZ_JBWKSX010000002.1, read as the reverse complement.
AGAGCAGTAGCTCGCCGATTTCGGAAAGCAGGGCGGCCATCGCCACTTCGTCGGGCGAAATGTCGGCGCGCGCCGCTCCCCAGCGCAGGGCCAATCGGCTGGCCAGATGGGCGCGGGCTTCGCATTCGGCGAGCCCGAGGTTCGATTCATCGGTTTCCGGGCAGGCGAGCATCAACTCGTGTACGGCGTCGGTCCCCAGTTGCATGACGGTGCCAAGCGGGTTGGTGGTTTCGTGTCCGAGGCGCTGGGCGCGATGATTTTCCGCTTCGCGTAATAGGCGCAGGCAAAGGAAGGGGTCGGCGGCGGCGATGTCGGCCAGGTCGCAGGCGGCCAGTCGCTCGCCCTTCTCGGCTTCAAGTTCGAGCAGGCGCGCTTTTGAGCGCGGCATACAGGGTAGTTCCTGGCTGCTGAGGTAGGCCGCCCACTGATCAACTCCCCAATGTTTCTGGTGTTCCGTCAGCAAGAGATTCCCCCGTTGTTTCGCTGCTGGATTTTATGCTTAAAATTAAAAATTACGGTATCAACAAGTCGATATGCAACGGTAGAATAGCGTTTTCTAATACTTTCGGAATAGGGATGACGAAGCAGCGGGTGGTTTCCATTCCTCGCATGGCGGGCGCGGCTGTCGATGATTTGTCCGAAAGTACGGCCTACTGGCTGTCGACTGGCGAGTTGCCGGCTGAGTTGATTACTGGTCACAAACTGATCGACTCCGAGCACCATTTCCTGATTTCCGCCATCGCCAACTTGCGCCGGGTATGCCTCGATCACATCAATCTGAAGGATTGCACAGGCTGCGGTCATGAGCGGCAACAGCATTGCGAGGCTGAGGTGATTGCCATGCTTGGCGATGTTTTCGCTTTTATCCTGGATCATTTCAAGACTGAAGAAATGGTCATGCGTGACTCGCTGCTGTTGATGGTCGACCGCGACGTTTGCGAGGCGCACATGGAAGACCATGCGGCGATTTCTTCGACCGTGCAGCAAATTGTTTCTTCGCTCGACTCCCGACATATCGTTTCGCGAATCCGCGAACTGGATGCCTTGCTCACCCGTTGGGAGACCAATCACATCGCGCTACATGACCTGATCCTGTCGCGCTGGATTTCCCGCGAAGATTCGCTGCTCAAGGATTGGTAAGGCTGCGCTGAATCTTCGGCCGGTGGCGCCGGCGCGGTAAAATTCGCCTTCCAGTTTTTCGAAAGCAGCCATGTCCACCCGCCTGATCTACGGTTTTCACGCCGTTACCGCCAAACTTCGCCATGACCCGGAATCGGTCAAGGAAATTGTCATCGATGCTACCCGCCACGATGCGCGGGCGCGTGACCTGTTGGCGCACGCCGAATTGCAGGGGGTCAAGGTGATCGGCGCCGATGGCAAGCGGCTCGATGGCATGGCGCCCGGGGCCAAACACCAAGGCGTGCTGGCCTTGATCGAGGGGGACCGCAAACTGGCGCATCTCGACGATGTGCTCGATACCCTCGAAGAGCCGGCCTTTCTGCTCGTCCTGGACGGCATTACCGATCCGCGCAACCTCGGCGCCTGCCTGCGCGTGGCCGATGCGGCGGGTGTTCATGCCGTCATTGCGCCGAAGGACAGAGCCGTCGGCCTGACCGATGTGGCCGCCAAGACGGCCTGCGGGGCGGCGGAAACGATGCCCTACGTGATGGTCACTAATCTGGCGCGGACACTGCGTGAATTGCAGGAACGCGAGATCTGGGTAGTCGGCACGGCCGGTGAGGCGGAGAGCGATCTTTACGCTGCTGAATGGCCGAAGGCGACGGCCTGGGTGCTTGGTGCCGAAGGCGAGGGCATGCGCCGCCTGACCCGCGAGAACTGCGACCAGTTGGTCAAGATTCCAATGCACGGCTCGGTCGAGAGCCTTAATGTTTCCGTCGCTGCAGGCGTTTGCCTGTTCGAGGCGCGTCGGCGTCTGGGCTGAAAGCTAGACAGCGGAGGCAATGCTGACTCGGTTTCGGCCTGAGTTTTTTGCCCGGTAAAGGGCCGCATCGGCGTCTGCTACCAGTGTTTCCTGGCTATTATTGTGATCGGGCACGAGGGCCGCGACGCCCAGACTTAGTGTTATATGCGGCGCAGTTTCTGAGGCCGCATGGGGGATTGCCAGAGCGCGAATGGCCACGCAGACGCGTTCGGCCACGGCATGGGCCCCGGCCAGATCGGTGTTGGGCATGACGATGGCGAATTCCTCGCCACCGTAGCGGGCTGTCATGTCGGCTGGTCGGAATACCGCTGCGCCAATGGTGCCGGCCACTGAGCGCAGGCACTCGTCGCCTTTCTGATGACCGTAGTGATCGTTGTAGTGCTTGAAGTGATCGATATCGGCCAGAATGAAAGCCAGTGAAGTACCGGCGCGCAGGCTGCATTTCCATTCGAGTTCCAGCTTGTCGTCGAGCGAACGGCGATTCGCCAGACCGGTCAGACTGTCTTTTGTCGCCAGGCTCTGCAGCGCCATTTCGGCGAGCTTCTGGTCGGTCATATCGCGTAGCGTTTCGACGATGGCAATCAGTGTCCCGTGGTCGTCGTAAATCGGACCGGCATCGACGGCAAGGTAGTGGCGCTCGCCCTTGACCGGCATGACGCACCAGTTCTCGGCGCGCAAGCCGAAGCCGAATTCTCCGGGCGTGGTGTGGGCGGCATAGAGCTCGGCGAGCTGGTCATACTTTTCGAGCGCTATGAGGTCGGCCAGGCAGTGGCGGGGTTCATTGTAAAAGCCGCGCCAGTGGTCGCTGGTGCCCACCATTTCGGCAGCGGGTATGCCGGTAAGACGTTCGCAGGCGTGGTTCCAGATGGTCACCCGGCGCTCGGCATCAAGGACGAAGGTGGGAACAACCAAGTGTTGCATCAGGCGGACCGCCATGCTCTGGTCAATGTCGCCGCCAAATGTTTGAGTGCCGAAGTCCAACGATCTTCTCCTTGCTGAGGATAACAATGCGTTCTCGTTGGGGAATATCGCCGGCCTGATCATCGGCTGGTCTGTTGGAGGAAGAACCTTACGCTATGACTTTGGTCGTGTCAAAGCGCTACGGCTTTGCTGTGCCAGCCATTTTGTTTTTGACCATTTTTTCCGGTAGACCGTAGCAATCACGATTCGGCTTGCCGACACGCTGATTCCCGCGCAATCCGGAGTTCATGGAGGCAAAGGCGATGGTATTCCGCTTCGCTTGCCACGAAGCGGAATACCTGGTGTGCTCAGGCTGTGGGGACGACGGTGTTAGCCGGCGACCCAGCCACCACCCAATGCCTTGAACAGATCGACTGCTGCACCGAGTCGGCTCTTGCGGCTGGCCAGATACTGCAACTGGGCGCTGTTCAGCGTGCGCTGGGCGTCGAGCAGATCCATGTAGCCGGAATAGCCGGACTCGTAACGCTTCTCGGCCAGATTGAGCGCTTTTTGGGAGGAACCGACCTGAGCCGAGTAGGCGGCCTCTTCTTCGCTGTATTCGCGCAGGCCGACGATGGCGTCGTTTACTTCCTTGAAGGCGGTTTGCACCGTCTTCCGGTAGTTGGCCAGGCTTTCCTTCTGCACGGCCGTTGCCTGATCGACCCGGGCGCCGGTGCGGCCGGCGTCGAAGATCGGCATGGCGAGGCCGGCTGCCGCCGACCAGATGCCGGCGCTGCTGGTGAACAGATTGGACAGTGCCATGCTTTCGCTGCCGAACAACCCGGTCAGGCTGATCGTCGGGTAGTAGGCTGCCTTGGCGACGCCGATGCGGGCATTGGCGGCGACCAGCTTTTCCTCGGCCTGACGGATGTCCGGACGGGCTTCAAGCAGGGCCGAGGGCAGACCGGCCGGCGGGGTCGGCGGCAACGGCAGCTTGTCGAGGCCGGTGGCACTGATCTTGAGGCCGGGCTGGCCGCTGAGCAGGCCGATCTGGCTTTCGGACAGGGCGCGCAGCCGTTGCAACTGGCTCCACTGGGCCTGGGCGCCATTCAGCGCACTTTCCGCCTGGGCCAGTTCGAGGCCCGAGGCACTTCCCGCGTCGAGCCGGGCCTGAACGATTTTGAGCGCCTTCTTGCGCGATTCGAGCGTCTGGGCCGTAACTTCAATCTGGCCGTCGAGGCTGCGCAGGTTGAGGTACTCGTTGGTTACCTGGCCGACCAGCGTCAGACGCAGGCTGTCGCGGCCGAAACGGCTGGCCAGCGCTTCAGCACGCACCGCTTCGTTGTTGCGCCGGATGCGGCCCCAGAGGTCGAGCTCGTAGCTCAGTATCGCGGCAATCCGGTTGTTGTCGTAGGTGGCGCCACCCTGTTTGCGGCCGTTGAAGGTATCGCCGCTGCTTTTGCTGCGCCCGGTGCTGGCTTCCAGACCGATGCGCGGCAAGTAGTCGGCACCGGCTTCGCGGGCCGCCGCTTCGGCCGCGTCGAGGCGGGCGATGGCGGCTTGCAGATCCTGGTTGGCGGCCAGTGTCTGGTCGACCAGCGTATTCAGGTCAGCATCGCCGAACAGCGTCCACCACGTCGGGTTGACCGGTGCTTCAGCCGTGGCGACGGCCGGCGCCGCTTCCGGCAGCGTTGACGCCGGGCGGAAGTAGTTGGGGCCGATGGCACAGCCGCTCAGGGCGATTGCTACGGTCAACCCGAAAATTGGGCCAAATTTGAAATGTTTGGGGGGGAGCTTACGCATGTTGGTTTTCCTCCGACTGGTGGTCATCGGCGTCGCCGGCCGGCCGCATCTGTTTGCCGCGCTCCAGCCACATGAAGAAGAGCGGGATGAATATGGTGGCGATGAAAGTCGCCGCGATCATGCCGGCGAAGACGCCGGTTCCCATCGACTGGCGGGCCGCGGCGCCGGCGCCGGTCGCCTTGACGAGCGGGAAGACGCCGAGCACGAAGGCGAGCGAGGTCATGACGATGGGGCGCAGACGCAGGCGGGCGGCTTCCATAGCGGCATCGACCACGTTCATGCCTTCGGCGTATTTCTGGGCGGCGAACTCGACGATCAGGATGGCGTTTTTCGACGCCAGACCAATGAGCACGACGAGGCCGATCTGGAAGTAGATGTCGTTCGGCATGCCGCGCAGCCAGATCGCCGTCAGGGCGCCCATCAATGCGAAGGGCACGGCCATGACGACGGCCAGCGGCAGCGACCATTTTTCATACTGGGCGGCGAGGATCAGGAAGACCATGATGATGGCGAAGACGAAAGCCTGCATCGACGAGCCGGAGCTGCGCTTTTCCTGGAAGGCCTGGCCGGTCCAGGAAATCTCGAAGCCGCTGGGCAGGGTGGCTGCCGCAACTTCCTCGACGATCTTGATGGCGTCGCCCGAGCTGATCCCCGGCTTGCTATCGCCCATCACCTTGGCGGCGACGAAGCCGTTGAAGCGTTCAACCTGTTCCGGACCGACGACGTTCTTGACCTTGCTGATCGCCGACAGCGGGATCATGGCATTGGTCGTCGAGCTGCGCACATAGACCTTGCCGAGATCTTCCGGCTTGGTCCGGTAGTTGGCCTCGGCCTGCAACTGGACGCGATAGACCCGGCCGGACTTGTTGAAGTCATTGACGTACAAGGCGCCCATCGTGCTCTGCAGGGTTTCGTAAATGTGGGCAAGCGGGATGCCAAGCGCCAGCGCCTTCGGCTCGTCGACCTCAACGAACAGTTGCGGCACGGTTGGCCGGAAGAAGGTGCTGATCCGGGTGAATTCCGGGTGCTTCTGCAGTTCGGCGATGAACAGCTGGGTGACTTCATTGAGCTTTCGGGTGTCGCCATCGAGGCGGTTTTGCAAATACACCTCGAAACCACCGGCGGTGCCCAGGCCCATGATCGGCGGCGGGTTGAAAACGAGCGCCATGCCATCCGACTGCATCATGCCCATGCCCATGAACTTGCCGGCCAGATCCTGCGCCTTGCCCTGGCGTTCGCTCCAGTCCTTGAGCGGAATGAAGATGGTGCCGGCATTCGGCTTGCTGCCGCCGCCGATCAGGTCGAAACCGGAAACGACGAAGGTGTGCTTGACCGCCTCGTCGTGGCTCAGCATCTGGCGCATGTTTTCGCCGGTGGCGGCCGTCCGCTTGAGCGTCGCGCCGTCCGGCAGCATCAGGGCCGAAATCAGGTAGCCCTGGTCTTCGGCCGGCACGAAACTGCCCGGAAGGGTGCGGAAGAAAAAGACGGTGATGCCGATCACCAGCGCGAAAATCAGGCCGCCGACGATACCGTGCTTGAGCGTGAAGCCGACCGTCGTCGTGTAGGAGCGGGTGAATTTCTCGAACAGGCGGTTAAAGGGGCGGAAAAGCTTGTGCTCGGTGTGCTGCGCCTTGAGCAGCAGGGCGCACAGCGCCGGCGTCAGGGTCAGCGCGACGACGCCGGAGAGCACCACGGCGACGGCGACGGTAACGGCGAACTGCTTGTAAAGCTGGCCGGCAATGCCGCCGAGGAAGGCGACCGGGACGAAGACCGAGACCAGCACGAGGACGATGGCGATCAGCGCGCCCTGCACCTGCTGCATGGCCTTGATTGCCGCATCCTTGGGCGACAGCTTTTCTTCGGCCATCAGGCGTTCGACGTTCTCGAGCACGACGATGGCGTCATCGACGACGATACCGATGGCCAGCACCATGGCAAACAGCGTCAACGTGTTGATCGAGAAACCGAACAGCCACAGGCCGGCGAAGGTACCGATCAGCGAAATCGGAACGGCGACCATCGGAATCAGGGTGGCGCGCCAGCTTTGCAGGAAGATATAGACGACTGCCAGCACCAGGATCATGGCTTCGATCAGCGTCTTGACCACTTCATTGATCGAGGCCGAAACGAAGCGCGTCGTGTCGAAGGGGATGACGTAGCCCATGCCTTCCGGGAACTTCTTCTTGAGCTCGTCCATTTTCTGACGCACTTTTTCTGCCACTTCCAGCGCGTTGGCGCCGGTCTGCAGGAAAACGCCCATGGCGATGGTCGGCTGGCCGTCCAGCGTCACGCTCTGCTCGTAACTGTAGGCGCCAAGCTCGATGCGGGCGACGTCCTTGAGGCGCAGCAGGCCGCCCGGGCCGCTGGCGCGGATGACAATATTGCCGAATTCCTCCGGCGTCAGCAGGCGGCCCTTGGCGGTCACCGTGTAGACCAGTTGCTGGTCGCTCGGCGCCGGCTCCTGGCCGATCTTGCCGGCCGCATTCTGGGCATTCTGGGCCTTGATGGCGGTCGAAATGTCATTGGTCGTCAGGCCCAGTTGCGCCATGCGGTCAGGCTTGAGCCAGACGCGCATCGAATAGTCCTGGGCGCCGAAAATGGTCACGTCACCAACCCCCTTGACCCGCTTCAACTCGTCGGCAATGTTCAAGCTGGCGTAGTTGGAGAGGTAGAGGGTGCTGTACTTGCCCTTTTCGGACTCCAGGGCGACGACCTGCAGAATGTCGTTCGAGCGCTTCTGGACGAGCACGCCATTGGTCCGCACTTCGGCTGGCAAGCGCGGTTCGGCCGCTTTTACCCGGTTATTGACGTTGACCGCAGCGATGTCGACATTGGTGCCGACATCGAAGGTCGCCGTGATGGTGACGACGCCGTTGGCGGCCGCCGACGAGGTGAAATAGGACAGATTCTCGACCCCGTTCAACTGCTCCTCGATCGGTGCAGCGACCGTCTTGGCCAGCGTTTCAGCCGAAGCGCCCGGGTAGGTTGCGGTGATCAGCACGGTCGGCGGGGCGATCTGCGGATACTGCGCGATGGGCAGCACCTGCGAGGCAACCAGCCCGGCGATAACGATGATGATCGAGATGACCGACGCAAAAATCGGCCGGTTGATGAAGAATTTGGACATGGCTGCTCCTTAACCCTGCTTGGCCGGGGCGGGCGCAGCTTCCTTCGCCGGCGCGGCGGCGCCTTCCTTGGCCGGGGCCGGAGCACCCGGCTTTTCGCCAGGGCCGTGCGGGGCGACCGGCGCACCGGGGCGCAGCTTGATCAGGTTGTCGATGATGACCTTGTCGCCCGCCTTCAGGCCGCCGAGAATGACCCAGTCCTTGCCGCGCCATTCGCCGGCTTGCACCGGGCGCGGCGTAACCTTGTCGCCTTCGCCGGCGAGCATGACGAGCGGGCCTTGTTCGGTCTGCACGACGGCCGATTGCGGCACCAGGAAAACGCCATCGCGTTCGCCGGTAAGCAGGCGGATGCGGACGAACTGGCCGGGCAGCAACTGGTTGTCGTGGTTGTCGAACTCGGCGCGCAGGGCCTGGGTGCCGAGTGTGGTGTCAATGTTGCTGGCCAGGAAATTGAGCTTGCCGGTCTTCGGATAAACCGTGCCATCAGCCAGGATCAACTCGACGCCGCTGACATTCTTGTTGGTCACGCGACCGCCGGCCAGCTTGGCCAGATCGCTGTCGCCAAGGCTGAAACGGACCCAGATCGGGTTGCTCTGGTAGATCGAGGTGAGCAGGCTGTCGGCGCCGGCGGTGATCAGGTTGCCTTCGGACTTGGCGGCGCGGCCAGTGGTGCCGGAAACCGGCGCGGTGACCGTCGTCCATGACAGATTCAGCTCGGCCTGACGTAGCGCGGCCTGGGCGATGGCGTTGTTTGACGCGGAGTCGTCGTATTCCTTCTGGCTGATCGCCTTGGCTTCGATCAGGCCTTTCAGGCGATTCATTTCGCGGCTGGTCTGCTCGGCCTTGGCCTTGGCTTCGGCCAGGGCAATTTCGTAGCTCGAGCGGTCGATCTGGAACAGCGGCTGGCCGGCCTTGACCGTCTCGCCTTCCTGATAGAGGCGCTTGACCAGAATGCCGGCGACGCGGGCGCGTACTTCTGTTTCGCGCGCCCCTTCGGTCTGCGCCATGACCTCGACGGAACTGGGCACTTTCTGCGGCTGAACTTCCAGCACGGTGACCGGCATCGGCCCCATTGGCGGGCCGCCAGCCGGCTTGTTGTCCGAGCAGCCGGTGAGCAGGGCGGTGCCAAGAACCGTTGCACCGAGAAGGGTCGAAAGCGTGGTACGCCGCAGCAGATTTCCGGAAATCATGGGGAAGGACTCCAATTTTAGAAAAGTTTGGGCTATTATATACAAACACGAATGTATGTAAAATATTTTCGATGTCGAAGTCGATGGCTTAACATTGGCAGCGGCCAAGCCAGAAAGTTGCCAGGCCGGGAGAGGACAAAGTGGTCAGAAAAACCAAGGAAGACGCGGAAAAAACCCGTCAAGACATCATCGAATCGGCGCGCACGGTGTTTCACGAGTGCGGCGTCAGTCGCTCGACGCTCGATAAAATTGCCAAAGAGGCCGGCGTCACGCGCGGCGCGATCTACTGGCATTTCAAGGATAAGGCCGAGCTGTTTTTCGCCATGCGCGAGGATGTTTTCGCGCCGATGGTGGAGCGGACCGACTCCTTGCTCTTTTCCGAAGTCTACGACAACCCCCTTGATGCGATCGAAGCCTCGCTGCAGGAGTTTTTCCGTGTTCTCGACGATTGTCCGGTGGTGCGCGAAGTTTTCGAAATCATGATTTCACGCTGCGAGTACGTTGATGAATTCGCCGCCGTTCAGGAAGAGGCCGGTCGTCCGGCTTACGAGTTTCTCGAAAAAATGGAACGCTTCTACCGCAAGGCTGCGGACAAGGGCAAGTTGCGTGAAGGCCTCGACCCCGAAGCAACGGCGCGCGATACCTGGGCCTTCACCAGCGGTCTGCTGCACCTGATGCTCGGTTGCCAGAAGGGCTCGGACCTCGACAAGCGGATTCCGGCGATGATCACGATGCACATGGCGCTGCGCCGCCGGGGCTAAGTCGGCGTTCAGGACGCATCGACCTCGGCTCGCCTCAGCGCCAAGCTTACGGTCCAATTTCGTTGATTTAGGTCTGATGCACTTGGCGCTCTCTTGCGGTATTGTGGATTCCTGCGTGTTCAGGAGTTCAGCCTTTGGATGCTTTCGTCGCCTCTGCTTCCGGTCGAACCATTCCGCGTGTTGTTCGCGAGCGTCGCTGGTGGTTGCTGCTGGTTGTTGTCTGGGGTGTCGCTGTCGGGTTTTCTCTGCAGTTGCAGATCGAACAGACTCGCCGGCAGGCGACGGCGGTGGCTATCGAAGGCGCCCGCAATATGTTCCGGATGGTTCTGCTGACCCGCAACTGGAATTCAAGCCACGGCGGGGTGTATGTGCCGGTGACTGAGACGACGCAGCCAAATCCCTATCTGGAGCACCCTCGTCGTGACCTTGTGACGACGGATGGTGTGGCCTTGACGATGATCAACCCGGCTTACATGACGCGCCTGATTGGCGAGACTGCCGAGTCCGCTTCCGGTGCGATCTTTCGCCTGAGCAGCCTGCGCCCGATCCGCCCGGGGAATGGGCCGGATGACTGGGAGCGCCAGGCGCTGTTGGCCTTTGAGCAAGGCAAGAAGGAATTGACCGGCGTCGAGCGCGGTCCCCAGGGGGCGATGCTGCGTTACATGGCGCCGTTGCCGGTCAAGCGGAGTTGTATGGATTGTCATGCCAAACAGGGTTATCAGGTCGGCGATGTGCGCGGTGGCCTCAGTGTCTCGCAGCGCTACGAGCCGATTGAGGAGGTGGTGCACGCCGGTGTGCGCAAGGCGCTGATTTCTCATGGCATCGGTTTTGTGCTGGTGCTTGCCGCCGGCTGGCTTCTGCTTGAAGTTCTGCGTCGCCGCTGGTTTGATCTGGCTGGCAAGGTGGATGAACTGGAGGCCTCGCAGAGCCAGTTGCTGCAGTCGGAAAAAATGGCTTCCATCGGCCAACTGGCGGCCGGCGTGGCGCATGAAATCAACAATCCGGTCGGCTTCGTCAATTCCAACCTCGGGTCGCTGAAGAAATACAGCGAGCAGATAATTTCCCTGCTTGAGCGTTGCCGCAAGGGCCAGGCCAGTGAGGCCGATTTTGCGGCTATTGATTTTGATTACCTGAAGGATGACCTGGGTGATCTGCTTGATGAATCGCGCGAAGGCCTCGAGCGGGTCAAGAAGATCGTCGTCGATCTCAAGAATTATTCGCGCATCGACGAATCCGCCTGGCAGGATGCCGACCTCAACAGCGCCATCGAAAGTACGCTCAACGTGGCCTGGAACGAGCTGAAATACAAGGCCGATGTCATCCGCGAACTCGGCGACCTGCCGCCGGTGCCTTGTGTTGCGGCGCAGATCAACCAGGTGGTGATGAATCTGCTGGTCAATGCGGTTCATGCCATCGAGATCCACGGCTCGATCACGGTGCGCAGTGGCCACGACGATACCTGGGTCTGGATCGAGGTGGCCGATACCGGCAAGGGCATGACGCCAGCCGTCATGAAGCGCATTTTCGAGCCGTTCTACACCACCAAGCCGGTGGGCAAGGGCACCGGGCTGGGGCTTTCGCTGTCCTACGACATCGTCAGGAAGCACGATGGCCGCATCGAGGTGAGCAGCGAAGTCGGCGTTGGCACGACCTTCCGCGTCATGCTGCCGGTGCGCGGCAGGCAGCCGGATGGCACGGCAAGCCCGGAATAGCGGGCGCCAACTTCTGCAGATACTTCAGGGCCGGGCTCAGCAATTCGCGATACGGTCATCTGGCGGCAATGCGCGTCTTCGATAATCGGGCACGACCAGATGAGGATGCCCGTCATGACACGAACTGCCGCAGCATGGCTGCGCGCCTATGCCAGTTGGATGCGCCAGTTGCCGCAGGCGACGGGAAAGATGTTTGCTGCCCGCTCTTCACTCGGGCGCTCGGTCAAGATAGGCCTTTTCGGCGTTGGCGTGGTCCTGCCTCTCGGTTCGTTGATCTGGGCGCTGTTGTTCTGGCATGGCAACGGCGTTCTCCGGCGTGCCGTGCCGGTAGCCCTTGATGAAACGAAAGCGCAGTTGCCAGGGGATGCCTGAAACTATCTAACCCGGTCGAGGTCGGCCCGGTTTCTTTCATCGACGTAAATGCCCGTTTCGCCCGGGCGACTGCTGGCAAAGCAGCTGACCTCGACGTTGGCCTGTGTCCTGGCCTTGTGCAGCACGTCGACCGCGCAGCGGCCGAAAACGCTGTCGATGGTGGCCAGCAGGTTGCGGGCGTAGGGCGTTTCGAGCTTGCCGTCGAGGATCAGGTTGGCGAGCAGGACGCCGTCCGGCTTGAGCACGCGGCGGGTGCCAGCCCAGAATTCGCGGGTGACGAGGTGGCTGGGAATCGAGGTGTGCGAGCTGTAAACGTCGACGACGACGGCGTCGAAGCGACGTTCGCTGGTCGCCACGAAACGGCGGGCATCGTCGGCGATGAATTCGCCACGGGTTGGTTCGCGCAGGAAGTGCTTTTCGGCGATGGCCTTGATGGCCGGGTCGATATCGACGTAGGTGTAGCGGTTGAGCGGTTCGTGGTGCGACAGCGTGAAGCCGCCGGCGCCGAGGACGAGGATGTCCTTGCCCGTGAAGCCGAGGTCGTCGAGCAGAATCTGGCGCAGGTGTTTGATGTAGCGCGTGTAGTTGGGCGGGTCGCTGTCGTCGATGAGCGAGGCGACTGACTTGTTGACCCAGAAGGCGCGCGGGTTGTTTTGGCCCGGGAGATCGACAGCGCCGATGACATATTCGGCGTAGGCCGTGTCGGCGGTGACCTCGTGCTGCAGATTGAGTCCGGCGGCAATTGCCACGGTCAACCCGGAAAAAAGCCAAAATTTGAAATTGCGTCGGGCGAGCAACAGGGCGCCGACAAGCAGGCCCAGCGCGCAGGCGAAGACGGCCGCCGAAACCCCGAGCCATTGCATGACGAGCAGCGACAGGCTGATCGACCCGAGGAAGGAACCGAGCGTCGACCAGTAAAGCGCCAGGCCGCTCGCCTCGCCGGTGCGTTCGGCTTTCATGAGGTTGGTCAGGATTGGCACGGTCTGACCGAGCAGCCAGGCCAGCGGACAAAGCACGCCGCCGATGAAGACGAGGTAGGCGACGAGCACCGGCTGCAGGTGGGCGAACATCCAGTCCACGCTGATGCCGGCCAGCCCGATGCCGGCCAGCGTGGCGGCGATCAGGAAGTTGCGGGCGACGATGGCGAGGTAGTTGCCGGCGACCTTGGCGCCCGAGGCGTAACCGAGCGCCAGGGCGAGCAGGAAGAAGCCGATGGTCGGCGCCGTGACGACGATGGAACTGCCGATGTGCGGCACCAGTCGGCGCAGGGCGATGACTTCGGCGCCGAGCGAGCAGAAGCCTTCGATGAAGACGATGGCGTAGATCAGGAAACGGGACATCACCCGATTATCGCCCGCGGCGGCAGGTTTTACGCGGTCGGCGGCAGGCGGGTGACGAGTAGCTGGTCGATGCGGTTGCGGTCGACGTCGATGACCTCGAACTTGAGGCCGCCGTGGATCACGCTGTCGGTGCGCTTGGGCAGCTTGCGCAGCATGTACATCATGAAACCGGCGACCGTCTCGTACTGGCTATCGTCCGGGAAGGGCGGCAGGTCGAGTTCGGTCTCGACATCGCCAATCGGCGTCAGGCCGTCGATCAGCCACGAATCGGCGTCGCGGCGGACGATCTGGGCTTCGTCGCTGTCGATCAGCGGGTCGCCTACCAGCGTGCTGGTCAGGTCGTTGAGGGTGATCAGGCCGACGATCAGCGCGTATTCGTTGATGATCAGCGCGAAATCTTCGCGACCGGCGCGAAAGTGGCCGAGGATTTCGGAGAGCGTCAGGGTGTCGGGCAGGATCAGGGCCGGATTGAGCAGCGGCGCGTCGAGCGCCAGCGGCTGGCCAGCGATGATGCGGCTGAGCAGGTCCTTGGCGTCCACATAGCCGAGGGGCTGGTCGATCTCGTCGCGGCAGACCGGATATTTCGAGTGCGGATGCGTCGCCAGCTTGGCGCGCAGGCTGGCCTCGTCCTCGTCGACCGCGAGCCAGACGATACCGTCGCGCGGCGTCATCGACGACGGCGCCGTCCGCGTGTCGAGTTCGAGCACGTTCTCGATCATCTGCTGCTCCTGCTCGGCAACTACGCCGGCATCGGCGCCGGCCTGGGCGAGGGCGACGATATCCTCGGCCGTGACGTCGTCCGGGCGCTTCTGGGGCAGGCCGAGCGCCGCCAGGATGCGGCTGGCAATGCCGTTGAAGGCCCAGATCAGCGGCGACAGAAGGCGGATGCACAACGTCATCGGCCCGGCAATGCGCAACGCGATGCGCTCGGGGGCGACGATGGCAATACGCTTCGGCACAAGGTCGGCGAAAAGGATGAAGACCGAGGTGACGAGCAGGAAGGAAAGCACAGTAGCCAGCGTGCCGGCAGTGTCGGTGCTGGCGAAATGCGGGGCGAGCAGGGCGGCGAAGTGGGGCGCGTAAGCGCCTTCGCCGAGGATGCCGGCAAGGATGGCAACGGCGTTGAGGCCGATCTGGATGGTCGTGAAGAAATGGCCGGGCTGCGCCTGCAAGGCCAGGGCCTGCTTGGCTCGCGCCTCGCCGTCGTCGGCCAGTTGTTGCAGCTTGAGCCGGCGGGCGGCGGCCAAGGCGATCTCGGAGGTGGCAAAAAAGGCGCTGGCGGCGATCAGCAGCAGAATGATCAGGGTACTCTCGAGCATGCGGTGTCTCGGCTTATCCGGTCAGGGAATTATCCCCCTTTGTCGCTCAGGCGCGGTGCAAGTTGTGCCTCATGCTGACGCTGAAGATTCCCGGTCAGAGCCAGATCAGCCCGAAACTGACGAGTCGCGCCGTGGGCAGTGCTTGGCCGAAAGTCCGGATGGCGGTGGCAAAGGCCATGAGCGGCAGGGCGGTGATGATGTCGGCGCCGAGTGAGCAGAGGTCTTTGCTGAAGGCGATAAGGTCGAGCAGCCGGCGCGACATCGCTGGATCTTTCCTCAATCCAGGCCAGGCGTCCTGAAACGATAGGAATGCTGCGACGGTGCCGTTATTTTTTCACGCACGGCAAAATGCGTCGAACCCCACTCGGTCAGTCTTGTTCTTCCATCGAGTTCAAACCGGGCTCGCACCGTCCAGAAGTAGCGACGGTCCGGTTGCAGGCTGATAGCGATCGTGTGTTCGGGTTTAGGCAAGCCTTCCCTGCGATAGACCAGCTCCCCGGGGCCCATGTTTTCTTCGCGCGAGATCAGCAGGTCGTAACGGACATTGCTGATCCGCGCCATCTCCTCTGGCGCAGCAGCAACATCTCCCGGACGGGGAAAGGCCTCCCATTTGAACCGTGGTCGTAATCCCTCGACGGCAAACCATTCGAACTTTGCGCCAATGAATCGATCCCCGGTCAGCGTGCCGCGGGTCGGTGGATAAATCGGCGCCAGGCCAAATGACGAGGACAACAGGCCACCGGCCGAACGCCAGGCTCGATCGGGAAAGGTGTAAAGGCTGAAAATGCTCTCGCTTATATGGTTGCCGAGCGTCCGGTAGCCCCTGTTCAGTTCATCGATCAGTGGTTTCGCCTGATTGGCTGACCAGGACGCAAGGTCAAGACGTCGTCCTTGGTAGAGGTAGTCGGTTGAATACCTCTCGCTATTGCTGGCGGTATCGACAAGGCGCACATGCACTTCCATGTAGGCGGTGACGGGATCATTGAGACCTGAGCCTGTCGTCCCCGCTTTGCGCAGCGTAGTTTCAAGAACGGTATCTATGCCAAGAGCCGCCAGTAGCCGATAGTCTTTGGTCGCCGCAGCGGCACGAATTTCCTGCTCGGGCAATTGACGCAGCTCTATTCCGGCAGCGAGGGCCGCTTCTTCAACGGAATGACGTACCGATTCCTGAATCGTCCGTACCTCGAATACCCGCGCCATGGCCGCTTCGCTGGCCGCCACCTGCTCAGCGCTGGGCGCCGTGACGGCGCCTGCGACACCGCCAACCAGGCCAGCCACGCCGCAGACTCCCAGCATCAGGAGCAATGCCGCACCGCACATCGATCCGCTGCAGTGGCCAATCCCGGTCATGCAGGCGGTGAATGTGCCGCCGCCGGCGAAGGCGGCACCGCCTCCCTTGCTGCGAACGAAACCTTCGAATTTGAGCTCGGGTGCTTGCTCGATGGCAATGACCGTAACCTGACCGAGGCGATCCTGATAGGTTGTGTCGGCAGGCGTGTTTCGCATGCTGGCGCAGCCGTTGAGCACGGTCAGCAGCAGGAACAGGAGAATCCGTCCCATCGTGATGCGCGGCGTGGC
The DNA here is from genome assembly GCF_059420025.1 of Azonexus sp. GW821-FHT04F04. Lineage (NCBI taxonomy): Bacteria > Pseudomonadati > Pseudomonadota > Betaproteobacteria > Rhodocyclales > Azonexaceae > Azonexus > Azonexus sp. GW821-FHT04F04. The sequence goes on along the minus strand of NZ_JBWKSX010000002.1, from coordinate 349,082 downwards.
GGTAACGGCGCCATCCATTTTCTATGTCAGTCTTTCATTTTCAGCACATTTTCCGGGTCGACCGTAGCAAACCCGTGTACTGCTGCGACGGCGGCGCAGGTGATTTTTCCCTGGTGGATATTGAGGCCATCGCGCAAATGGCGGTCGTCGAGCAGGGCCTGCCGCCAGCCTTTGTCGGCGATGGCCAGGACAAAGGGCAGGGTGGCGTTGTTCAGGGCGAAGGTCGAGGTGCGCGGCACGGCGCCGGGCATGTTGGCGACGCAGTAATGGATGACGTCGTCGACGATGTAGGTCGGCTCGGCATGGGTGGTCGGACGGCTGCTCTCGAAACAGCCGCCCTGGTCGATCGAGACATCGACCAGCACCGAGCCGGGACGGAGCTGGCGGAGCTGTTCGCGGCGCAGAAGGTGCGGCGTCGTGGCGCCGGGAATCAGCGCGGCGCCGATGATCAGGTCGGCATCGAGCAGGCTGGTTTCGATCGCTTCGCCAGTGGCCAGCAGCGTCCTGATCCGGTTGCCGAAATGCGCATCGAGCCAGCGCAGGCGGTCGAGCGAGCGGTTGATGACGGTCACCTCGGCCCCCATGCCGACGGCGATCATGGCCGCATTGGCGCCAACAACGCCGGCGCCGAGGATGACGACCTTGCCCGGCGCAACGCCCGGCACGCCGCCCAGTAGCACGCCTGAGCCGCCTTTCGGTTTTTCCAGGCAGGCCGCCCCGACCTGGATCGACATCCGGCCGGCGACTTCGCTCATCGGTGCCAGCAAGGGCAGGCGACCCCCGGCATCGCTGACCGTTTCGTAGGCAATGGCGGTAACGCCGGAGGCCATGAGCAGTTCAGTCAGGTGACGATCCGGCGCCAGGTGCAGATAGGTGAACAGGGCCTGATCCGGGCGCAGCAGGCGACACTCTTCGGCTTGCGGTTCCTTGACCTTGACGATCAGGTCGGCCCGGGCAAAGACTTCCGTGGCGCTATCGGCCAGGTCAGCCCCGGCCGCCAGATAAAGTTCGTCGCTCAGCCCGATGGCCTGGCCGGCGCCCTTCTCGACGATGACCTGATGACCGTGGGCGACAGCCTCCCGGACGCTGCCCGGGGTCAGACCAACCCGGTATTCGTGGTTCTTGATTTCCCTGGGAACGCCTATTCGCATGTTCTCTCCCTGTCGTGCCGGACGATGGATTCAACACCCTCATGATACCGGTCGCGGCAATCCATCCAGAAGGTGAAAAACAGGCTCATAATGAGCCGAAACAGCTGAGGAGAGATCATGCACCGAGAATCGACCGGTCGAGATGACGAGATGATCGCTGAAGAGGCAGCATCCTTTCGCGGCTTGATCCGCTACGAACAGCAGTTGCCGGTTCGCCAGGTGTCGTACTACCTGTGTGGCGACATCCACGAGCCGCAGTATTACACCGAGCTGTTCTACACCCTGCGCTCGGCCGCCGAGACGGATCTGGTCTATATCCACCTCAATTCATCGGGCGGCGACTTCAATACCGGCCTGCAGATCATCAACAACGTGCGGGCCTCGAATGCCCGGGTGGTGACCATCCTCGAGGCGCGGGCCTATTCGATGGCGGCCCTGATTTTCCTGTCCGGTGACGAACTCGTGGTGCACGACAACTGTCAGTTGATGTTCCACATCTACTCGGGGATCTTTGCCGGCAAGGGCAACGAACAGCAGGCCGAAGTGCTGGCCCTCGGCAACTGGTTCGAGAAGGTGATGAGCCGGCTCTGTTCGCCCTTCCTGACGGAAACCGAGATCACCAACATCCTCAAGGGGTCCGATCTCTGGATGGATTCCGATGAAATCCACCGGCGGCTGATGCGCATGCAGCGCGCCCGCAAGGCAAGCGAGCGCAAGAAAAAGGAAAAATCAGCGCCGTCTGCCGGGTAGGTTGGCCTCAGCCGGGGTCTGTCCGGTGCAGCTTCTGCCACATGCTGAGGCTGAAGAAACCGAGCCCGAGCCAGATCAGCCCGAAACTGACCAGTCGCTCAATCTGCAGCGGTTCGCCAAAAATCCAGATGGCCGTGGCGAACTGCATGGTCGGGTTGATGTACATCAGCATGCCGACAGTGGCCAAGTCGAGGCGTTGGGTGGCGGCGGCGAAAGCCATGAGCGGCAGGGCAGTGATGATGCCGGCACCGATCAGCCATGCTGCGGTCGACGTGTCCTCGGCGGCAAAAACCAGGTGCCCGCTCTGCGCCATCCATAGCGCGTAGATGCCGCACACCGGCAGCATGGCGAGGGTTTCCAGCCACAGGCCGGACAGCGCATCGACCGGCACCTGCTTGCGGACCAGACCGTAGGTGCCGAAGGTGGCAGCGAGAAAGAGCGATACCCAGGGCAGGCTGCCGAGCGAAATGACTTCGTTGGCCAGACCGGCGACGGCGAGGCCGACCGATATCCATTCCAGCCGGTTGAGCTTTTCCTTGAGGACGATCAGGCCGAGCAGCACATTGACCAGCGGCGTCAGGAAATAGCCGAGGCTGGAGGCGACGACCTGTTGGTGGGCGACGGCCCACAGGAACACCAGCCAGTTGCTGCCGACAAGCAGCGCAGCGAGTGCCAGCATGGCCACCTGGCGCGGCCGGTGGAAAACGGCCAGCACCTTGCCCCAACTGCCGCGCAGGGTGAGCAGGAGGCCGACGAAGACAAAGGCCCAGACGGCGCGATTGGACAGCACGTCCATCGGCGAAACGTGCGCCAGCTGGCGGAAGAAGAGCGGGAAGAAGCCCCAGATGCCGTAGGCGAGCAGGCCGAATCCGATGCCGGCCAATTGGCTTTTCGGTTGCATGTGCTTAGTCGCGCAGCAGTTGCAGTGCCGGCGAGCGGTAGTCGCGACGGAAGAGCACAACCAGAACGACGACGGCAAAGGTGCCGAGGATGACCGGGTTGAGCAGCCAGCCGGAGGCGGCGAGGCCGAAATAATAGGCGCGGATGCCGCGGTTGAAGTCGTCGCCGGCCAAGTTGTTGGCGCCGGCGACGCGCTGGGCGTAGGTGTCGATGTTGGGCTCGCCGGGTTTGCCCAGGGGCGCTGCGCCGACGAGGATGGAGAGCAGATTGAACTGGCGCAGCGACCAGGTGAATTTGAAATAGGCGAAGACAAATGAGGCGAGCAGCAGCATTAGCTTGATTTCGAGCAGTTCACGGTTGCCGGCGCCGCCGAAAGGCAGTTCGGAGGTGAAGCTGAGCAGCTTGTCGGAGGCGCCGAGCGCCGCGACGAGGCCGGCGATGATGTAGATCGTGGTGTTGGCGTAGAAGGAAACGCTGGTCACCAGGTTGCCGATCAGCGTCGAATCGGCCACCCGCAAGTCGCGCTCCAGCATGCGGTAGGCCCATTCCAGGCGGTAGCGCTGGGCGGTGCGGATCAGGCCGTTGGCGCCCCGTTGGCTATGTTCGGAATACCAAGCGTAGCCGGCCCAGCTGGCAAAGAAAATGGCCAGTGAGATCCAGTCGATGAGAGAGAGGTGCGGCAAGGCATGCATCCAAGCATATTGCCATAGCCGATCGGGCTTGCGACACCGTGTAAACCCTTGTTGTCGGCGACCGGAACCTTGTCATATGCTTAAAATCATACTTGGGTTGCATTACCGGGTTCTTCGTTATGGCCGACGTGAAGCTTTCTCGAGGCGTTTCATCGATGAACAGAATGCATCCGCTCACTTTGCGTTTCCATGATCCGGAAACCGAGCGTGTCTTTCTCCGCCAGCTATTGCCGCGCCTGCGTCTGCAAGGCCGGGCGGCCATCGTCGTGGGCGTTTTTGTGTACTTTGTCTATGGCGCACTGGACCACCTTTTCGTGCCGCCCAGTCAGCTCGGGTTGGTCTGGCTGATCCGCATGCTGGCGCTGGCCGTGCCCCTGGCTGTGCTTGTCCTGACCTTTACCGCGTGGTTCGAGAAGGCCAACCAGTTCCTGCTGGCGCTGGTCGGTCTGTCGGCGGCGCTTGGCCTGATCGCCATGCTCTGGCATCTGCCGGTTGAAAGCAGCGCTTACTACTACCCCGGGCTCATGCTGGCGACGTTTTATACCTACAACCTGATCGGCACCCGTTTCATCCAGGCGCTGGCCATCAACGTTTTTGTCCTGCTGCTCTACAACCTGTTATTTGCCTACGTGCATGTCTATCCCGCCCCGATGTTGCTCAGCCAGAATTTTTTCATGATCTCGGCCAACCTGATCGGCGGCGCTGCCGGTTATCTGGTCGAATACCAGCGGCGCCAGCTTTTCCTGCGCGAGATGCAGCTCGATCGGGAGCGCCGGCTGCACCTCCAGCGGTCACTGCATGACCGGCTGACCGGCCTGCCCAATCGCGATCTGCTCGATGACCGGATGAATCAGGCGTTGGCGCTGGCCCGGCGCGATTCCGAGCGGCATGCCGGATTTTTTGTCGATCTCGATGGATTCAAGAACGTTAACGACCAACTCGGGCACGAAATCGGCGACACCGTGCTGCGTGAAATCGCCCGCCGCCTGGTCGCCGCAACGCGTGAAACGGACACCATTTCGCGCCTCGGTGGTGATGAGTTCTTCCTGCTCGTGCAGGACATCGGCTCCTGCGATGCGGCTGTCCATCTGGCTGAAAAGCTGATCCGGATCATCGAGGAACCTGTTACCGGCCTTCCCGATATGCCGCCGATAAGCGCCAGCATCGGCATCTGCCTGTTTCCGCAGGTTGGCCAGCAAAGCACGTCCGAGGCTATCATCCGCTGCGCCGACCAGTCCATGTACCGTGCCAAGGCGGCCGGCAAGCGGCGCTATCACCTGGCCCAGTGAGCTGGCCGGCCGGGTTTGAATTCCTGTATCCTGCCAGCCTTTTAAAAGCGCGGGGAACAGACATGGGACAGGCTAAAAATCGGGGTTCGCAGGCAGAACGCATCGCTCTGGCGCAAGCCAAACTCGAGTCGACGCGCCCGGAAAAGCTGGTCTGCAATGGCTGTGGCGGTGATGTGACGACCATCAACCCGGTCAGCACGCGCGGCCTGCGCGGCATCGAAGCGATCTGGGTCGGCCAGTGCGAGTGCGGCCAGACCACCTTCGCCGCCTCCGGCGAGCCGAAAGCCGTCGAAGCCTTCTTCTTCGCCCTTAGCGAAAATACCGAACTGACGCTGGGTCGCCAGGAAAAGGACGGCGCCGGGCACGAAACGGCCTGATCAGCATTTCATTTTTGGCCGTTTTTCCCGGTTGACCGTGGCAGGCGCGCAATGTCGCGCCTGCTGACCGCTCGGTTCAGGCTATCGGTGTTGTAAAAAGCGCTCCAGCTTGCCGGTTATTTCCGATAGCTCAGCCTGGAAATTGAGCTGTCCGGCCTGTGCTTGGGAGATTTCAGCAATGCTGGCGTCGATCAGGGCAAGCAACTCTTCTTCCTGCGTTTGCGTCAGGCCGAGGTGTACGAAAAGCTTCTCCAGATTGCGCACCATGTTGTGGATGGCGTGGCTGCTGGCCTCAAGCGAGTCATGTTGTTTCTTTTCGACGCCGCCGAGGACGGTGCTCATCTGCTGCATCGTGCTGACAATGATGGCTTGCTGACGTTGCATGTCGGCGTTGGCCAGGATGGCGGCCAGGCGAACATCGGCGGCTTCGACCAAGATTGCCAGGTTGTCGCGGATGCGGCCGACTTTCTCGCTGTCGTCTTTCGGGATGTCGTGTATGAGCAGCGATACGCCGTCGTAGTTGATGATCATCCGGCTGTGGAAATGCACGATTCGGCCCATGTCGACCAGGCGGGCGAAGACGGCGGAGTCGTGTGGCGATGCCTTGCCGGCACTGCCGACTTCGATTGTTTCGTCAGCAGTGCGAACCTGCGCCACGCCGCTCATGTAGAAATTGGCCAGGCTGTTGATGATTGATTCAGCGATGTCGCGCGGAGTGTGGCAGTTGTTGAAGTTTTGCAATGCCTGCAGAAGAACGCCCATTTCCCCCATGCTGCTCATGGCGGTCATGGCCGTCGTGCTGGCAAAGCTGACGCGTTCTTCAAGCTGGCTGCGCACCTCGTTGAGTTCAAGCAATTCGTCGTTGCGCTGGCGCAACTCCAGCGTGCGTTGATCGACTACTTTTTCCAGATTGGCGAACTGGTCCTGCAGCGCCTCTTCGGCCAGCTTGCGGGCGGTGATGTCCTGCAGCGTTTCAATCGCTGCGACGATTTCGCCTTGGCTGTTGCGAATGGGGGCGGCGGTGAAGTAAAGCCAGCGTCCATCGCCGCCGGCATGGGGGAAATAGCCCTCGGCCTCGTAGGCGTCCTCGATGATCGGCGAACGCTTGCAATGCCCGGCTTCATAGCGGGCCATGGCTTTTTCGATTTCGCCGGCAATGATCAGATCAGCCAGGACGGGACGCGGGGCAGGGTAAAAGCCCTTCCATTGTTCCGAGCTGCCGACCATCTCGCTGGCGTTGATCCCCGTGAGGTATTCGCAGGCCCGGTTCCAGTGGGTGACTTTGAAATTGGTGTCGATGACGAAGGTGGCAACCGGGCTGCCTTGCAAGACTTCATCGAGCAACTGCCAATTGCCATCGCTCTTGACGATGCCGGTGGGCCGTTTTGCCGCGTTTTCCTGCTGTATGCCAACACCCTGTTCGTTGGCTAGCGAATGACTATTGTTGATTGACATTTGTCTTCTCCTCCCCGGAGGATCCCTGTCTGGCTATTGACGTGTTTGCCTGAAAGCTTAGGCTATACCGCAATTGGTATGGCTGTACATAGCTGTCGCACTGACCAGCAGCCTTTTCGAACGATAGCTCAGCTCAGCCAGAGCTTCTTCCAGCCCTCATGGCCGAGTCGTTCCATCGTTTCGATATTGCGCTCGAAAATCGCTTCGGCATCAGGGAAGGCTGCCACCGCCCGGTCGATGCTGCTTTCGCGGAGCAGGTGCAGGGTCGGGTAGGGTGAGCGGTTGGTGTAGTTGGCGATATCGTCCGGGGTGCTGCCGGCAAATTCGTATTGCGGGTGCAGGCTGGCGATCTGGAAAACGCCTTCGTAGCCGAGGTTGCGGATCAGTGCATCGACTTCGCCGAGGAAAAAATGGAAGTCGAGAAAATCCGTCATTGCCAGCGGGTGAATGAGCAATGTCGTATCCAGCTTGGCCGGGTCGGTGTCGACCATCAGCGCCAGTTCGTGCTCCAGTTCGGCCAGCAATTCATCGGGTGTGCTCGCCGCGGTCAGGGCGTAGCGGACCTGCTTTTTGACGAAGACGCTTTTGGCGAACGGGCACAGGTTCAGCCCGATGACGGCGCGCTCCAGCCAGGTTTGCGTGCGGGCAATGATTTTCTCGCTGGCGGCGGTGTCGGGGTAGGGCTTGAGAAGCTCGGTCATGGTGTGCCTTGGGGAGCGTAGGGGCGACGGCTGACGCCGCTCGGTATTTCAATATTGGCCGTTATTTCCGGTTGACCGTGGAAGTCCGGTCAGTTCCCGGAAAAGCGGTGGTGCTGGACTGGTCCGCTTATTTTTTCAAGGGCTGTATCGCAATTGTCGGTGCGCTGGGCGGCACGACCTTGGGCACCGGCGCTGGCATGGGCTGCGGATGCAGGTGCTGGCGTTGCGGATAGGCGGGGACGCCGACGGGGGCATAAACCGGCTGCGGGCTGACCAGGTTTCGGCATTCCGCCTCCATCTGGGCGCGTTGACTCGCCTCCAGAACCATGGATTCGATGTTGCGCAGGCATTCGTCGGTGTTGCCCGTTTGGCGGGGGGCGCGACTGGCGGTGTTTTGCTGGCGCTGGCTGGCAACCCGCTCCTCGCGCTCGGCGGCTTCTTCGGCCCGTTGCACGGCCTCGCGTTTTTCTACATAAGAGCGCATCCGCTCGACATCCTGCTCGGCGGCCCGGCGGGCGGCTTCAGAAACGCGTTCGTCAGGTCGCACCGTCACCGTGCCGCTACCGGTCGGGCAGGGAACGTTGGTTATCTCGGTCTTGCCATCGGGCAGGCGGCATTTGTAGATTTCCGCGCTGGCCGGGGCGATCAGCGAGATCAGGGTTGCTGTGGCAATGAAGGTTCTCAACATGACGTAATTATTCACCAAAAATGCTTTCGGTGCGTATCAGCGCAAACTGTCCGCCAGGCGTCCTGGTCTGCCGATGCGAAGTCGCTATTTGTTTGTATTATTTGGGGAAAATGACAAAAGTGTACTGCTGTTGTGCTGGTTTTTGCTTTTGATAAAGTCGGTTAAAATACAGCCCGGGACATGCGCGTTGCATGTGCAGGCGCTGGCAACGACACAGGGAAAATTGGCGGGATGAGTTTTGGCAGGCTGAAACGGTTGCATGGTGTGCTTTGCCTGACCTTTCTCGCTGGCGCGGTGCTGGCAGAACCGGCTGTTGACCTGACGGAACTGCCGCTCGAACAACTGATGCATCGGGAGGCCGTGCCAGTCGCGCAAATGGCCCAGCAGGTCAGCGATTCCCCTTCGGCGGTGAGCATTGTCACCGCGGCCGATATCCGCGCCTTCGGCTACCGTACGCTGGCTGACGTCATCAACAGCATGCGCGGCCTGCATACCACCTACGACCGGCGCTATCAGTACATGGGTGGCCGCGGCTTCGGCGAACCGGGTGATTACGCCGGGCGCATCATGCTGCTGATCGACGGCTATGCGACACAAGACAGCCTGTTCAACCAGGCCTACATCGATGAATCCGGTCTGCTCGACCTCGAACTCGTCGAACGCGTCGAATACGTACCGGGCACCGGCTCGGTGACCTACGGCAACAACGCCATGCTTGGCATCATCAACGTGGTGACCAAAAAAGGACGCGATTTCAATGCGGCCCAGTTATCCGGCGAGGTTTCCAGTCATGGCGGCCAGAAGCAGCGGGCGACCTACGGCAAGCGTTTTGAAAACGGGGCCGACGTCCTGTTGTCGGCATCGGCGCTCGATGTCCGTGGCCGTAACCTGTATTTCCCGGCCTACGACACGCCGACCACGAACAATGGCATCGCCGAAAACCAGGATGGCGAGACCAACAAGCGGGTCTTCGGGAAATTTGCCTACCAGGGCCTGACCATCGAAGCTGCCTATGTCGATCGCAAGAAGATGCTGCCGACCAATCCCAGTGGGTCAACAGCCTTCAATACGCCGTTTTCGGTACGCGACGAAAACGCTTTCCTCAATCTGTCCTACCAGACACCACTGAGCTCAACGCTGAGTTCCCTGTCCCGCTTCTATTCCGGGCACTATGCCTACGATTCGTGGCGCGAATTTACTGAATACAGTCTCGACAACGAAAAATACGGCCGACGCCAATACCACGGCCAGTGGTGGGGCCTGGACCAGAAATTTGTCGGTAACTGGTTTGTCGACCACACGATGGTCTTCGGCTTCGAGTTCCGCAATGATTACCGGCAGCAGTTCCGGCGGACCTATTTGTCTCCCGAGAAAGCCGCCGTCGAGGTGTTCAGCGATTCGTTGTCGCGGCGCACGGCCAGTTTTTACCTGACTGACGAGTACCGGATCAACGAGCGCTGGTCACTCAACATCGGCACGCGCTACGACGATGCCAGCGACCTCGCCGGCAACTGGAGTCCGCGTCTGGCCGTGATCTACAAGCCAACCCAGCAGACCACACTGAAAGCATCCTACAGCGAAGCCTTCCGCATGCCGCATGGCTATGAGCGCTTCTCTTACAGCGGGACTGCCGTGCCCGAATACGTGGCGGCCACCGAACTCGCCCTGCAACACGAATTCACCCGCGAGACGCGCCTGACCGCTTCGCTGTACAACTATCGGCAGAGTGGCCTGTTGATCTATAGCGACGCAGCGGGTGACTATGTGCCTGAAGGCAACAGCCGGACTCAGGGCCTGGAAGTCGAACTCGAGCGCCTGTGGGAAGGTGGCGTTCGCTCACGTGGCAGCCTGGCCTGGCAAAATGCGCAGGATGTTCATGGGGCTGAACTGGTCAATTCGCCGCACGTGCTGGGCAAGTTCAATCTCAGTTTTCCGCTGTTCGACGGCGCCATGCGCACCGGGCTCGAGGCGCAGTATCTCGGTTCCCGGCTGACTCTGGAGCAGCGGCGGCTCGACGGCGTAGGGCTGGCCAACCTGACCTTCTCTAGCGAGCGCAAGTGGTACGGCCTGTCGGCCTCCTTCAGCATCCGCAACCTGTTCGACCGCGAATACGAAGCTGTTTCACCCTTCGACTGGCGTCCCGACAGCGGCCTGCCGCAGGATTCACTGCGCATGGATGGCCGAACCTACTGGTTCCAGCTCAATTACGATATTTGAGGTTGGTAAGTCGTCGTATGGACTGGCGCCTCCCCCTTTAGCTTCCGCCGGGAGCGCTATCTCCTGGGACTTGGAGAGCATGGGTTTGGCGGCGGACCCGGTCAGCCAAACCCATCCCCTTGCCAGATATTGAAGAGATGTGAGTTGCGGGCCATTCGACTGCCTGAAAGAAAACAGCTGTAGACTGGTCGCCGGGATTTTCAAAATTTAGGCGTTTCAGCCAGGAGTCGGTCATGCAACAGTTATCAGCGCAGGGGCAGCAGTTTATTCAGGGTTTGGCGCAGCGTTACGGGATCAGCACCGACGCGGCGATCACCATGCTCTATGCGGTGATGAACGGCAACGGGACGATGGCGCAGTTCAGCCACCCGGAGCTCGGTGGGTCCGGCCAATGGATGATGGGCGGCATGACCATGGTCGGCGACATGTTCAATTACGGGCTCAAGTCCAAGGTTGACGGCCTGTGCGTCGAGATTTCCAACCAGTTGATGAACCAGCCGGGCTATTTTCAGCCGGCCCAGTCGCAATTCCAGTCGTCGGGCAACGGTTCTGGCGGCAACTTGTTCGTCTCGGCCGTGGCGGCAGGGCAGTGGTGGCCGGGCGATCTCGGTTCGCCATCTTCTACGGGGGGACAGAACAATGTCCGCTACGCCGTTTTCCCCGGCTCGCGTCGTTTGGTCGTCGATATTGGCGGGCAGGTCACGGTCTATGACACTTTGGATAATCAGATCGGCGGCGTTTCGCAGCAGCAGGGCGGCAACGATTCGATGACTTTCAGCAGCCAGTACGGGACGATCGCCGTCAACAGCCTGCCGGTGGTCAGCATCAACGGCTACCAGCCTCAGCCGCAGCAGAACTTCATGGCGCCGCCGGCCCAGCAATTCAACGAGGCTCCAACTTGTCTGGCACCAGCCGCCCAGGATGGGGATGTCTTCGCCAAGATCGAACGCTTGGCCGATCTTTTTCAGAAAGGCATCCTGACCGAGCAGGAATTTACGACCAAGAAAGCGGAGTTGCTCAGCCAGCTTTGAGGCAAGCACTTATTCTGAAATTGGGCGAAATTTCGGGTTCACCGTGGAAATGCCCGGTGCGCCTTGCCTATCGTGGCTTGTTCGGTGTGCGTTTGCCAAACAAGTCATCGGCATCATCGACGATCAGCGTTGTGTTGCTTGATGTCGCAGCGGGCAGGACCTTGTTCAGATTCTTCTCGGTTTCCGCCAGGTATTTCGACGTCTGGCCGGTGATTCGAGTGGCTGCCAGCTTCCCGCTCGAGGAAAGGCGGGCCGGCGACGGGGCGCGGGTTTTGGCTTTTCTCATGATGGGTATTTCAAAATTGGCTGAAATTTCCGGTTGACCGTGGCAGTGCCTGAAACGGCGGTCAGTGCCGCGTGACCTGCAAAAACTCCAGCAGCTGGTTCGATGGCAGGGGGCGGCTGAAGAAATAGCCCTGCATTTCGTTGCAGCCGAGTTGTCTGAGGATGGCTACCTGCACCTCGGTTTCGACGCCTTCGACGATGACGTGCAGATCGAAGTTTTTGGCAATCCCGACAATCGCCTGGATGATGGCGAACGAGTCGTGCGAGGTTCTCAGGTCGCGGACAAACGACTGGTCGATCTTGATCCGGCTGACCGAAAAGCGGCGCAGGTAGCTGAGTGACGAATAGCGGGTGCCGAAATCGTCGATCGAAATGTGGACCCCGGTGCTGCGCAGGTGTTTGACGCGGGCGACGATATTTTCGGCGTCCTTCATGAGCAGGCTTTCGGTGATTTCGATCTCGAGCGATTCGGGGGGAATGCTGAATTCGTCGAGCGGAATGCGAATTCGCTCGAGGAGATCGATGCGATCGAATTCCCGGGCCGACAGGTTTACGCCCAGGCGAAGTTCGTTGAAGCCTAGTTGCTTCAAGCGTGCCAATTGGGCACAGGCTTCGCGCAACACCCAGTCGCTGATGTTGATGATCAGTCCGGTTTCTTCGGCAATCGGGATAAAAATATCCGGGCTGATCATGCCGGCGCTCGGATGGTGCCAGCGAATCAGCGCTTCAACGCCGACCACCTTGCCGGAGGAGGCATTCATCTGTGGCTGGAAGTGCAATTCGAACTGATCGCCTTCCTTGACCGCTTTGCGCAGGTCGTTTTCCAGTGACAGGCGATCGAGGTGGGCCGTGTGCATATCCGGCTCGAAAGCCAGCGCGCCATTCTTTCCCTGTGCCTTGACCTGGTACATCGCCATGTCGGCACAGCGAATCAGGTCTTCGGCGTTGATGCTGTTGTCCGGGTAGACGGCAATGCCGATGCTGGTCGTCGCCAGAAACTGGGTTTCGCCAAGGACGAAGGGCTTGCGCAATTCGGCGAGAATTTTTTCGGCGATGACGTGAACGTCTTCGGTGTTGCTGATGTTCGGCAGCAAGGCCGTGAACTCATCGCCGCCTTGCCGCGCCAGGGTGTCCCCGGTACGCAGACAACTGCGAACGCGCGCCGCAAACTTCCTGAGCAGTTGATCGCCAATCTGGTGACCATAAGTGTCGTTGACCAGCTTGAATCGATCAATGTCGAGGAACATCACGGCGAGTTTTTCCTTGCGGCGCAAGGCTTGGGCAATGGCCATCTCGAGCCGGTCGACGAACAGGATGCGATTGGGCAGCTTGGTCAGCAGATCGTGAAATGCCTGGAAGGTAATGGTTTCTTCGGCTTTTTTGCGCTCCGAAATGTCGCGCGCCACACCAGAGGTGCCAAGAAAGGCTTCCGAAGATCCGCTCATCCCTGTTTCGTAGACGCCTTGCGAACTGAGGATGGCCGTCATCACCGGACCGCTGCCGGCACGTGGCATGCTTGGCTTCGGCTTGAAGCGCACTTCAAGATTGCTCGTCGCGCGTTCGCCGACCCGCCGCTCGTTGAAGGCATATTGGACGTGGTCATGGTCGCGCGGGTCGACAACCGCGGTGTAGTTTTGCCCGAGCAATTCTTCCGGCGTATAGCCGAGCAGGGTGCTGACGCGCCCGTTGATGAAAGTGAAGCGGCCATCACGATCGAGCGTGAAGATCAGGTCAGGCGATTGCTCGACCAGGAATCGGTGAAGTCGCTCGGAGTGCTGGAGCTGGGCCGAAACGACGGCGAGCTCCTGGTCGCGGCGGCGATTGGCCAGGGCGCGGTCAACTGCCATGATCATGTCGTTCGGATCGCAATCCTTGCGCAGAAACTCGAAGGCCCGGTGGCGCAGGGCGTGAATCGCCGAGTTGATCGACTTGTCGGCGCTGAACACAATGACCGATGCGTCGATCTTGTGCGAGGTCATCCACTCCATGATTTCGAGGCCCGAGATATCCGGCAGCCGCAAATCGAGAATGACCAGGTCAATGTTGCCCGTCTTGAGCCGGGCAATGGCCGCTTGCCCGGTGCTTGCCTCGCTGATCGAACGCCGCTCTCCAGCCAGAAGTTCGCTGTATGCCTGCCGAAAGTGCGGCTCGTCGTCGACGATCAGGATGTCCTGCTGCGACCCGATCGCGGGAACCCTGGCCAACTCGTACAGTGCAGTGATGGCGTTCATGCGCTGCTGTCCGGGGCGGCTGTTCGGTTTTTGGGAATCAGCAGGGCTATGCTGGTGCCGGCGCCGATCTGGCTGCGGCAGGTGATGAGTATTCCTTCCTTCCGGGCCAGACTGCCGACGACGGACAGGCCAATGCCGCGTTGCCCCGTGTCTGCGACCGGTTTCGGCCGATAGATCGCCTGGATGGTTTCCTCGGACATGCCCGGGCCGTTGTCATCAATGCGCAACTGAACATAGTTGCCGCCATCATGGATGATGTTGTCGCTGACCGAGATCTTGATCAGCTTGCCTTCAGTGAGCGCTTCCGACGCGTTCTTCCAGAGGTTGAGGACAATTTGCTTGAGGTTGTCGCGGTTGACCGGAACGAGTAGCTCAATTGTCGGCAGCGCCGTTTCGACGCGTACTCCCTTGGCGTTGAACAAGGTGTCGGCGTAGAGCACAAGGAAGTCGTTGAGGACGCTGACGAGATCAATGCTGCGGGTATCCGGGCTGGTCTTGAGAGACTGCGTCATGTGGCCGACGATGTTGGCGACGCGATCAATTTCCTCGGTCAGCACGGCCAGTTCCTGGCGAACGCCATCCTCCGGCAGCTTGCGTTCGAGAATGCTCAGGTAGCTCTTGATAATGCCCAGCGGGTTGCCGGCCTCGTGGACTATCTGGCGGGCCTGACGGGTAAATTGCTGGGTCAGTTCCGCTTCTACTTGCTGGCGGTGCTGGTTTGCTTCAATGACCGCATCAAGGCTGATCGCGGCAATTTTGCCGAAATTCGCCAGCCAGGGAATCCGGCGCTGCAGGCGACCGTACTGCTTTTCTGACAGACCGCAGACAATCACGCCTATCACGCGATTGCGCGCCAGCATCGGGATGCAGAGCAGACCATCGGCGGACAGGGCGCGGGCGAGTTGCAAGTCGAGCAAGGCGGGGGAGTCGGTCTGATCAAATGTTGTCCGAACCTGGCGCCCGATGACGGCGGCCGCGGCAAGCGAGCGGGAAGAGACCAATGGGATCGATAACTGCCGGAATAGTTCTGGCTGGGCGCCAACCTTTTCGCCGGACAACGCATCGCCTTTGTCGTTGGCAAGCAGGATGGCGACTTTCGGGAGGTCGAACAGGATGCGGGCGGACTCCCTTAGCGCAAGCAGGACTTCGGTATCGCTGCCGAGCTGGAAGAGATCCTGCTGCAACGGCTGCAGCATGGCCATGCCTCCGACCAGCGCAGCCAGTTCTTCGTCAGCCGCATTGGTCGGGTCAGGCAAACGCGGCGTTGGCGCCGGTAGTGCCGTGCGACGCTTGGGAAAATCGTCGGCGATGCTGATGCCCAACGCCTCGGCAATCTGGCGGGCACGCTGGATCGCGCGTTCGCGAACTGCCAATAGCGCCGACATCTCAAGCCGGGGGGTGCTGCGATTGACGACGAGGGCCAATTCCGGCGTGCTCTCCGCGGTAGTGCTGAGCGCCTGGGCGATCCAGACAATTTGCGGCAACGCTGTGGCCGTGACGATCTGATTGGCCGCCGTGTGATGGAAGGCGACGCCATCGGCCAGCACGGAATCGAGTCCCCAGTGATCGATCAGCCAGCCGCCGACGTCGGCATGCGTCGTGCCGAACAGCTGAAATTCTTCGGCCTGGAGTTTCGGGGTTTCGCTCGAATTGGCCAAAAAGCGGTGATACGGCTCGCCAATCGCCGAGAGCAGGATCAGTTCGCCGATATCGTGCAAAAGACCGGACAGGTAGGCTTCGTCGGGATGCGGATATTCCGCCAGTTCGGCCACACCGCGCGCCATTTCACCGACCAGCAGCGAGTGACTCCAATAGTCGGCAACATCGAATTTGTCGAGGTTGGGGTTGCGGTCGAAAAGTTTCTGGATGGAGAGACAAGTCGCCAGCGAGCGGACAAGGCGCGTCCCCAGGGCAATCAGGCAGGTTTCCAGATTCTTGAGTTCTTTGCCCCGACGCAGGGCGGGCGAATTGGCGACGCTCAGTATTCGGCTGGCCAGGCCTGGGTCTTGTTCAACAATGGTGGCCAGCTCCCCCATCGTCGCTTGTTCGTCTTCAACGGTCCGCACCAGTCGCAACAGAATCTCGGGCGGAGAGGGAATCCGCGCGATATCGATAGCTTCGAGAACCGACTTGGGGAGACTGTGCATGAATATACGAGATGAATATTGACCAATAAACAGCACGGTTGGTGCGGCCAGCAACAGGCTTACCCAACTGACAATATTCTAATTTACACAGTTCATGAGTCTTAAATATGAAATGTTGGAAATATTTTTTTAAGGGGGCCAAAGCCAGGTAAGTCGGCAAATGCTATATAAATATCGGGTCGGCCGATCCGTTTTCACCGGCTAACTTCGGGCGAGTGGGGATTTCAAATTTGGCCGGAATTTCCGGTTGACCGTGGGATTGCCGCCGGTAGACGAAAAAAGCCGGCCGGGAAAATACCTTCCCGGCCGGCCTTGCTTCTTGTCAGTGTTAGCTGCGCTGGGCGAGCGGTACGACATCGCGCTTGGCAGCGCCCATGTACAACTGGCGCGGACGACCGATCTTGTATTCCGGATCGGAGATCATTTCCTCCCACTGCGTCATCCAGCCGACGGTGCGGGCCAGGGCGAAGATGCAGGTAAACATTTCAGTCGGAATGCCGATCGCCTTCTGGACGATGCCCGAGTAGAAGTCTACGTTCGGGTAGAGTTTCTTCTCGACGAAGTAGGGATCCTCCAGCGCGATCCTTTCCAGTTCCATGGCCAGCTTGAACAGCCGGTCATTTTCGAGGCCGAGTTCGGTCAGCACTTCGTTGCACACCTTGCGCATGAGCGTGGCACGCGGATCGAAGTTCTTGTAAACACGGTGGCCAAAGCCCATCAGCTTGAACGAATCGTTCTTGTCCTTGGCGCGGGCAATGAACTCGGGAACGCGCGAGACGTCGCCGATTTCTTCAAGCATCTGCAGACAGGCTTCATTGGCGCCGCCGTGGGCCGGGCCCCACAGGCAGGCGATGCCGGCCGCGATGCAGGCAAACGGATTGGCACCGGAGGAGCCAGCCAGACGGACGGTCGAGGTCGAGGCGTTCTGCTCGTGATCGGCATGCAGCGTGAAGATGGTGTCCAGTGCATTGACCAGAACCGGGTTTGGCACGTACTTCTCGCACGGATTGCCGAACATCATGCGCATGAAGTTGGCGCTGTAGCTCAGCTCGTTGTCGGGCTGCATGAAGGGCATGCCGATGCTGTATTTATAGGCCATGGCGACGATGGTCGGCATCTTGGCGACAATGTGGATGAAATTCGTGTTGCGATGCTCGGCATCGGCGAAGTCCATCGCGTCATGATAGAAGGCCGACAGCGCGCCAACGACACCGGTCATGACGGCCATCGGATGGGCGTCGCGCCGGAAACCGGAGAAGAACTTGGCGAGTTGCTCGTGCACCATCGTGTGATGCGTGACGGCTTTCTCGAATTCGGCTTTCTGCTGGGCGTTTGGCAGTTCGCCGTTTTTCAGCAGGTAAGCCACTTCGAGGAAATTGCAGTTTTCGGCGAGCTGCTCGATGGGGTAACCGCGATAAAGCAACTGGCCGACGTCGCCATCGATGAAAGTGATTTTCGACTTGCAGCTGGCTGTGGAGAGGAAGCCGGAGTCATAGGTGAACAAGCCAGTTTTGGCGCCCAATGTACGAATGTCCACACAGTCGTTGCCATGGACCGGAGCCATGATCGAAAAATCGACCGGTGCCAGTCCGTCAATGCTCAGTGTTGCCTTGCGTTCAATAGTCATTTTTACTCCCTGGAAAAGTCATCTACTGGCTATGCGTCATGAAACCGATGGCGGATACGAAACAAACGCCGTTTTTTAATGGTGATTTTGGATTCAAGCAATAGACATGCCGTGAGCGGCCGAATGCGACCGAACCACTGTCCGCCCGCGAGAGTAACAGGCAATACTTACCTGAACCTTGGGCAAAGCGAATAAGGCAGCACCAAAGCGGCGTTACTTTTCAGCAAACGCTCATTTTCGGTGCGCTATCGCCGTGTGGCTTGCCGAGGCGCTGGTTCACTGCGCCATAAAAAAAGCCAGTCAGGCCGGCGCGGCCAAACTGGCTTTTTCAGCAGCGAGGCGGCTTAGAAGCGGAAGTTTCCAACCGCCGTCTTGAGCCGGTCGGAAACGGCAACCAGGGCGGTAGCCGTGCTGGCGACCGAGGCGACGGCTGCCGAGTTTTCTTCCGACATCTGGGCAATGGTTTCGACGTTGCGCGAAAGCTCGGTCGAGGCGCTACGCTGTTCGCGCATGGCCTCCGAAATGCCGGTGATCGCATTGCGGACCATTTCGGTGGCATTGCGGATGCCATCCATCGAACTGCTGGCCGCCTGTGAGGCATGGACGACATCGGTGACCAGATGGCAATTGGCCTGCATGCTGGTCACGGCACCCGAGACGCTGCTCTGGATGGTTGAGATGACGGTGCTGATTTCCTGAACCGACAAGGTTGTTCGTTCGGCCAGTTTGCGCACCTCGTCGGCCACCACGGCAAAGCCGCGGCCCTGTTCGCCAGCCCGCGCTGCTTCGATGGCGGCATTGAGGGCGAGGAGATTGGTTTGGTCGGCGACATCGCGGATAACGGTGGTGATGTTGCCGATTTGCTTGACGTGCTCGGAAAGGGTCTGGATCTGCTTGGCCGTTTCATCAACGCTCTCGGCAACCCGGTTGATCTGCAGGGTGGCAGTTTCGACACCCTTGCCACTGGTAATGGCCAGATCGCCAGCAGCACGGGCTTCTTCGCTGGCGTCGTCGGCACTGCTGCCAACGTGGTCGATGCTGACGGTGAGTTCTTCGACGGCGGCTGCCGAGGCCGAGGTCGAGCTCGACTGGCTCTGGGTACTGGCCGAAACCTGCTGGGCGGTGATCGAAAGCTGGGCGGCCGAGGCAGCCAGTTCGTCGCTGCTTGCGGCAATCGCGCCAACGGTACGGGCCAGATCCTGGCGCATCTTTTCCATCGACTTGATAAGCATGCCGGGCTCATCGTCGGAAATGCTCTGCGGCGCGTTACGGCTGGAAAGGTCGCCGGAGGCGATGCTTTCGGCCAGCCGATTGGCTTCATGCAGTCGCGTCGTCAGGCTGCTGCGGATCTGTAACCCGAGACCACCGACGATCAGGATGGCAACGAGCCCGATGGCGAAGGACGACCAGGTTGCGAGATCCTTGGCGGCCAGGCCGGTCTCCGCTGACTTCTTGCCGAGTTCGGCGTTGAAGCGCATGTGGGCTTCCAGCGCCTCGTTGAAATGATTGGCTACATCTGACGCTGCCGCCAGTTTCTGGCGAGCCTCTTCGTTTTGGTTCTGGCGCGATAGTTCAAGGATGGGTTTCAGCGATTCACGATAGCTCGCAAAGGTTCTCTTGTTTTCATCGAGCAGCCTTTTGTCTTCTGCGTCGTAAATCAGCTTGTCGTACTCATTGAGGGCATGTTCGGTGTCCTTGATCCCAGTCTCGATGCTGGCATCGATTTCGGCCATGGCCTTGGGGTCCGTATTAAGCACGTGACGATAGACACGGACGCGAACCTGGCTGAATCTGAGCAGCGTTTCGTCCAGCACCAGAATGCTCGGGACGATATTTTCGTTGCTGAAATTGGCGGCGGAGTAAACCCGCTGCATCTGGATCAGGCCGAGCCCAGCGACCAGAATCAGGGAGATGATCGATGTTGAAAGCAGGATCAGCAGGCGTTTGGACAGGGTCATTTCTTATTTCTCCGCGATTGCTCGAAATCGCTGCGCTAGCTGTTAAGGATGTTTTGATTGGCTAGGCAACTACATGACCACTATATGGCAAATGTAACAAAAAGTGCGTGGTCAAGCCAAATAAATTATTACTTAGGTAATATCGGTCAGGCTCGCCTGCCGGCCACGGCCATGGAGTGCTTTTCGGGGCAGTCGGGCAACGTCGACCGAAGACCTTGATCTATTGATTGCCGGCAAGCGCCAGCAGGCTGCGGGCTTGGTCCGAACACAGCGTTGAAATCTTTTCGTCGATCACCTTGAGCCAGCGATTCGGAATGCTCTCCATACCGTAGCGGGCGCCGGCGAGCATGCCGGTGATGGCGCCGGTGGTGTCGGCATCGCCACCGCGATTGACGACGTCGATCAGGCAGTCCTCAAAGGTATCGGTGGCGAAGAAGGCCTGGAATACGGCCTGCATGGTGTCGACAACGAAGCCGCTGGGGTTTTCGCGGCGGCGTTTGTCGTAGGCAAAAACGGGAAAGTCACTGACCAGCTTGCCGGCACGTTCGCGCTCGACCTCAATCGGGTCGCGGCCGGCGAGAAAATCCTGAACCATGAGGATCAGCGTTTCGCAGGCGGCGTCGGACAGCGCGTTGTGGTGGGTGACATGAGCCTGGGCGCGGTTTGCAAAAATGGTCGTTTTTTCCGGTTGACCGTAGCAAGCCAGGGCGACGGGCAAAACGCGCATGGCGGCGCCATTGCCGGCGTCGTGTTCGGAGGCGGCGGCTTCCGGGTTGCCGGTCTTGCGAAAAGTGATCAGGTTACGGCGCACGGTGTTGCCGATGTCCACCGGCTTGGCTCGCATCCAGGCATCGAAGGCCTCGGCTGCGGCCATGGCGTCGACGTGGCCGCGGGCGATGATCGATTCGCCGAGGGCCAGCGACATCGTCGTGTCGTCGGTGACCTTGCCTGCTTTCAGGCGCAGCCAGCCACCGCCGGTTATTTCGCAGTGCAGGCCGATCTGGTGGCGGATTTCATTCGGAGTCAGAAACTCGACCGTGGCGCCCAGCGCATCGCCGACAGCCAGGCCAAGATAGGCCGCCATGCCGCGGTCGACGTGCGGTGCGTAGGCCGGTACGGTGCGACGGCGCACCGGCGCGGTCTTGGCAATCAGTTCTCCGGTCCAAAACATTTGGCGTAATCCTTACAGACCCCGCACGAGGGGGCGGGACAAACGTAGATGCCTTCGCGCGAACAGACCTGGCGATAGAGGAATTTCTTCCACTTCATCTCACCGGTGTTGTCGCGGGCGAGCGCCGGGAAGTTAACCCACATCAGCCGGGAAAGCTCTTCGCGATTGGCCAGTCCCAGATCCTGCCAGAGATGGTCGCGGCCGGCGCAGGCCGTGGCGACGATATTGGCGATGAGCAGTTCGGACGGGTATTCGCAGGCGCGATGGTCGAGCAGCAACTTTTGCAGGTCTTCCCATTCGGGAATGGCTTCAATGGCGCGCGGCGGGCCGCTGACATCAAGCCCGGGAAAATAGGTGTGGAGCAGCGCGGCATGAACGGCCTTGCCCAGACCGAGATCGGCTGGCAGGCAACCCGAATCGGTCACTTGCCCGGCAACGATGCTGGCCAGCAGCAAACGATTCGGATCGGCCGCCGCCTTCGCCGTCGCCGCCGGCATGGCCAGCAGCTCGGCGAACAGGGAGGTGCGGTAGGGAAGCCGATCCGGACCGTTCATGTCACGCTCGTTACTTACTTGCTGGGATATTCGACCAGGATGTCTTCGTCACGGACGATCATCTGGCAGGCCAGGCGCCACTGGGTCGGCGGGATGTCATCGACGTACATCTGCTCGATCTGGGCCTTGGTGATGTGGCCGAGTTCGGTCAGCGCAGCGACTTCGCGGACGTTGAGCGGGCCGCCCATCGGGGCGCGCTTGCCGTCAACCGACGAAACCTTGACCAGACAGGTGCCGCAATTGCCTTCCTGGCATCCGAAGTCGATCGGGATGTGATGTTCCTTGGCCAGCGCGAGGATGGTCTGGGTGTGGCTGCCGGCAACGGCGTAAACCGTCTTGTCCTTGTGCAGCGGGCTGGTAAAAGTGATGAGGGCCATTTCTTAACTTCTCCTGATGAGCGGGTTGATTTGAATTTCTCTGTTGGGGTTGGGTCGATTTTCTTAACGATGCTTTTAATCTTGTTCGGTTGGTTCGCCGTCATTCCAGACTTGATCGGGAATGACGGTGGTGGCGACTTAGGCTGGTTTAACGACGATTTCGCCGCCGATGATCTGCGCCTGGCAAGCCAGCCGATGGCCGCGCGGGGCCATGTTGTCCTTGAGCACCTGGTCTTCGAGGATGCTCGGCGGGGCGAGGAATTCGCCGCCGGAGATGATCTTGGTCAGGCAGGTGCAGCACTCGCCTTCGCGGCAGCCGTAGGTGATGCCGGCGCCGACCTTCTCGGAAACTTCAATGAGTCGGGTACCAGCCGGCACGGTGACCGAGACGCCGATATCCTGAAATGTGACTTTTGCTTTTGGCATTTTTCTTCCCCCTGGTTGTTATGCGAGTGCCGCCATGTCGATCTCTCGGTGTTCGACCCGTCCGGTCAGGTGACGGGCCAGTTGTTCGCCGAGATCCCGGCAGGCTTCGAGTTCGCTGGCGTCCGGCACGAGCTTGATGCGCAGTCCTTCGACCGGGACGCGCAGCTTGAGTCCGCGCAGGCGGTCCTCGATCAGGCGAACCGCCTCGCCGCTCCAGCCATACGAGCCGAAAGCGGCACCGAGCTTGCCTTTGACATTGACCGTGGTCAGCGACGACAGGACGTCCCAGATCGGCTTGACGGCGTCGGCATTGATCGTCGGGCTGCCGAAGGCCAGGCCATCGGCTTCCTCGATGAGGTCGGTGAAGATGCCCGACTCGCCGCCTTCGAGGTCGTAGAGCGAGACGCGCACGCCACCGATCGATTCGGCGCCGGCAGCGAGCGATTCAGCCATGCGCCGGGTGTTGCCGTAGGCCGAGATGTAGAAGACGACCAGCGTCTTTTCGCTGCGCGCCTCGTTGAACAACCGTGGTGTGGCCAGTTCGCGATAGCGGTGCACGTAGTCACGCGGTGCGTGGCGCAGGATCGGGCCGTGGGCCGGGGCGATCAGGTTGATTTCCAGCGGTTCGATCAACGCAATGGCATCAAGTACGTACTCGCGGAAGGGTCGCATGATGTGCGCGTAGTAGTACTCGAATGAGAAGCGGAAATCGCCGACGGTGTCGTTGAACAGCCGGTTGTCACAGAAATGGCAGCCGAAGATGTCGCCGGTGAACAGCAGGCCGTCCTCGACCAGATAGGTGCATTGAGTATCCGGCCAGTGCAGGTAGGGCGTGTGCAGAAAGCGCAGTGTCCGGCCGCCGAGGTCGACGGTGTCGTCGGTGGTCACCGGAATATATTCGGGGGGCTTCTCGCCGGAGGGCTTGAGCAGCGCCTTGAGCATCATCTGGGCGCGGCTGGACAAATACACCTTGGCCTGCGGGGCGCGTTTGAGCAGCTCGGGCAGGGCACCGCTGTGGTCCGGCTCGAGATGGTTGAGGACGATGGTAGTGATTTCGTCGTAACGGGCGACCGTTTCGAGTCGACGGAAAAAATCGTCGGCGAAGTTTTCCTTCACCGTGTCGATGATCGCCACGCCGTTCTCGCCGCGCACGACATACGAGTTGTAGCTCGTGCCGTTGGCGGTTTTGAGGATGATGTCGAAACTCCGCAGATGCGGGTCGAGGGCGCCCACCCAGTGGACGCCCGGCGCAATTTCTACGGCGTTGTCAGTGAGTGCCGCAGCGACCATGGCTGCTTTCCTCTTCCTCATGATCGTGCGCGTGGCTGCCGCAACTGCCGTGTCCTTCCGGGCCATGCACGCAGGCTTCGATATTGCCTTCCGGCAACTCGACGTTTTTCAGGCCAATCCACGCGTCGACCGCAGCAATGTCGAAACCGACCAGCCGTTCCTCGCCGATTTCCATGAGCGGACGGCGAATGAGCAGCGGGTTTTCGAGCAGCAGATGCAGGGCATCTTCGAAACCCAGGTTTTCCGGAACGATTTCGCCCGACTTGATATCGGGCGCCGCCGGGTTGAACCAGGCGCTGATCGGCAGCTTGCCAAGAAAGGCGAGCAGGCGGTCAGCCGTCCAGGCTTCGGTCTTGAGACTTTTGGCCTGGACGGTGTGGCCGGCTGCAGCGAGCAGGGTCTTCTGGCGAAGATTGCCCTTGCAGCCGGGTTTTTCGTAGAACGTGACAACCGCCATTACGCTGCGTCCTTCCACATGCCGAATTGCTTGAGCTTTTCAATCGGGATGCCGGTCAGCGAACCCGGCGGGTTCAGGAAAGCGCCGAGTTCATCGACGATAGCCATTTCGATCGGGCAGATCGCAGCGCATTGCGGCACGCTGTGATCGCCCAGGCACTCGGTGCATTTGTCGTCGTCGATCAGGAAGTGCGGCTTGTCTTCGTAGATCGCGTCGTTCGGGCAGACATCGAAGCAGGCCCAGCAGTTGACGCAGGACTCGGTGATTTGCAGTGCCATGATCAGGCCACCTTTCTGTCTTCAGCCGACGGACTCAACTTGCCGGTCGCCGCGATTTCCTTGTACACCGCCATCACTGCTTCCTCGATCGGCTCCATCGCGTGTTCGCCGTTCGGCGCGATGCCGGCGGCTTCCAGCTTGGCCCAGGGTTCGTAACCGACCTTGGAGCAGAGCACGACTTCGCAGCCTTCGAGTACGCGGATGTTGCGGTCGAGCAGCGACTCCGTTGCGCCAGCCTCGGCCACGTCGCCGTCACCGCAGGCATCCATGCCGCCGCAGTAGAGCTCGGTCTTGCGATGGCTCATGAAGCGCACGCCAGCCGGTGAGGCTTCGTAGATCAGGAACTCCTTGGCGTGACCGAAGTGCTCGGCAACGACGCCGTTCTTGCCGGCCACCGCCATGAGCACCGGGCGGGCATCAGCCGGGATGCCGAGCTCTTCGGCCTTCGGCTTGACGATGCCGCGCTTGGCGTCGAGCTTCTCGATGATCTCGTCGTGGACAACCTTGCGGCGGACCATGGCGGCTTCGTAATCGACCTCCATGACGTCGATCTTGTCCATGGTGAATTCGTCGCCGCGATCTTCGCCGAGCAGGCCGACCGCGTCGGCACGGCACTGGCGGCAATGGCGCATCATCGCCATGTCGCCGGCACAGGCGTCCTGCAAGTCCTGCAGCATTTCCGGCGTCGGTTCCGGCTGCTCCATGATGCCGTAGTAGGTGCCGTGTTCAGCTTCGGCAATCAGCGGCATGACGTTGTGCAGGAAGGCGCCCTTGGCCTTGACGATCTTCGAGACTTCCTTGAGATGCTCGTCATTGACGCCCGGGATCAGCACCGAGTTGACCTTCACCAGGATGCCGCGGTCGGTCAGCATCTGCAGACCCTTCTGCTGCTGTTCGATCAGGATGCGGGCGCCCTCGACGCCGAAGATGCGTTTGTTCTCCCAGAAAATCCACGGGTAGATCTTGGCACCGACTTCCGGATCGACACAGTTGATGGTGATCGTCACGTGGTCGATGTTGTGCTGGGCGATACGGTCGACATACATCGGCAGGTTGAGGCCGTTGGTCGACACGCAGAGTTTTATGTCCGGGGCGCGCGCCGAGAGCTCTTCAAAAGTCTCGAACGTACGGCCCGGGTTGGCCAAGGGGTCGCCAGGTCCGGCGATGCCGAGTACCGTCATTTGCGGGATTTCGGCGGCAACGGCAAGCACCTTGTTGATCGCCTGTTTCGGCGTCAGGACTTCGGAAACGACGCCCGGACGGGATTCGTTCGAGCAGTCATACTTGCGGTTGCAGTAATTGCACTGGATGTTGCAGGCCGGGGCCACGGCAACGTGCATGCGGGCGAAGTAGTGATGCGCTTCTTCCGAATAGCACGGGTGGTCCTGAACCTTGGCGCGAATGTGATCGGGCAGGTGGCCCAAAGCGTCCGGGGCCGTACCGCAGCCGCTGGATGCACAACCGCCGCCTTCAGCGGCTGGGGCAGAATTGCTGATAACTGGTAGTTCCACGATGTCGGCTCCTCGAATGCAGTCGAAGCCTATTCAGCAATCGCTGTGCCAGAGGTGTTTTCTTAATTAAATCAGCGAGATGTGGATTTCTGCCAAAGGGCGTGTTGGCTGCCTTGTCGCATTTGCGACAGCGTTGCAGTGCACAAGCGACGGGCGGCCGCAGGCGGGAAATATCGCTTAACCAACTGTACGGCATTTCAATTCCCGGCGCCGGTCTGTACACTGCGCGCATCTAACCCACGACCATTTGGAGAACGAAGCATGCGAGGTACGTTTGAGTACAAGCTGGACGGTAGCGGCGACGCCATCAATTTGAATATCGATCTGGATGTGGTCAGCGCCAACGCCCTGGTCCGGCTTGATCGCTACATCAGCTGGACCGACATCCTCAAGCTGACCGAGAACGACCCGGAAGCCGCCTACGCCGCCGAACGCCTGCACACCGTGTTGCAGCACATGGGCAAGTAAGCCCGTGTAAGGTATCTTCGGCCGGGCTAACCGACCGGCCGGATAAGGAGCCTGGGCTTGCGCCTTGCGCTCCTTTTTTTTGGCACTCGGCTTTCTCCACCGGCCTTGTTTCCATTTTCGAAGACGGCATAATCGAACTTGTTCAACCCGGTCGCCTTGTGGAGAAGACGTGAACCTGACCCCTTTGAAAAACTACGGCTCGGATGCAAATCCGTGGCGCGGCCCTGACGGCACGGTGATCGCCTGCCATGAGAAGCTCAAGGTGATGTCTGAAAACCTCGAGGAATTGCGCGACATGGCTCTGGCTGCTCTCGAAGACGCCGTCCTCATGGGATGCGCTGAAGATCAGGTCAAAGCGGTCTTTGCCGAGATCATTGACCAGCTGTCGACTCGTTACGAGCCACGCTAACGGGGCTCGTTTCCCCCGTATCCTGACTTCAAGCCCATTCCAATTTTGGTCATTTTTTCCGGTTGACCGTAGCAATCACGGGTTGATGCTGTGCGTGAATCCCCCAGCTCACTTTCTCCACTTCGCCCATGGGTCTGAGTTGCTGGCCGAGGGGGGTGAACGGTCTGGCGTTCTCTTGCCCGGTGCGGCGCGACGGCTTTTTTCCTGGTCGTGCAGGGCGGCTTTTCTGATGCGTTTTTCTCGCAAACGCTCGGCATCTTCGAGGCTCAATTCGGCGGGCAAACCGGGTACCTGGTTCGGTGGCACGATGCGGTCCCGGGGCGGCAGTTCGAACTGCTCGTCAGAAGCGCGGGGCAGGCTTTTGAACTTGTACAGATAGAAGGCTTCGACTTTTTCGCGGGCCCAATCGGTCTTTTTGAGGTACTTGAAGGCCGAATCGATGCTCGGGTTTTTGTTGAAACAATTGATATTGAGATAGGCAAACAGGATCTCGAAGCCGTAGTGATCGACGATTTCAATGAGCAGGTTTTTTAAACTGAGCCCATGCAGCGGGTTGTTCTGGTAGTTGATCTCGTCGTTCATGCTGTTGCCTAACCATGGAATAAGGCCGGGATTATACCGATCACTGTCCCGGCTCAGGCCTTCTTGTCGCATTGCCGACAGTCGCGATGCTTTGATTTTAAAGACTATTGCCGTGGCGCCGGTTTTGCTTGTCGACTGTCATGAAAACCTTTCTCGACTGGTCGGCCTACGACACCTACGGCATGGGCGACGCCTATGCCGGCATTCCGGCGACGGGCGGTAACTACGCCAAGGCGGTTGCCGTCTGCATGAACAATCACCAGTGCCAGCGCGACGGCAAGGGGGTGATGTGCCCCAGCTACCGGATCACCGGCGATCCGGCGCATTCGACCGGGGCGCGGGTCAAGGCTTTCAAGGCGGCGCTGAACGGGGAATTTGGCGAGCAGCCTTTCATCCATCCCGACCTGGCGGCGGCAATGGATCTTTGCGTCTCGTGCAAGGGCTGCAAGAAGGAATGCCCGAGCTCGGTCGACATGACGCTGATCAAGACCGAATACCTGGCGCATCGCAACGACGAACTCGGCGTGCCGCGTCGGGCGCGACTGTTCGGCGGCCTGCCGGAATGGCTGCATCGCTATCGTCGGCCGCTCGCTGCCTTGGTTCGCCTGCGCAATGCCTCGCCGTGGCTGGCCGGGCAGGTCGAGCGCAAGCTGGGCATTTCGGCCAAGCGGCCGATTCCCGAGATCGTCAGCCAGCCGGTTTTCGCCGAAAACACGGAATCCCACGGTCAACGGGGAAAAGTGGCCCTTTTTGTAGACACCTTCACCCACTACTACACGCCGGAAGTGGCCGAGGCGGCCATCGCCGTGCTGACGGCCGGCGGCTATGCCGTCGAGGTGCTGCGCCCGGCGGCAGACGATGCCGAGCCGGAACGCCCCTTGTGCTGCGGCCGCACCTATCTGTCGCAAGGCATGGTGGATGCCGCCAAGCTCGAAGGCAAACGGGTGATGGCCGCGCTGGCGCCAGCCCTGGCCGCCGGAACGCCGATTGTCGGTCTTGAGCCCTCCTGTCTGCTGGCCCTACGCGACGAGTTCTACAGCCTGTCGCTCGGCCCGGAGGTCGGGCAACTCGGCAAGCAGGCTTTCCTGTTCGAGGAATTCCTCATGCGCGAGGGCAACAAGGGCTTGGAGCTCGATTTGAAGCCGATTCCCGGCGGCAAGGCGGTGGTCCATGGCCATTGCCACCAGAAGGCCTTCGGCGCCATGAAGTCGATGAAAAAGGTGCTCGGCTGGATTCCGGAATTCGAGTTCGAGATCGTCGATGCCAGTTGCTGCGGCATGTCCGGCAGCTTCGGGCTGGAGGCCGAACACTACGACGCCTCGGTGAAGATGGGCGAACTGGCGCTTCTGCCTGCGGTTCGCTCAGCGCCGGCCGATGCGACGATTGTCGCCGATGGTTTTTCGTGCCGGCACCAGATCAAGGATGGCACCGGGCGTGATGCGGTGCATGTGGCCGTGTTGCTTGCAAGGGCCTTGGCCTGAGGGGGGGAGGTCTGTTCTGATGTGGCCTTTTTGGGGCCGGAAACGGCTAGCAAGAGCTATTCGACGGTGAGAACACTCGGGAAAGCTAAAGACTGGTTGCGCTTATTCCCCCAGAAGTGCAAAACGGGAGCAAAAGCCCCCGTCTGTACGCTCGATTGAGTGCGAATCAGACCATCTTCTTGCGTCGGGAAATCACTCCCAGCAGGCCCAGGCCGGCCAGATACATTGCATAGGTCTCGGCTTCGGGGACGGGAGCGGAAATTCCAAAGGTGACGTTGTCGATCTGTTGGCCCCAGGCCGAGAACGAAACGCTCTTGAGATTCCTGAAATTATCCCCGAAAGTCAGTGTTTCAAGCGTGTTGAAGCTATTGTCAAGCAAGGGGAAATATTGCTGCACATAGCCACCGGCTGCCGGGTAGCCATAGACCATGAAGTAGCGTGAGCCATTTCCCAACGCGGCGATATCCAGGCTGATCAGGTCAAAAACCTCGCCATTTACCCGCGTGATCTCGAAACTGTTTGTGTATTCGGCAGACCCACCCCAGGAATGAAAAAGCCCCTGGGTTCCCGTCCAGAAATAGGGGTTGGTATCGACAATTGCGCCGATTTGCATTGCGTACTTGGTGGGCGACCAAGCCGTGCTGAACTGGAAGCCGTTTTCTTCATAGGTGTAGCGTGGGATCAGATCGACCGTCCAGCCGTTTGGACCCAGATTGGTCGATGCGCTGGCGGCCATGGGGATTTCGTTGAAATCGGCGACAACGGTCGCGGCCTGGACTTGGGGCGCTGAGGTGATGAAGGCCATCAAACCGGCCACGATCATGGAACGCATGGAGTTCTCCGAACAAATAAGTGCTGAAGTCAAAGTCTGGCAATTGCCCACGCCGAAAGCAGCCATAGCATAGCTTCAATTCGTGACACTGGCATTGATGAACAAAATACTAGCGACGCCATGAATTGTTCTCAATAGTCTGAACGGACCAATCTGCATGACATAAGGGCTGTTGCCGGACGATCCTTGTTCGTTCCCGCCGGTGAGGTAAGAAATCTCAACGCGTGCTGTGGTTAAGGCACCCAGCTGCCATTCGGGCAGCGCCCCTCAAGCAGGCATCCTTTTCAGCTCAATGCCGCGAAAACAAATCCCGCACCTTGCACAGCGCCGTCGTAATGTCGAAACGCGGGTCGGGCAGGGCTTCGCCGGCCAGGATGCGGGTGATGGCGAGGGCTGGCTCGGTTTCGCCGGTGAGCAGTACCTCGGTGCCACGCTTTTTCATGTGGCGGATGAAACCGTCGCCAGCGCTGGCCGCCACCATGAGGTCGATGCCATCGAGCGGGTGCGGCTCGTTGTCCTCGAAGACGTGGAGCACTTGCTCTTTCTCCAGATTGACCCGGCGCGGGGCGGGCAGCAACTGGTTGGCGCGGTGGTTGCTCAGGTCGTAAACCAGCCATTGTCGGGTTTGCCCCGCATGGCTGCTGACGGTTTCGAAGTCCTTGGTGGCGATGGCGATTTTCATGGCGAGCGGCGTCTTTACAGGGCTGTCAGCGTGACCGCCACGTCGCGTGGCGGCGAGAAATACGGGGCGGAGGTGACCAGAATGTCGGCCCCGGCCCGCGCATAGTCTTCAGCATTAGCAGAATTTATGCCGCCCGCCGCCGCGATGCGAGTGTGTGCGGATTTCGGAATTAGCCCTTTTATCCGGTTGACCGTGGCAACCGGCATTTTTTCGAGTTGCAGGATGTCGGTGCCGGCTTCTTGCCAGCACATGGCTTCCGCCTTGTCGCCGACCTCGACGACGATGGCGCGTTCCGGCCAGGCGCGACGCAGGCGTTGCACGGTGGCGCGCGGCGCTTCGTTGCCGAGAAAGGCCCTGTGCTCGGCAAAGACGAGCAGGGTTTCCGACAGGCTCAGGCGATGCGGGCTGGCGCCGCCGGCCAGAATGGCCTTTATGGCGGCGGCCTTGGTGCCGGGGAAATTCTTGCGCGTGCAGGCGATGCCGATGTCCGGGTTGGCGCTGCGGGCGGCGGCGACGATGTCGGCCGTGCTGCTGGCGATGCCCGACAGGTATTCCATGAAGGTCTGCGCCGTTTTCCACACCTTGTGCAGGCCGGTAGCATGGCCTTCAAGCGTCAGGATGGTTTCGCCGGCAGCGAGCCGGCTGCCGCTGGCGACCACGCTGCCGATGCTGCGCAGGCCGTGCAGTTCACCCATGCGCCGGGCTTCTTCGCTGGCGCAGACGACCATGGCCTGGCGTGCACGAAAAACGAGGCGGCCGGGCTGGTCGCCGATGCCGAGCGAAAAAGTCGTCGCATCGCCGCACGGGACGTCTTCGTCGAGCAGGCGTTCGAGTTCGCCGTCGGACAGGGTGTAGGGATTGTTGCTCATTCCATCAGGGCCACGGATTTGATCTGGACGCTGACCGGCAGGCCCGGCGCGATGCCGAGCTGGGCGGCCGAACGGCGGGTCAGGCGGGCGACCAGCTGGCTGGCGCCGATCTGGACGCGGACCAGCAGCAGGCCGGGGTGGTCGTCGGCAGCCATCGATTCGACCGTGCCGGCGAGCACGTTCTGGATGCTGCTCGGCTCCGGGTGATGAACGGCCAGACTGACGTCGCGGGCAAGCACACGGACGCGCACGTGCTTGCCGGTCGGCACGCCGCGATCGCGGGTCCACAGGCTGCCGCCGGCGAAATCGACGCGGGCCAGATGCCATTCGCCATCGACCGCGCCGACCGTTGCGTCGAGCACGACCCCGACGTCCTCGCCAAGCCGGATCGGCAGGTCGAGGCGGGCCAGCGTTTCGACCAGCGGGCCGTCGGCGACGACCCGGCCGCCATCCATGGCGACGATGTGGTCGGCCAGGCGGGCGACTTCGTCGGGCGAGTGGCTGACGTAAATGACCGGTATGGCCAGTTCGTCGTGCAGGCGCTCGAGATAGGGCAAGATCTCCTGCTTGCGCTTGAGGTCGAGCGCCGCCAGCGGTTCGTCCATGAGCAGGATTTCCGGGCCGACGGCCAGGGCGCGGGCGATGCCGACGCGCTGGCGTTCGCCGCCGGACAGGGTGTCCGGTTTGCGCTCGAGCAGGTGGCCGATGCCGAGCAGTTCGATGGCCTGCTCCAGTCCGACGCGTTGCGCCGTGGTGCTGCGTTTGAGGCCGAAATTCAGGTTGCCGAGAATGGATAGATGCGGGAACAGGCTGGCTTCCTGGAAGACATAGCCGATGGGCCGCTGGTGCGTCGGCAGCCAGGTTTTTTCGTCCTGCCAGATTTTGCCCTTGAATTCGAGTCGACAGTGGGAAGGTTTTTCCAGCCCGGCCAGGCAGCGCAACAAGGTGGTTTTTCCCGAGCCGGAATGGCCGAACAGCGCCGTGACACCGCGGCCGGGCAGGGCGAGGTCGACATCCAGCGTGAAGCCGGGCCAGTCGAGTTTGAAACGGGCATTGATGCTGTCCATTTCAGTCTCCCCTCGCCGGCTTGGGGCGGCGGACGTACATGGCGAGCAGCACCGTGAAGGAGAAAATCAGCATGACGGCGGCCAGACGATGGGCATCGGCGTATTCCATGGCCTCGACGTGGTCATAGATCTGCACCGAGGCGACGCGGGTGACGCCGGGAATGTTGCCGCCGATCATCAGCACGACGCCGAATTCGCCGACCGTGTGGGCAAAGGTCAGGACGCCGGCGGTGATGAAGCCCGGTTTGGCCAGCGGCAGGACGACCGAAAAGAAGGTGTCGAGCGGCGACGCGCGCAAGGTGGCGGCGACTTCGAGCGGCCGCTCGCCGATGCCTTCAAAGGCGTTTTGCAGGGGCTGCACCATGAAGGGCAGCGAATAGAACGACGAGGCGACGACCAGACCCCAGAAAGTAAAGGGCAGAACGCCGAGGCCGAGCGAGGCGGTCAGCTGGCCAACCGGCCCGTGCGGCCCCATGGCCAGCAGCAGGTAGAAGCCGAGCACCGAGGGCGGCAGGACCAGCGGCAGGGCGACGACGGCGCCGAGCGGCCCCTTCCACCACGAACGGCTGCGCGCCAGCAGCCAGGCGATGGGGGTGCCGACGAGGAGCAGGATCACGGTCGTGATCCCGGCCAGTCGCGTGGTCAGCCAGATGGCCTGGAGGTCGCTGTCTGTCAGCATGGTGGCGGGTTTTTGGTTGGATGAAAGTGGTGTTGATTAGACCGGAATTGTCATTGGTGCGGAAGTCGAACGATTTGAGGCTGAAGGACTAGAGCGAAACCCCTCCCAACCTCTCCTTGTCAGGGGAGGAGCTCCCTCAGTCGCGCCTGGTCGGGCTCCCTCTCCTGACAAGGGGAGGGCTGGGGAGGGGTTTGCGTGATCCACCACCATTTTCTCAGCGCAGCTCGTACCCAAACGACTTAATCACAGCCTGAGCCTTCTCGCCCTTGAGGTAATTCATCAGCGCAACGGCCGCCGGCTTGTCCTTGCCCTTGGCGAGAATGACTGCATCCTGGCGGATCGGGTCGTAGAGATTGGCCGGAACGACCCAGCCTGAACCCGAGCCGATGGCGCCGTTCTTGATGACCTGCGAGTAGGCGACGAAGCCGAGTTCGGCGGCGCCCGTCGAAATGAACTGATGCGTCTGCGAAATGTTCTCGCCCTGGACGATCAGTGGCTTGATGCTCTCGGCGACGCCGAGCTTGTTCATGACCTGCAGGCCGGCTGCGCCGTACGGTGCGGTTTTCGGGTTGGCCAGCGACAGGTGCTTGAAACCGCCCTTCTTTAGCACCTCGCCCTTGGCGTCGACCAGCTTGGCGTCGGCCGACCACAGTACGAGCGTGCCGATGGCGTAGGTGAAGGGCGTGCCGGCGACGGCGTGGCCTTCCTTGACCAGTTTGGCCGGGGTTTCGTCGTCGGCGGCAAGCAGCACCTGGAACGGGGCGCCGTTGGCGATCTGAGCGTAGAACTTGCCGGTGGAACCGAAGGACAGATTGGTCTTGTGGCCGGTGTCATGCTCGAAGAGCACGGAAATGACCTGCATCGGGCCAGTGAAGTTGGCGGCGACGGCGACCTGAACTTCGTCGGCGTGGGC
Source organism: Azonexus sp. GW821-FHT04F04 (assembly GCF_059420025.1). Classification (NCBI taxonomy): domain Bacteria; kingdom Pseudomonadati; phylum Pseudomonadota; class Betaproteobacteria; order Rhodocyclales; family Azonexaceae; genus Azonexus; species Azonexus sp. GW821-FHT04F04. The sequence goes on along the minus strand of NZ_JBWKSX010000002.1, from coordinate 315,537 downwards.
CGTGGCGACGGCCAACAGGGAAAAGATCAGGGTGCTCAGACGTTTCATGGCGGGTTCTCCGGATGAGTCAGGAATACTTGCAAAGAATGACCGACGAGGCCTTGAACACGGCGCAGGCCTGCTCGCCGACGACGAGGCCGAGCTTGTCGACGCTGTCGTGGGTGACGACGGCGCAGACCGATTTGCCGCTCTTCATGCTCAGCGTTATTTCGGCATTGACCGGGCCGTCGTGGATGCGGGTGATTTCGCCCCACAGGTGGTTGCGGGCGCTGGTTTTGACGGTTGGGTCATTGAGCAGGAGCACCGAAGACGATTTGACCAGGGCGCTGATTTCCATGCCAATCGTCAGGCCAAGGCTTTCGGCGGAATCGCCGGTGATGACGGCGACGATCTCGTTTTCGTCATCGAGCTTGATGCGCACCTCGAAATCGACATGCCCCTCGCGCAGCGCAACGATATGGCCGGCGAACTGGTTGCGGGCGCTGGTTTTCATCGACATGCGCTTGAGCAGCTTGCTGAACTGCTTGAAATCGCTCGCTTCGCCATCGTTCATGCTGGCCGACAGGCGTTCCAGTGCCGCCTGGTATTCGGCCTCCAGCGCCCGGTAGAGGGCGATGGTCTTGCGGCCGTGATCGGTGAGCAGCGTGCCGCCACCGTTCTTGCCGCCGGTCGAGCGGACAACCAGCGGCTGGTCGGCCAGGTTGTTCATCGCATCAACGGCATCCCAGGCGGCCTTGTACGAGATGGGTACGGCTTTTGCTGCCTGGGAAATCGAACCATGCTGGTCGATGGCCTCAAGCAGGCGGATGCGGGTATCGCCGAGAAAGGTGCCGAACTCGGTATCGACTTCCAGTTTGCCACGCAGGCGATGCAGGATGGTATCCATGATTTCGTGATGTTCAATGTTATATAGCGGTTACTATAACCCAGGTTTTGGTGCTCGAAATATCCGTAAAATAGTCCGCCGTTGTGGTTGTGATGACAAGACGGCAGCGGCTAGAGTGTAGGCAACCCGACGAAAAAGCGTTAGTTGTGCAGGTATATAGCGAAAAGCGGGCCAGTCCCCTCAAACCAGCAAGGAGAACAGCATGAACGTCAGCGCCCGCAATGTATTCAAGGGAAAAATCACCGCTTTGGTAGACGGTACGGTCAACGCCGAAGTCGAACTCACCATGCCCGGTGGCGACAAAATTGTCGCAATCGTGACAGAGGGCAGCGTCAAATCGCTCGGCTTGGCCGTCGGCAAGGAAGCGGTTGCCTACGTCAAGGCGCCGTGGGTCATGCTGCTGGCCGGCCCGGCCAACGTCAAATTCTCGGCCCGCAACCAGTTGGCGGGAAAAGTCAGCAAGCTGCAAAAAGGCGCGGTAAATACCGAAGTCGCGATTTCCTTGCCGGGCGGCACGACGGTCTACTCCGTGGTGACCAACGAGGCGGTCATGGAGCTTGGCCTGAAAGAGGGCAGCGAAGCCTCGGCTCTGATCAAGGCCAGCCACGTTATTCTGGGCATTCCGGCCTGATTGCCTGACTCAGGCAACAAAAAAGCGGTCGTTCGACCGCCTTTTTGTTGCGCCCGGTTTGGAACGGCAGATTTCAATTTTGGCCATTTTTTCCGGTTGACCGTAGGAATCCAGAATCTGTTCGGATCGGTGCGGAATATCACCCGATTGCCCATCGCTTCTTATCGACGCTAACCAGCGAATTTCTGGCACCTATATCGGCAGGATCGTGATTGACCCCGGCTCGGAAGCGACAACGGGGCCGCTGGCAGGCAATTTGCCCGACGTGAGCGCCGATTTTGCCCGCCCCCTCGCCGGGCGCTTCCGTCCCGCGTTGATATCCCTAGAATCCGGACTAACAGCACGCAACCCCATTCAACATTCCGGAGAAAACGTATGACATGTTCCAACCGCCGCCATTTCTTTCTGGCGTTTGCCGCTTTGCTGCTCATCTGCCTTTCCCCGGTGCAGGCCGACGAGCAGATGGACAACATCCGCAAGCGTGGCCGTCTGCAAGTCGCCGTCTACAATAATTTCCCCCCTTATTCCGATGCGGGAAAAGGCATTGACGTCGAACTCGGTCAGGCCCTGGCCGCCAAACTCGGGCTCCAGGCCGAGATCATCGGCTTCATGGTTGGCGAGGACATGAACGACGACCTGCGCAACATGGTCTGGAAAGGCCACTATCTGCGCGGCAATCCGGCCGACGTGATGATGCGCGTGCCGGTCGATGCGGAATTCGCCAAGGCCAACGACAAAGTGCGTATTTTTGCCCCCTATCATCACGAAGTGATGGGGATGGCACGGGTCGCCAAGCGCATTCCGGCCCCCAGCGGTTCGGCAGCGGTCGCGCTCGAAGTGTTCACCCGCGAGAAAATTGGCGTCGAAGTCGACACGCTGGCCGCCTCCTTTCTCGGAAGCGTGCTGCATGGCAGGCTACGCTCGAATGTCGTGCATTTTCTTTCAATCAGAGAGGCCGCCAAGGCACTCGGCGAAGACCGCATTTCGGCCATCATGGCGCCGCTCGGTGAACTCGATGGCGCCCTCGCCGGCGACACCCGCTTTGCCATCGACGAGGCTAAGCTCGGCGAGCTGAGCCCGAAGAGCTGGCCTATCGGCATGGCCGTCAAGGCCGAGGCGGATGACCTCGCAGCCGCATTGTCCGGCGCTCTTTCGGAATTGCAGAAGGATGGCACGGTGGCCGCGATTTTCAAGCGTCACGGGGTGACCTTGCACACACGCTGACACTGTCCGCTCGGCGGGCACGCGACGAATGGCTGCAAGACTCCTGTTGCAGCCGTTCAGAGAATTACCAATACCTGGGCTCAAAAAATGCGCTTATATAAACATCTGTTATTGATGGTTGCTACCTTCGTTCTCACGCCAGTCTTTGCTGGCGATATCGACTGGCCAACTTATGGTTTGGATCACAGCAACCGGAGGTATTCCGGGATTGACCAGATCAACACTGGGAATGTGAATAAGCTGAGCAGGGCGTGGACTTACCAGAGTGGAATCAAGGCGACGTTTCAGGCGACGCCCATCATGGTTGATCGCACCATATTCTTGTCTCTGCCATTCAATCATGTCGTCGCGCTGGATGCCGTTACAGGAAAACAGTTGTGGCGCTATGACCATCGGCGCAAAAAGGATTATCCAATGTGCTGCGGCCCGGCGAATCGTGGTGTAGCGGTCGCTGATGGCAAGGTCTTCATCGGCACCGTGGATGCCCGTCTGATCGCACTGGATGCGAGGTCGGGAAAAGTTCTTTGGGATATTGAAGTGGCGGACGGCGGTAGCGTCAAAAGCGAGTCCATCGCTTCCCTGAAGGATTCCGACCCTCTCAGAAAGGCCGGCATTGCTGGCCAATCCGGTGTCGGGATCGCCATGGCGCCCGTGGTTTACCTGGGCAAGGTGCTCATCGGGGTGACTGGCGTTGGCTTTGGCCTGCATTTGGATTCCGACCGGGATGGCACGCCGCTTGGTACGGTTGTCGGCTTCGCCGGCAATTATGGACGGTCAGGATTCCTGGCAGCGTTTGATGTGAATACTGGCAAGCGCGTCTGGCAGTTCGACACGATCGCCCAAGTCAATTGGGAGGGTGAATTCAGTCAAACGACGCCCGATGGCATAACTCTTCATCGGGATATCGAGAAGGAACGGGCAGATTTGTCGAAGTATTCCGAGGCGGCCAAGTATGGTGGCGGCTCGGCGTGGTCCACTCCGGCGATAGATGCCAAGAATGGTTTGTTGTACTTCGGTACCGGCAATCCATCCCCCCAGATGGATGGCACTTCAAGACCTGGAGATAACCTATATACGGTCTCCTTGGTTTGTTTGGACGTCAATACCGGAAAAATTCGCTGGCATTACCAGCAGGTGCCGCACGACCAGTGGGGCTATGACGTGGCCAGCCCGGCGGTCCTGTTCGATTACCCCCATAAGGGAAAACTAGTACCTGCTGTAGGCCAGGCCGCCAAGATCGGCTGGTACTATATTCATAATCGCCTGACCGGCGAGTTGCTACTCAAATCGGATGAGTTCGTGGCACACCAAAATACCTTTACCAACCCAACTCCGGAAGGCCAGGTGATCTTGCCCGGCGTGCTTGGGGGGGTTAGTTGGTCGCCGACTTCCGTGGACGTGAAGAAGCTGGTTGCGTATGTACCGGCGATCCACTGGCCGGTCAAATACACCAAGCGGGTCATTCCCGCCTCGCCAAGCAAGCCTGCCGTGGAATACACGACACTTGAACCACTGATGGATGTCCCGCGTTGGGGCGTGTTGTCGGCGATTGATCTGGCATCGGGGAAGGTCAAGTGGCAACGCAAGACAGAGCAGCCATTGGTGGGCGGCTTGTTGGCGACGGAGGGCAATCTCGTCTTCATGGGCGAGGGCGAGGGGGATTTCAATGCCTATGACGCCACGACCGGCCAAGTGTTGTGGAGCGATCAATTGGACGCCGGAGTAAATGCTCCTCCCATTACTTATCAGATTGATGGTGTTCAGTACGTGGCGGTCGCTTCCGGCGGCAATCAGATTTTTGGATACAAGACCGGAGATACGTTCCAGGTCTATAAGCTGAAAAACTAAAGTGCATGGACGAATCGGAGTGATTGTGATGAAAATGAAGTCGATCGGAAAACCCCAAAAACTCATCTGCGCCGCCCTGCTTGCCTTGGGCATTGCCTCTGCAGCCCAGGCCCAGACAGCAGGCGTGGCCTATATCTCGAACCAGAATGGCGGCATCGGCGTCCTTGATCTGGCGACACTCGAACTGACCGGCTCCTTCGACGTCGGGGCCAAGGGGCCGCGCGGCATCGGCGTCACGGCCGACGGCAAGTATCTGGTCACTGCCAACAAGGATGACGCCAACGTTTCAATCATCGACCTGGCCACCCGCAAGGTCATCAAGCAGGTCAAGATCGGCAAGAATCCGGAATTCGTCCGCGTTCTCGGCGACAAGGCCTTTGTTACTTACGAACCCAGTTCCAAGGGCGGCCCGCCGCCCATGCCCGGCGCAGCCGTGGTCAAGGAAGACGACGATGATGACAAGGTTCCGGCCCGCATCGCCATTGTCGATATCAGGAAAGGCAAGCTGCTCAAGGAAATCACCAGCGGCCCGGAAACCGAAGGCATCGAGTTCACGCCTGACGGCAAACGGATGATCGTCACCAACGAGGCCGACAACACTATTACCTTGCATGACATCCGCAGCGGCAAACTGCTCAAAACCGTCCCGACCAGCAAATACGGCGACCGGCCGCGCGGCATCAAGGTGTCACCGGATGGCAAGCACTATGTTGCGACGCTCGAATTCGGCAACAAGCTCCTCGTTCTCGATGACAAGCTCGACCCGATCAAGACGGTGGAAACTGGCAAGACGCCCTACGGCGTTGCCTTCGATCGGTCTGGTCAGCGCATTTTCGTCGCCGCGTCGCGGGCCAATACGCTGCAGGTTTTTGATGCCACGTCCCTTGAGAAAATCAAGGACATCCAGAGTGGCGAGCGTTGCTGGCACTTCACTTTCACCCCGGATGACAAACAGATCCTGCTGACTTGCGGTCGTTCCGACGAGGTGATCGTGATCGATGCCGACAAGCTGGAAGTGACCAAGCGCATTGCCAACAAGGGCATGCCCTGGGGCATAGTCACTTATCCGAAGGCGTTTGGCAGCCTCGATCAGCCTTGAGGCCGCAGGCTCACCGAAATCCTGCCAGTCAGGCTAATCGATCAGTTTGAGCTTCATGGCCAAGCGGGCGAGTTCAATATCCGTCCTGACGCCCAGCTTGGCCTTGATCTGGTAGTGAACGTTCTGCACGGTTTTGGGACTGATACTGAGGATGTTGCCGATTTCCTCGACGCCAAGGCCATCAAGAAGCAGGCGGAGGATTTCGAATTCCCGCGGATTCAGCTCTTCCGCCGGATTGCTCTCACCCTGCAGCAGAATCAAGGCCATCTCGGGCGCGATGTCCGGGCTCAGTACTTTTTCCTTGCGGGCGACCTTGTACACGGCCTGGATGAGCACATCCGGACTGCTGCTCTTGGTCACGTAGCCGAGGGCGCCGGCACGGATGGCCTGTGCCGCGAAAAGCGGGTCGCGATGCATGCTGAAGGCCAGGATACGGGCATCAGGCTGGCGCTGAAGTACACGGCGGGTGAGTTCGATGCCGCCCATGTTCGGTAGCGACAAGTCGAGAATGATCAGGTCGGGCTCGAATTCACGCAGTCGTTGCAGAGCCTCTTCGGCGGAATCGGCCTCAGCCTCGACGCGCAGGTCGGCGCGGCGTTCGAGGAGCCGGCGATAGCCTTCGCGGACGACGGCATGGTCGTCGACCAGGAGAATGCGGATCATGACACTTCCTCCCCGGCGGTTTCATCGGCGCCCGCCAAAGGCAGGGAGACGCTGACGAGGGTTCCTCGCGGCGGTGCCGGCAGGATGCTCAGAGTGCCGCCCAAGGCCAGGACCCGTTCTTCCATGCCCAGCCGCCCGAAGCCGCCCGGCTTTCCGGACTTGTCGGAGCTTTCACGGGAGGCACTGCCCTGGCCGTCGTCGCGAATCTCCAGCACCAGGCCTGCTGGCCGGCGCTGCAGTATTACCTCGACCCGATCCGGCTGGCCATGTCGCACGGCATTGGTGATGCTCTCCTGGATAATTCGGTAGAGGCTGACGTTGATGTTGTTCGGCAAGTCGCCAAGGACCGGGTCGGCGTCGAGCGTGAAACGGGTATCCCTGCACCGCTGATTCCAGCCCGTGATCAACTGTTCCAGGCTGGGCAGCAGCCCGAATTCTTCGAGGCCGATGGGCCGCAAGCGATGGAGAATCTGTTGCAGGGCTTCCATCATGTGCTCGACGGTCTTAACGATGGAGTCCGCGCAGGGACGTAGGGCAGGTACGGCTTCGTCGGCCAGCTCCCGGGCAAAGGCTGCTTCGGCATTGAGGGAAGCCAGATACTGACCAAATTCATCGTGGAGCTCCCTGGCCAGGTGCCGGCGTTCCTCCTCACGTACCGACAGCAATCGGTGCGCCAGGCGCTGCTGGCTATGGATAGTGCTTTCCAGACGGTTGGCCAAATGGTTGAAGCCCTCGCCGATGCTGTTCAGCTCAATCAGAGCGAAGTTCGGCATGCGGGCGCTGAGATCGCCTTGCTCCATTCGTCTGAGGGTGCCAAGAATGGCCTCCGAAGGTGCCAGGGCATTGCGTACCGGGCGATATACGAAAAAGCTGAGGAGCAAAATCATCACGCTGACCGCTAGGAGGTTGCCAAGCTTCCGAGCCAATTCCTGCACTTCGCTGCCGTAATTGGGCGTGACCACCAGTTGCCCGGCGGTGATGCCCGGATAATGGCCAATACTGTCCCGATATACCATATCGCTGCCGATTACCCTGCGCATGAAGTCGTCCACGGGGCCGGGCAGCTTGGTTGCTTCGGCAAAACATTGCCGGTACATGGTATGGCTATGGAAATCGGTCATCTCGATGCAGAAATTGAGCACTTGCCCGATCGCCTTTAAGGCGGCCAAGTCGAGGTTGAGCTCGGCCAGGGGCGCGTTGTAGACCGAGTAATTGCGATTGATCTCGTCGGCGATAAGCAGGCGGATGGCAATGCCCGTGCGCTGAATGTCGCTGCGGATACGATAGCGGGCTTCGAGCAGCGTCACTGCGGCCCCGACGAAAAGCACGATCAGGGCAAACAGGCTGACGCGAACAAGGAGATGGCGCTTGAGGTTAAGTGGACGCAAGGGGGGTGAGGCGAACATGGTCAGGCGGTAATCGTCGATGTGGACATAGCATGCCTCAAAACTGTCGGGTAAATTGCCCGACGTAAAGTTGGGCAGGTGCGCGCAATTTTCCACTTTGTGGAGTGCACCAGAGGGTTCTCTTTCTTTCAATCCGATCGGCAAACAGGAGAAACAGCACACCTTGAGCAAAGGACCGACAAGGATGATGCGTGATGAGTTTCCCGCTGCAGCGGCAGCGGGTGCTTGCAGTTTTGACTAATTTGACCGATGTGAGGCTACAGCCTGGATGTCGGATTCGCCTTCAACACGGGACATATTCCACCAGCAAACCGCATGTCTCTTCAGGCCCCACCGGTCGTTCGACAATTGTTGGTCAAGAGGAACCTTTTATTGGCCGGAGCTCGATCGGTGGATTTCGATTTTGGGTATTTTTTCCGGTTGACCGTGGAACCCAGCGGTACCGCGGTTTTGTGCGAAAGAGTCGCGCCGCCGGCTGACGGCAACGGGGCGAAACCCTATCGAGAGAGCGTTCGGCGAGGGTTCTTTGGCGCCGTCCTCAAGGGACTGGGGTTGGTGCCGGAGGCGCGTGGCCTTAGCGCGGCATGGTACTGCTGAAGGCGTAGAAGCTGGCCGGTTCGCTGCCGTGGTTGGCGCTGTTGCGCCGGAAGACCAGCCAGCGATCGTCACGCAGGCGCCAGGCCGATATCCGTTCGCTGAAAGTGACTACCGGTTGAATTGTCTCGCCGGTGCTGGTTTGGGTGAGCAGAAAACGATGGCAGGTGAAGCAGGGCTTGTCGTCGCCATCGTAGCCAACGGCGCGCTCGGCGCTGATTTCGTATTCGCGGTAGTGGGCGTAATAGAGCGGCGCTTCGACGGCGTTCAACCATTCGGCGGGCAGATCTTCCTGCCAGATTCGCGCATCCGGGGTGCCCCCTTTGCAACCGGGTTCTTTGACCAAATTGCTGGTGCTGGGGCTGAAGTTTCCGGGCAAGGAGTTCATGGCGGAGGGTGGGGGCAGGAATAGGTTAGGGCTGGCCGGATTGTGGCAATCAGGCGTCGAAATGGAGGGCGAGGCTGGCCAGTACTTTGGGTAGCGGCAGGTTTTCTTCGCTTTCCAGAATGCCCGGAACCGGGTGCGGGTACTCGTAGAAAATGCCGTAGGTGCCGCTGCGCTGGCCGTGCAGGTAAACATGGGCGCGCAGGGTGGCGATTTCGGCGTGGCGCAGCGTAACAATGTGCGGATCGTCGCCGGCGTCCGGCTCGATGTCGCAGGCCTGGGCGATGCGCTCGTCGAGCGAGATGAGGACGCGGCGGATTTCACGCGATTTGGGGGCGGCCCAGGGATTGGCGTTCATGGCAGTAGCTCCGGTTGGATTTGGGCCAGCCAGGTGTTGACGCGCTCTTCGGTCAGCAGTGGTTGGTGATGCTGATCGAGGGCCAGGCCGAGGAAGTCGTCGCCATCAACCGCCTGCGAGGTGGTGAAGTCGTAGCCGGCTGTGGGCCAGCGGCCGACAACACGGGCGCCGCGGGCGACTACGGCGTCGTGGATGAGGCCGATGGCGTCGACAAATTCTTCGGCGTATTTCTTCTGGTCGCCGAGGCCGAAGATGGCGATGGTCTTGCCGGACAGGTCGGCGTCAGCCAGTTGCGGCAGGAACTCCTCCCAACTTGGCTGGCTGAGGCCGACCGACTGGCCGGGCAACTCGCCATCGCCGAGCGTCGGGCTGCCAACGATGAGCGCATCGTAGGCGAGAAAATCTTCAAGCGTCGTCCGGCCGATGTTGACTGGGGCGTCAGCCGCGTCACCCAGCTTTTTCGCCATCTGCTTGGCGATCAGCCGGGTGCGGCCGGTGTCGGTGCCGAAGAAGATTCCGATTTTGGCCATTTTTACTGGTTGACCGTGGAATCCTGCGTCAACTCGTCGGGCAGGCAACCAATTGGGGCGCCGAGGCTGCCATCCGGGCCGTTTTCAAACTGGACCAGATAGATTTCCTTGGTTTCGTCCATTTCGGCCACGCCAAAATGGACGACGACGCCGCGCAGGCCGGAGGGAACGATCAAGGCTTCTTCATCTTCGAAGCCGGGCATGCCGCCATCGTTGAAGATGTCTTCAGCCGCGAAGACCATGTCGCCGATGTGATATTGCTGAGCGGTTTCCATGATCTCAGGCCCAGACGTCAGGCGGCGCCAGCAGGCGCTCGACCGGTTGATCGAACATCAGGTGCTCGTCGATGATGACGCCGACGTCTTCCGGCTTGACGCCGGTGTACATGATGCCTTCCGGATAGACCAGCACGCTTGGGCCGAGGTGGCAGGGGCCGAGGCAGCCGGTGTTGGTCAGCGCGAAGCCCGAGGCCCACAGGTTGCGGGCGGTGAATTCATCGGAAAACGCCTGCCAGGTGGCGCCGCAGCCCTTTTCCTGACAAGAGCCGCGCGGATGGCCGGCAGGGCGCCCCTGGACGCAGACGAGTACGTGTTTCTTCGGTTTTGGCATGGAGCTCTCCTGGTTGATGCTTAAGCTATTGCAAGGGGAGTGCCAGCTTTAAATATTAATTAATTCAATGTGTTGTGTTTGGTTGGTGTGTCGTGTTTGCGACAAAAATGGTTTTGGGGTGGCAAATTGATGTTTTTGTTTTTTGCTTTCCGCTTCTATTGGCATGGGGTTCCGCCCTTGAGGGGCGTCTTACTTTCTTTTGCTTCGCCAAAAGAAAGTAAGCAAAGAAAAGGCGACCCTGGGTCGGTGCCGGCTTCGCCGGTTCCCTGCGCTACTCGGAAGGCCGGGCGGCTGCGGAACTCGGGGCTTCGCCCCTCAAACAGTCCTCGCCGACTGCCCCCGGCCTTCCTGCGTTGCTCGGCACCTCCCAAGGGGCCCGGTAAGGCGTCCACGCTGAACCTGCGGATTTCATTTTTTGGCTTTTTTCCGGTTGACCGTGGAAACCTGTTTTTTTCGAGTAACGGCTGAACGTGGACGTTTTTGGGGTCCCCGTGGAAGGCGCTGAGCAACGCAGGCGGGCCGGGGGCCTTCGGCTTGCGTTGTCTGAGCCGAAGGCGAGTTTAGCAAGCCGCCCGGCCTGCCGAGTAGCGCAAGGGACCGGCGTAGCCGGCGCCGCCCTCGGGGTCGCCTTCTTTTTGGCTACTTTTTCTTGGCGAAGCAAGAAAAAGTACGCCCGCCAGCAAGGCGGAACCCCAAGCCAATTAACCAGAAACCCGAATCAGAACTGCTTCACCTCAATATTCAGCGTCTGAATCCGATAGGCAATCTGCCGCGGCGTCATCCCCAGAATGCGCGCCGCCTTGGCCTGCACCCAGCCCGCCTGTTCCAGCGCAGCAATGACGCGTTCCTTTTCCGACAGGTTCGGGTCATCGATGTCGACTTCGGAATTTCCCCCGGAATTCGGGTTGACCGCCGGACGGTGGAAATTCTCCGGCGGGGCGCTGGCAGTAGCGCGGATCGGGCGCGGGGTGGTGCGTTCGCGGACGCTGGGGAAGCGGATCAGATCGACGTCGATGTTGCCGTCGTCGGAGAGCACCGCCGCGCGTTCGAGGCAGTTTTCCAGTTCGCGGACGTTGCCCGGCCACTCGTGGTTGGCCAGCCGGCGGTTGGCCATGTCGGTCAGCTTGAGCTTGCGTTTCTGGTCGTTGCCGATCTTGGTCAGCAGGTGACGGGCGATTTCGGGAATGTCCTCGATGCGTTCGCGTAGCGGCGGCAGGAAGAGCGGCATGACGTTGAGGCGATAGAACAAGTCTTCGCGGAAATCGCCCATTTCGACGGCGGTTTCGAGGTCGCGGTGCGTCGCGGCAATGATGCGGACGTCGACCTTGATCGTCTTGCTGCCGCCGACGCGCTCGAATTCGCCTTCCTGCAGGATGCGCAGCATCTTGGCCTGGAAGGCGGCCGAGACTTCGCCGATTTCGTCGAGGAACAGCGTGCCGCCATGGGCCTGTTCGAAACGTCCCTTGCGCGCTTCGACGGCACCGGTGAAGGCGCCGCGTTCGTGGCCGAAGAGTTCCGATTCGAGCAGGTTTTCCGGGAGTGCCGCGCAGTTCAGTTTGACCAGCGCATTGCGGGCGCGCGGCGAGTTGTAGTGAATGGCGTTGGCGATCAGTTCCTTGCCGGTGCCGGTTTCGCCGCGGATCAGCACGGTCGTGTTCCACTTGGCGACCATGCGCGCCTGATCGAAAACCCGGCGCATCACGGCCGAGCGGCCGACCATGCTGTCGAAGCCGAACTGATGGCGAACGGTACGGCGCAGCAGGTCGCGCTCTTCGAGCAGCGACGACTTTTCCTGGGCGACCGCCATCGACAGGCTGAGGCTCTGGCCGATCAGGTTGGAGACCATTTCGACGAACTGGGCGCGTTCCTCGAGCAGGCCGTCTTCTGGCGCTTCGGGCTGGACGGCGAGGACGCCCTTGAGGTCGCCGCCGACCTTGATCGGCACGGCGATGAAAGGCAGTTCCGGTGAATAGATTTGCGTGCGATTCAGGAAGCGCGGTTCGTCGGCAACGCGGACCAGCTTGATGGTGCGCGGTTTTTCGAGGATCAGGCCGATGATCCCTTCGCCCGGGCCGTACTGGTTGTCGTCGAGGATCGGGCCTTCCGGCGTGTAGATGGTGCGGATGTTGAGTTTGCCGGTTTCCGGATCAAGCACGCTGATCAGGCCGCGGGTCAGGCCCGCCTCGTCGTGCAGCACGCGCAGCACGTCGCGCAGCGTTTCGTTGAAGTCGAGCGAACGGCTGAGTACCCGGCTGACGGCGTAGAGCGCCGCCAGCAGCTGGATGTTGAGCTCGTGCGTTCGGCAGAAGCCGCCCGGCGGCGGGCATTCGTCGGTATGGGAGTGAATGATGTGTTCGTGCATGCTGTTCTCGTTGTTCTTCTCAGATCGGGTCGCCGTCGACGCGGAATTCGACGATCGCCGCCAAACCACCGCTCGGGCTGTCATCGAGATCGATGATGCCGCCATGGTCGGCAACCACCTGCTGGGCACGCGACAGGCCGGTGCCGATGTGCTTGCCGCTGCCGCCCTTGGCCGTGAAGAAGGGCTCGAAAGCCTTGTGCCGCCATTCGTGCGGAATGCCGGGGCCGCTGTCGATGACGGAAACGACGATGCAGTCGTCGCGCAGCGCGCTGACCAGCGACAGCTCGCGGCGCTTCCAGCCCTTGATGTTCATGGCCTCGATGGCGTTGTCGACCAGCGCCTTGAACAGCATGCGCAACTGCAGCGGGCGACCGAGCATCGGCGGCAGAGTCGAAGCCGGTTGCCAGTCGACGGTGATTCCCGCCGAGAGCAGGCGCGGTGTGCTGACTTCGAGCACGTCGCGCAGGATTTCATTCATGTTTAGGCTGACGACGATTTCATGCTGGCCTTGCGGAATGACCTGGCGCAGCGTTTCGAGATGCTCGCGGCTGCCGCTCAGGGCTTGCTGCAACATCGCGGCGCTGGCCGGATCGCGGCGCTGAAGTACCGAGATGGCCGAAGTCATGACGTTCATTGGCTCTTCAAGACGGAAGATCGCCGCCGACAGACCTTCGCGAATTGCCGCCGTGCGTTCTTCCTCGGCCAGTACCGCCTGCAGGGCCGAGGCGCGGGCGCGTTCCTGTTCGTCGCGCAGGCTGGTGATGTCGGACATCACGACGAGCAAGCCGGGCTGACCGTCGGCGCAGAAATAGCTGTCGGCGCAGTCGCTGTGCATGTCGATGATCGACGAGGTGACCGAGAGCCAGCGTGGCCGGCCGGCGGCGCGGTCGATGCGCGCTTCGCGCTGGTTCACCAGGCATTCCTGCGGACGGTCGGCCAGGGTATCGCGCCAGCTCGGGAGCAAACTGTCGAGAATGGTGTGGGCCGGCTCCTTGAGGCGCAGGTCGCTGACCATTTTCTTGTATTCCTGGTTGTCGAGAACGACGCGGCCGGTCGGGTCGAGCAGGGCGAAAGCCATCGGCGCGGCGTCGACGACCGATTCGATCAGGTGTTTCTGGTTGCGGACCAGGCGTTCGAGACGATGCATCTCGGTAATGTCCCGGTGCATGCCGACAAAATGCGTGGTCTTGCCGTCGGCATCGACGACCGGAGAAATGCTCAGTTCGGCCAGATACAGCCCGCCATCCTTGCGCTTGTTGAGCAGCTTGCCAGCCCACGGCTTCTGCGCCGAGAGGTCGGCCCACATGGCCTTGTAGAGTTCGGGCGGGGTGGTGTGATTGGACAGTGTCGATTCGTTCTTGCCGACAATCTCTTCCTTGCTGTAGCCGGTGACGCGGGTGAAGGCTTCATTGGCAAACAGGATATTGGCCCTGGCGTCGGTAATCGATATCGCCAGGTCGGCCTGGTCGACGGCCTGGCTATAAGCTTCCGGTGGCAGTGCGGTTTCCTGCGCCGTATTGGCGCGGGCTTGGGCAAGCGGTGTGGCCGACATCGAAAGGCTCCTCAATAAACGTTTTTTATTTATTAGCAGATTCCATGCCGCGCTTTGATTTCAGGGCCAATCACGGCTTGCTGCATGGGTTTCGGGGGAAATGCGACGAATTGCTGTCGCCTTTACGACATTTTGTCTTTGCAGAAGCGCACCGACTTGGTGCGGTGGCTGTGGATGGCGCATCAGCGTGGGGTTTTGTCCCCTGAATGCAGATTGGCATGGCTTATGCAGTGAGGTCAGTGAAAAAACCGGACCCCACCACCATGAGCGAATTTCTCCTACTGCTGCTTTCCACCGCGCTGGTCAATAACGTGGTGCTCATCAAGTTCCTTGGACTCTGTCCGGTGATGGGCGTTTCGAAGAGCGTGGACAGCGCCCTCGGCATGGGGTTGGCAACGACCTTTGTCATCACCCTGGCGGCCGGCGCGTCGTGGATGCTCGACAACTGGCTGTTGCAGCCGCTCGGGCTGGGTTACCTGCGCATCCTCTCGTTCATTCTGGTCATCGCTTCGGTCGTCCAATTCACCGAAATGTTCATCAAGAAGTCGAGTCCCGGTCTCTACCAGTCGCTCGGCATCTACCTGCCGCTGATCACCACCAACTGCGCCGTGCTCGGCGTTGCGCTGCTCAACGTTGAACAGAAGTTCAGCCTGTTCAAGAGTCTGCTCTACGGTTTCGGCTCGGCGCTCGGTTTCACCATCGTGCTACTGATTTTTGCCGGGCTGCGTGAACGCATCGCGCTGGCCCGGGTGCCCGGTGCCTTCGCCGGTGCGCCGATTTCGTTCGTCACCATCAGCCTGCTGGCCCTGGCCTTCATGGGCTTTTCCGGTCTCAACGTTTAAGGAGGCATGACCATGATCGCCGCCGTCCTCAGTCTGACGCTCCTCGGTGCCGCGCTTGGCATCATCCTCGGCATTGCCAACAAGTTGCTCAAGGTCGAAGGCAATCCGGTTGTCGAGGAGCTGATCGCCATGATGCCCGGCTCCAATTGCGGGCAATGCGGCTTCCCCGGCTGTTCCGGCGCCGCTGAAGCCATCGTCGATGGTTCGGCCCCGCCCACCTGCTGCCCGCCAGGCGGCAAGTCGCTGGCCACGGCCATCGCCGCCAAGCTGGGCCTGACAGTCGATCTCTCGGGCATGTCCGACGAAGGCCCGAAGATCGCCGTTGTTTCCGAAGAACTGTGCATCGGCTGCTGCCGCTGCAGCAAGGTCTGCCCGACCGACGCCATCATCGGCGCCGCCAAGCAGGTGCATAACGTCTTCCGCGAAGCCTGTACCGGCTGTTCGAGCTGCATCGAAAAATGCCCGACCGAGGCACTGGTCATGAAACCGGTGCCGGTCACCTTGCAACACTGGGTGATGCCCAAACCTGCCGCTGTGTGAGATAGCCATGGGATTCATGAACCTTTTCAAGCACTTCCTCGGCGATGACTGGGGTGTGCATCCGGACGACCACAAGCGGCCGGCTGCCGATCAGCCGGTGCGTGTCATGCCGGTGCCGGCCAGACTGTACCTGCCGCTGCAGCAGCACCTTGGCGGGCCGGCCCGACCGGTCGTGCTGGTTGGCCAGAAGGTCAAGAAGGGCGAGCTGATCGCCGAGGCGCAGGGCATGGTCTCGGCGCCGATCCACGCGCCGACTTCCGGCACGATTGCTGCCGTCACCGAAATCACCGCGCCGCATCCCTCCGGCCTGACGCTGCCGGCGATTATTCTCGACGCCGATGGCGCCGACGAGTGGATCGAACTGCACGGCTGCGACGATCCGTTTGCCCTCGAACCGGCCGACATCGGCAAGCGGGTGGCCGCGGCCGGCGTTGTCGGTCTGGGTGGCGCCGCCTTCCCGTCGGCCGTCAAGCTGATCGGCGCCTCGAAGGCGAAGGTCACGACGCTGGTCATGAACGGCGGCGAGTGCGAGCCCTACCTGTCGTGTGACGACCGCCTGATGCGTGATGCCGCTGCCGGCATCGTCGATGGCATCCGCATCATGCTCCACGCCACCGGTGCCAAGGTGGCCCTGGTCGGCATCGAAGACAACAAGCCGGAAGCCATCGCGGCGATGCAAGCCGCGGCAGCCGGTTTTGACACGGTACAGATTCGCCCGGTGCCGGCCCGTTACCCGATGGGTTCGGAGAAGCAACTCATTCAAGTCCTGACCGGCATAGAAGTGCCGGCTGACGGTCGTCCGGCCGACATCGGCGTTATCGTGCATAACGTCGGCACGGCGCTCGCCTTGCGCACGGCCGTGCGCGAAGGCAAGCCGCTGATTTCGCGACTGGTCACCATCAATGGCAACTGCGCCAGCCGGCCAGGCAACATCGAGGTGCGCGTCGGCACGTTGGCCGAAGAGGTCATTGCCTTCGCCGGTGGCCTCAAGGGCGATGGCCTCGGCCTGGCCCGCCGCGTCATGGGCGGCCCGATGATGGGCATGCAGATTCCGCACTGGCGCGTGCCGGTGGTCAAGGGCACCAGCGGCATCCTGGCTTTTGACACGGTCGAGGTCGCCGAGCAGGAGCCGAACCCGTGCATCCGCTGCGGTTCGTGCGTCAAGGCCTGCCCGATGGGCCTGCTGCCGCTCGAAATGAGTTCGCGCATCCGCAATGAAGCCTACGGCGAAGCCATCGATCTCGGGCTGAAAGACTGCATCGCCTGCGGCTGCTGCGCCTATGTCTGCCCATCGAAGATTCCGCTGGTTCAGTATTTCGTCCATGCCAAGGGCGAACTGGCGGCGCAGGACCGCGCCAAGCTGCGCGGCGATGCAACCAAGAAACTGGCCTTGCAACGTCAGGAGCGTCTTGAGCGTGAGGCCCGTGAAAAGGCGGAAGCCAACGCCAAACGCAAGGCCGAACGAGAAGCAGCCGCCGCCGCCAAGGCCGCGGCAGAAGCTGCTGCCAAAGCCGAAACCCAGGGAGAATCAGCATGAACACGGCCGCCTTGACTGCTCAGCCGGTTGCCTCGCCGCACGCCCATGGCGGCAACTCGGTGACGCGCACGATGTTCCGCGTCCAGATGGCGCTCGTGCCCGCCACGCTCTACGGCTTCTGGCTGTTCGGCTGGCCGGCTTTCTTCCTGTGGCTGCTGACCATTCTCTCCTGTCTTGGTTTCGAAGCCCTGTCGCTCAAGATGATGGGCGTCACCCGCATCAAGGCGACCCTGTTCGACGGCTCGGCGCTGCTCACCGGCTGGTTGCTGGCGATGACCTTGCCGCCCTGGGCACCGTGGTGGGTCGCCGTGGTTGGCGGTTTCATCGCCATCGTGATCGGCAAGCAGGTGTTCGGCGGGGTGGGGCAGAACGTCTTCAACCCGGCCATGGTCGCCCGCGTCGCGCTGCTCGTTTCCTTCCCGGTGCCGCTCACCCAGTGGGTCTATCCGCTGCCGCTGACTTCGCTGGCGGCGCCCGACTTCATCGACGGCCTGCGTATTTTCCTGACCAGCCTGCCGCAGCCTGATGCCATGGCCAGCGCTTCACTGCTCGGTTACACCAAGACCGAGCTGTCGCGCGGCATCGACTTGCTGCATTCACTGGCCGGCGACCATGCACCGGCGCTGTCGTGGATCGGCGCGCGCTCTGGCAGTTTCGGCGAATCGGCCTCGCTGCTTATCCTGGCCGGTGGACTGTATCTGGTCGGCGTCGGCATCATCAGCTGGCATACGCCGGCTGCCGTTCTGGCCGGGATAGCCATTCCCGCCGCCATTGGCCACAGCGTCGATCCGACCCATTACCTGAGTGTTTCGGCGCACCTGCTGTCAGGGGCGGCGATGCTCGGCGCTTTCTTCATCGCGACGGATTACGTAACCTCGCCGAATACGGTCAGCGGACAGATCGTCTTCGGCCTCGGCATCGGCTTCCTGACCTGGGTGATCCGGACTTACGGTGGTTACCCGGAGGGAATGGCTTTCGCGGTGTTGCTCATGAACGCGCTGACACCGGTCATTGACCGCTTCATCAAGCCGCGCATCCTCGGCCGTGACCGCAAGGGCAAGCCGCTGGACATTCCGGAAGGGAAGGGGGCCTGACATGAAGCTCGAAGCCATCCGCGAAAAGATCGGTTACCAGCCTTTGTTGCTCGGCGCTATTGCGCTGCTCGCCAGTGCTGCGCTGGCCCTTGCTTCCAATGCCACAGGCGGTGCCATTGCCGCCGCCGAGGCCAAGGATTTGCGTGACTCGCTGTCGGAAGTGTTGCCGCAGGGCTTGGCCGACAACGATTTCCTGACTGATACGGTCGACCTGAAAAAAGGCGAAAAAACGATAACCATCTACCGTGCTCGCCAGGGCGGCGTCGTCAAGGCAGCCTTGTTCAAGGTCGCCGAGCGCGGCTACGCCGGTGACATCCAGGTGCTCATGGCGGTCGATACCGACGGCAAGACGCTCGGTGTGCGTGTGCTCAAGCACGCCGAAACGCCCGGTCTCGGCGACAAGATCGAGGTCAAGAAAGACAAGTGGATCAAGGATTTCGACGGCAAGTCGCTGGGCGATCCGACCCCGGAGAAATGGGGTGTCAAGAAGGATAGTGGCGTCTTCGACCAGTTTGCCGGGGCGACCATCACGCCGCGCGCCGTGGTCAAGGCGGTCAAGGGCGGACTGGAATTCTTCGCCGCCCACAAAGCGGAAATCACGGGCTAGGAGCGGATGATGAGCGAGTCTTACGGCAAGTTGTTCAAGGATGGCCTGTGGGAAAACAACGTGGTTTTCTCGCAGATGCTGGCGCTGTGCCCGACCATGGCGGTGACCACGAGCGGTACCAACGGTCTCGGCATGGGGCTGGCAACGACGGCGGTGCTGGTCGTCTCCAATATTCTCGTGTCGATGATTCGGCACACGGTCAGTTCGCAGGTGCGGATCCCGGTCTTCGTCGTGCTGATTGCGACGCTGGTCACCATCGTCGACATGGCGATGAACGCCTGGCTGCACGAACTCTACAAGGTGCTTGGTCTGTTCATTGCACTGATCGTGGTCAATTGCGCCATTCTCGGCCGGGCCGAAGCCTTCGCCGTGAAGAACGGGTTTGTCGCCTCGACCATCGACGGGCTGGCCATGGGGCTGGGTTTCACCGGCGCGTTGACCTTCATCGGTCTGATTCGCGAATTTCTCGGCTCGGGCACGCTGTTCGCCCAGGCTTCGAACCTGCTCGGCCCATCCTTCGCTTTTCTTGAAATGAAGCTGCCCGGTTACGGCGGCGCACTGCTCATGATCCTGCCGCCGGGCGGCTTTGCCATTCTCGGCTTTTTGCTGGCCGGCAAGCGGGTGATGGAACGGCGGATAGACGAACGTGCGGCACAAAAAGCCGAACTGGCTGCGGCCTAAGGAGAAAAACGATGCAGATCGGTGTTGCCTATTCCGAACCGGGCCAGCAAATCTGGCTGAATATCGAGGTTCCCGACGAGTCGACCGTGGCTGAGGGCATCGAGCGTTCAGGCATTCTCAAGCAATTCCCGCATATTGACCTGACGGCGCAGAAAGTCGGCGTCTTCGGGCGCCTGGTCAAACTTGATGCCGCCTTGAAACCGGGTGACCGCGTCGAGATTTACCGGGGAATCATCGCCGATCCGGAAACCGTGCCGCGCAAGGATATGGCCGACGATTGAGCCCCTACGGGATAATCCGAATTTGAAAAACCGGGCCGGGCAGTCGACAATGGCGTCGCTTGCCGGTCAGTACGCATCCCGAAAGACATTTTTCGGGGCGCAACTGCAGCAAAAATAACCAGAATTTCATCATCCACGAGAACAGCCATGCATCGTTTATTGCCCGCACTCCTGTTGCTGCCGGTTTCCGCTTTTGCCGCTGACAGCCTGCCGACCGTCGGCGGTATACCCATCGATTTCATTCTCTTCGGGCTGACCCTGCTTGGCGTTGCCTTGTTTCACCACTACACCCTCTACGTCGCGCTGACCGGGCTGGCGACCATCACCCTGTACAAGATCGTGTTCACCGGTTTCAAGACCGGTGCGGGTGTGCTCGGCTTTGCCGGTCACCTCGGCCATGAGTGGGTGGTGCTGACCAACCTGTTCTGTCTGCTCACCGGCTTTGCGCTGCTCGCCCGCCATTTCGAAAAGAGCCATGTGCCGGTGATTCTGCCCAAGTTCCTGCCTGATGACTGGAAGGGCGGCTTTCTTATGCTGGTCATGGTCTTCGTGCTTTCCAGCTTCCTTGACAACATCGCCGCCGCCCTGATCGGCGGCGCCATGGCCCACCAGTTGTTCAGGGCCAAAGTGCATATCGGGTATCTGGCAGCGATTGTCGCTGCTTCCAATGCCGGTGGTTCCGGCTCCGTGGTCGGTGACACGACGACGACAATGATGTGGATCGACGGCATCAGCCCGCTCGTCGTTGTTGATGCCTATGTCGCCGCCGTTGTGGCGCTGGTCATCGTGGCCTATTTTGCCGCTAAGCAGCAGCACGCCTATTCGCCGATCATTCGCCATAGCCACGCGCACACGCATATCGATTGGGGGCGCATTTTCATCGTTGCGCTGATGCTTGTCTTTGCCGTAGGAACCAACGTCACGGTCAACCTCAAGTTTACCGACCTGGCCGATCACTTCCCGTTCATCGGCGTCGCGGTCTGGGTGGCCATCATCCTGACCATCCCGGTGCGTCGTCATGATTGGGAGTTAATGCCCGAAACCATCAAGGGCTCGATCTTCCTGCTCTCGCTGGTGCTCTGCGCTTCGATGATGCCGGTCGAACAGTTGCCGCCGGCCTCCTGGGTCTCGGCGCTGGCGCTGGGTTTCATCTCGGCCGTCTTCGACAATATCCCGCTGACAGCGCTGGCCTTGCGTCAGGGTGGCTACGACTGGGGCGTGCTGGCCTACGCCGTCGGCTTTGGTGGCTCGATGCTGTGGTTCGGTTCCTCGGCCGGCGTGGCGCTGTCCAACATGTACCCGGAAGCCCGCTCGGCCGTGCAGTGGGTCAAGAACGGCTGGCACGTGCCGGTTGGTTACGTTGCCGGTTTTGCCGTGCTCATGCTGGTTCTCGGCTGGCATCCCGATACCGGCCACAAGAAAGTGGCCGAGCCGGTCGCCGTCGAAGCGCCAGCCCCGGTTCCGGCTCCGGCTCAGTAATACTCGCGGTCATCCGGGCTTGCTACGGTCAACCGGGAAAAAAGGCCAAAAACAAAATCAAAGGCGGCTTCGGCCGCCTTTTTTCATGTCGGCTTTGCGACAAACAAAGCTGTTTTTGCGCACCATTCCAGTGCCAAAAATACAATACTAACTACATGATAAAAAACAGAAAATCAAACATATAATGCGCCTCCCGAATCGATAGAACAGGTATCAATTTATGACGCAAGATATTTCCGGAAACGCCCTGGCCAACATTGGCGAAACACATGGTTACTGCTTTGATGGCGACTCCGTCCAGATCAATGCCGAACTGACCTTTTCCGATGCCGCGCTGAGTGCCGCGTCGCAATGGGCGCTGCAGTTGTGGAGCAGCGTGTCAGGCTTTCCGGATCAGCAACTGGCTGGCGTCAAGGTTGCCGAGCTGGCCGTCTATCCGGCCGCCGGCTATCAGAGCCTGGCCGCAACCGTCGCCGCCATGCCGCCGGCCGGTACCGACGATCAGAACATGGCGCTGGCCCTCGTTTTCTGGGGGGAGAACGGATTGCCCAGCGTCGCTGATATTGCCGTGTATCCGGTCGCCGAGAGCTTCGTCCAGCCCAAGCTGTCGGGCAATGTGACCTGCGCGCTGGCTGACGGGATGGCTACGCTGACCGTCGATGCCATTGAAAACCCGCGCGCCGAAGACAATCTGAGCGGCACCCTGGCCCTCGAACTGTGGGCGCTCGATGCGCCGTACTCCGGTGGTAGCTGGCAGGGCGTCCCTGTCGCCAGCATGATTCTCGGCGTGCTGGGTGGTGGCCAGAAGCTGTCCGACTGCAACTTTGTCGTGCCGGCGGCAGCCCCTGAAGGTCCGGGCGTGCTGACCCTGATGTTGCGTGAATGGGGTCCGGCCGGTTACGTGACGCGTGATTACTGCAATCTGTCGCTGGAAGCGCCGGCCAAGACCAAGGCCAAGCCGAAAGCTGCTGCCAAGAAGGCCGCCGCCAAGGAAGAGGCGCCGAAGGAAAAAGTTGCGAAGGAAAAAGCACCAAAGGCCAAAGCTGAGCCGAAGCCAGTGACCAAGGAGAGCAAAGCGCCAGCCAAGGAAAGCAAAGCTGCCGCCAAGGCCGCCAAAGCTCCGGTCGCCAAGGGCGTTGCCGTCAATGCCGCCAGCGAAGCAGAACTGCTTGCCGTCAAAGGCCTGAGCGCTACCCTGGTAAAGGCCATCATCGCCGGCCGTCCCTATGCGTCGCTCGACGATCTGGGCAAGGTCAAGGGCGTCGGCCCCAAGCTGTTGGCCAAGCTGCGCGACGAACTCGCCATCTAAGCTGACACGAAATGTTCGCCCCGGCCGCTGACGGTCGGGGCGAACTCGTTTCAGTCGTTCTCGGCTTTGACGCAGACAACCGGTTTTGTCGCCAGATGAAGCACCTTGCGCGTCACCGAACCCAAAGCCAGCGCCGCCAGCCCGCCCAAGCCGCGGGTACCCATGACGATGCTGTCGCAGCCCAGTTCATTGGCCAACCCGACGACGGTTTCGGCAATATCGCCTTGCCGGACGTAGGTCTTGTGGGCAATTCCGGCCTCGTTCAAGGCGTTGAGGACAGGCTTGAGCACGACGTGCGCGCGGGCCGTCAGATGCCCCCGGATCGCCTCTTCTTCCATGCCATGGGTTTGCCAGGCAACTGGTGCCGGTTCAACGTTGACGACATGTACCTCAAGCGGACCGTGCAGTTTGGCAAACTCGATCACGTAGAGCGCAGCGGCGAAGGCATGTTTGGAGCCGTCGACAGGAAGTAGTACGGAACGCATTTGAATCTCCTTTTGCCTGGTTTTGAGTCATTCAATTGGCGGATTTGCTTCACCTCTCTTTAACTGTAGAGCCTGTTGGTTAATTTAGGTAGCGGCATTGCGAAAGCGGTCGTGTTTTTGTCGATAGATGCTTGGCTTGTCGCAAAGACGACAATTTCCGTGGTTTTAAATCCATATAAATCAATGAACTAAAGGTGGCACCCGTCTTGCTAATTGCTATCCAGACCTCTGGAGAACAGCATGAAAGCCAGCGAAATCCAGGCCTTGCTCGACGAGCCAGCCTGTACTCATAACACCAAGGAAAAGTCCGGCTGCGCCAAGCCCAAGCCTGGTGCCACGGCGGGCGGCTGCTCCTTCGACGGCGCGCAGATTGCGCTGCTGCCGATTGCCGACGTTGCCCATATCGTGCATGGTCCGATTGCCTGTGCCGGCTCCTCTTGGGACAACCGCGGTACACGCTCTTCCGGCGTGACCCTGTACAAGATCGGCATGACCACCGACCTGTCGGAAACCGACGTGGTCATGGGGCGCGGCGAGAAGCGGCTGTTTCATGCCATCAAGCAGGCCATCGACAGTTATTCGCCGAAAGCGGTCTTCATCTACAACACCTGCGTCACCGCGCTGATCGGCGATGACGTCGGTGCCGTCTGCAAGGCGGCGACCGAACGCTGGGGTACGCCGGTGGTGCCGGTCGATGCCGCCGGCTTCTACGGCACCAAGAATCTCGGCAACCGGCTGGCCGGCGAAGCGATGTTCAAGCACGTCATCGGCACCGCCGAACCGGCGCCCGTCCTGCCGCGGGCCGACGGTCTGCCGACCTACGACGTCAATCTGATCGGCGAATACAACATCGCTGGCGAGTTCTGGCACGTTGCGCCGCTCTTCGACGAGCTCGGTCTGCGCATTCTCTGCACGCTGTCTGGCGACTCGCGCTTCCATGAAGTGCAGACCATGCACCGCGCCAAGGTGAACATGGTGGTCTGCGCCAAGGCGTTGCTCAACGTCGCCCGCAAGATGCAGGACACCTTCGGTCAACCCTTCTTCGAAGGCAGTTTTTACGGCGTTCAGGATGTCTCCAATGCGCTGCGCGATTTCGCCCGGCTGATCGGTGACCCCGACCTGACGGCGCGCACTGAGGCGGTCATCGCCCGCGAGGAAGCCAAGGCCCATGCAGCGCTTGAACCCTGGCGCGCCCGCCTCAAGGACAAGCGCGTGCTGCTTTACACCGGCGGCGTCAAGTCGTGGTCCATCGTTTCGGCCCTGCAGGATCTGGGCATGAAGGTGGTGGCGACCGGTACCAAGAAATCGACCGAAGAAGACAAGGCGCGCATCCGCGAATTGATGGGCGAGGACACCAAGATGATCGACGACGGCAGCCCGAAGGCACTGTTGTCGACCTATCACGAGTACAAGGCCGACATCCTGATCGCTGGCGGACGCAATCTCTACACGGCGCTCAAGGCGCGGATTCCCTTCCTCGACATCAATCAGGAGCGTGAATTCGGTTACGCCGGTTATGCCGGCATGAGCGAACTGGCTCGCCAACTGGCGCTGTCGATGGAAAGCCCGGTGTGGGCTGCCGTGCGCAAGCCGGCGCCGTGGGCCAAGCAAAGCGGTCCCGGCACCGTGCTGGCCGCATAAAGGGAACGACATGGCTGAAATCATCCACTCCAAGAAAGCGCTGGCGGTCAATCCGCTCAAGGTCAGCCAGACCATCGGCGCCTCGCTGGCTTTCCTCGGCCTCAACCGCAGCCTGCCGCTCATGCATGGTTCGCAGGGCTGCACGGCCTTCGGCAAGGTGTTCTTCGTCCGCCATTTCCGCGAGCCGATTCCCTTGCAGACGACGGCGATGGATCAGGTGTCGAGCATCATGGGCGCCGACGACAACGTCATCGAGGCGCTGCGCACGCTGTCCGACAAGAGCAAGCCGGACATCATCGGCCTCGTGACGACCGGTCTGTCGGAAACGCAGGGCACCGATATTCGCCGCTGTGTCGGCGATTTTCGCCGGGCCCACCCGGAATTTGACCATGTTGCGGTGGTCCCGGTGAATACGCCGGATTACGTCGGCTGTCTGGAAAGCGGCTACGCGCTGGCCATTGAAGCCCTGATCGAAACGCTGGTGCCGGAAAGCGCCTGCGTCGGCAAACGTCCCAAGCAGGTCAATGTGCTGGCCTCGGCCATGCTGACGCCGGGCGATATCGAGGCGATCAAGGAGTGGATCGAAGCCTTCGGCCTGCGCCCCATCGTCGTGCCGGACATTGGCGATTCGCTCGACGGCCATCTGGTCGAAGCCGAAACCTCATCGCTGACCATCGGCGGTACGCCGCGCTCGGAAATCGAGATCATGGGCGAGTCGACCGCAACATTGGTCGTTGGCCCTTCGCTGCTCAAGGCGGCCAACATCCTGAAGACGCGGACCGGTGTGCCTGACTACCATTTCGCTGGCCTCATGGGCCTCGAGGATTGCGACGATTTCACCCAGGCGCTGGCCGAGATTTCCGGCAAGCCGGTGCCCGAGAAGATCGAACGTCACCGTTCCCAGTTGCAGGATGCCATGGTCGACAGCCATTTCATGATCGGCTTCGCCCGCGTCGCGCTGGCTGGTGATCCCGATCTTGTCGGCATGCAGGTGCGTTTCCTGACCAGCATGGGCGCCGAAATTGTCAGCGCCGTTGCCACGCACAAGCATGAAAGCCTGGCTGGACTGCCCATCGCCAAAGTCATCGTCGGTGACTTGGAGGATATGGAAAAAGAGGCACGCAGCAACGGCGCGCAACTGATTGTCGCCAATTCCCATGCTGCCGACACCGCTTCGCGGTTGGGCTTGCCGCTGCTCCGGGCCGGCTTTCCGCAATACGACCACGTGGGCGGTTACGCCCGCACCTGGGTGGGCTACCGCGGTACGCGGCAGGCCTTGTTCGATCTCGCCAACCTTATGCTGGGACAACACCATGAACTCGCACCCTATCGATCAATCTACTGGGCCGACGACCGCGATGGCGTCAGCAAACAACATGTCATCTCGTCGGCTGCAGTTGGTCTGGTCCATTAGGCAGGAGCCGGACGCCATGATCAAGGTCGCCTTCGCCTCGACCGACCGGACACGGGTCAATCAGCACTTCGGTTCGGCCGAGGGCTTCGTGGTCTACGAAGTGACGCCGGACAAGGCGACGCTGGTCGGCGTTGCCGAGTTTGCCGAAGAGGCGATGGACGGCAACGAGGACAAGCTCGGCGCCAAGGTTGATTTCCTCGAAGGCTGCGCCGGGGTTTACGTCATGGCGATTGGTGCTTCGGCGATCAAGAAGCTGCTGGCCAAAGGCATCCAGCCGATCCGCGTCGATGAGGTTGACACGGTCGACGAGCTTTTGGGGCAAATTTCGAAAGCGATGAGCGAGGGTGGTGTGGTCTGGATTGACCGCGCCATTGCCGCCCAGGCCAAGGCCAAGGAAGAGAATCGCTTCGCTTCCATGGAAGAGGAAGGGTGGGAAGGATGAGCGCCAACATGATCGAACACCGCGGCATCGTCCAGCGCGTCGAGGCAGGCAAGGCCATCGTCGCCATGGAAACGGCCGGCTGTTCGTCCTGCGGGCAGGGCAGCAACTGCGGCATCGGCAAGATGGCCAGCGGCCGGCCGGCCACCTTGCTGACCCTGCCGGTCAGCGGCGACATCAAGGCCGGTGACATGGTGATGATCGGGCTGCCAGCCAGCCGCCTGACCTTCTCGGCCTTGCTCGGCTATCTCTTCCCGGCCTTCGCCATGATTTTTGGCGCCTGGCTCGGCTCGCTGCTCGATGGCAGCGACGGTGCCACGGCGCTCGGTGCCATTGCCGGCTTTCTCGGGGCACTGGCCGTCGCCCGCATCGCCATCGGCCTGGTGCCCGGCCTCATGCCGGCGCCACAACTCATTCCGGTTTCCAACCAATCCAACCCATTTCCCAAGGAGTATGACCATGACTGAAGCCATTGCTGCCGATCCCATCTTCGAAACCGATTTCGTCAAGGAGATGGCCCGCCAGATGCGCGCGCTCGATACCTACGGCACCTACGCCGGCTGGACGGTCGAAAAGATCCTCGATCCCTACATCCTGACCAAGGAACGCAAGGCCAACATCCCGATGATCGGTGATCCGGACGACGAGACCATCTCGCGCGTCAAGGCCTTCTACAACGCCATCGCCGTGTTGATCGAAAAGGAATGCAAGCTGCTCGCCGTGCCGCTGGTGCACCTGACTCACGAAGGTTTCGGCCGCGCCATCATTACCGTCGGCAAGCTGGTTGCCGTTGAAAAGACCTTGCGCGACGTGCATCGCTTCGGCTTCCCGAGCCTGTCCAAGATGAAGGATGACGCCGACAAGATGCTCGGTATCGCTCTGGAACGTATCGGTCAGTATCCGAACGTCGCCGGGCTGTAAGGGCGGGGGGCAACATGACTGACGAAGAACTGGCCGCCCTCGACAAGGAAGTCAAGAAGCTCAAGCGGATCGCTTCCGAGTGGGCTTCGCAGATGCACGATCTCGTGGAAGACCGCCTGCCGGCGGGCTTTCATGAAATTCCTGCGCTTTCCCAATCCACCTACGATGCCTGCCAGGCGTGGGCCGATGCCAGTGCCCGACTCGCTGCCGCGCAGAAAGGACAACCAGCATGATCACCGGACTCACCAAAGGCGGCACCGAATGGACGCCGCAATTCGCCACCAGCCTCGATCAGGCCAAGTGCATCGGCTGCGGCCGCTGCTACAAGGTCTGCCCGCGCAATGTTCTCGACCTCGTCGAGCGAGAGTTGGATGACGACGATGATGACGAAGACGACAACATGATGGTCATGTCGCTGGCCAATCCGGCTGACTGCATCGGTTGTGGCTCCTGCGGACGCGTTTGTCCGAAGGACTGCTACACCTACGCACCGGCCTGAAACACAAAGCTCTGTCATTTCCGCGCCTGCGGGAATGACAGAGATGTCCATACGCCCTCGATACCTCGACCATGACTGCAAGCTTGCCCGATAACGCCACTGGCGAAGCCGTCTGCGCCGCCTTGCGCGCTCAGGTGGAAAAGCTCGGCTTGTCGATCGGTGACGAGCCGGTGTGGGCCGATGTCGTGTTCGAGGAAGAGACCGACCCGTATTCGCAGGAGGTCAGCGTGCTGGCCTATTGGCGCGGCAAGGCCCGTTTCGGCAAGGCGACCTTCTTTCCCGATGGCCGCATTTTTGCCGAGTATCAGGTGCTGCTGGCGCACCCGGCCAAGGCCGATTTCTACGTCGATACCGTTGAAATCTGGGGGCGACCGGAGAAATTCCGCGGCGATGCGGTCATTGCGGAATACGCCAAGTAGCCCATGACCGTTTTGCCCCGTTTGCTGCTCATTCACAAGCATGGGACCAGCGGCCGCGTTCGCTTTCTCTGCCTGAATTCGGGCGTTGTCGCCTTCAAGCCACTGCCGGCACTGTCGGCCCTGCGCGACGAAGATTTCTCGCCAACCGTCCAGTTCCATCCGACGGCGGTCGTCCGCGAAGCCGAGGTTCATCTCGGGTTGGCCGAGGGCGCAGTCGAGCCGGTGGCCGATTTTCAGGCCTGGGTCGATACGCCGGAAGGCGATGTGCCCGTTCTGCTTGCCGCTTTTGCCGGCATCGATCCGCCGTTCGAGGCAGCCGACCGACTCCACGGCCGCTTCATCGCAATTACCGAGTCGCGCCAGCTAAGCGAAGTCGAACGAAATCTGCTGCGCCGGGCGTACGAACACGTCCTGGGATAAGCCTCTCCGTAGCGTCGAGGATGGACTGGCGGTGGGCCTTCCGGTGGGCCGCCAGACCGGCCGGGGTGTAGCCCTGAAGGACGACGCCGGGTGGCATGATGCTGCCGCCGCGTTGTTCGGCGGCGGCGAGGATCAGCGGAGTCGACAAGCCCTTGCCGCGATGCTCGGCCGCAATCCAGAGGTAGGAGCCGGCATAGAAGCCAACGATTTGGCCGACCTTGAATATCGCCGTGTTGAATCCCTGGCGGGCATGGCGGATGGTGTAGCCGGAGTTTCGCAACAACCCCGCCGGCAATTGCGGAGACCACGCCTGGGCGGCCAGCTTGGTCAGGATGTCTGCCGCTTCGTCATCGGTCACGCGCAGGGTCTCCGAGGGCCGGTCAATGCCGGGGCCGGCGAAATCCAGGAAGCTTCTCTGCCAAGGGGCTGTCATTTTGTTGTGTGTGTTCGTTGATCCAAACGGTAATTAGCACGGACCGTACCTGTCAGCGTTCGGAAACGCTTCCAGTGCGGCCATTGCCGGAAGCCGGGCGCGGAGAATGCCGTGGCGCCTTGCTTTCCGCAAGTGATGGAGCGGCGGGAGCCAGTTTTGGTTCCCGGTTTTGCCATGTGCCGTCGGCTTCCAGTGGGGTATCTGTCAGGGATTGTAGTGAACCTGACAAGGTGATTTTGGCTTCATGTTTGAGCCAAGCTGCTGAAAATTAAGTGTTTATATTTTTATTCGTGTCGTGGCACGGCCCTTGCGAGATCAGGTCATCTACTCTGGGAGAATCGCCATGATCAATCTGACCCCCGCTGCCATTAAGGCTGTTCAACGTTTTATCCGCGGTTCTGAAACGCCTGTGCTCGGGCTGCGCCTGACCATTTCCGGTGGCGGTTGCTCCGGCCTGCAATACGGCATGAAGCTCGAAACCGAGAAGGCTGAAGACGACTGGGAACTGGAAGTCGAAGGCGTCAAGGTGCTGGTCGATGCCATGACCATGCCGATGATCGACAACGTCACCGTCGATTTCGTCGATACGCTGACCCACACCGGTTTCAAGTTCGACAACCCCAACGCCAGCGCCCAGTGTTCCTGCGGCTCTTCGTTCTCGGTCTAAGGAGCAATAGTCATGTGGGAATATTCAGACAAGGTTCGCGAACACTTCTTCAACCCGCGCAATTCCGGTCCGCTGGAAGAAGCGAACGGTATCGGTGACGTCGGTTCCATCCAGTGCGGCGACGCGCTGCGCCTGATGCTCAAGGTCGAGCCGGAAACCGAGATCATTCTCGACGCGCATTTTCAGACGTTTGGTTGCGGCTCGGCGATTGCCTCGTCGTCGGCACTGACCGAAATGGTCAAGGGCATGACGCTGGATGAGGCGCTCAAGGTTTCCAATCAGAACATTGCCGACTTTCTCGACGGTCTGCCGCCGGAAAAGATGCACTGCTCGGTCATGGGCCGTGAAGCCCTGCAGGCCGCCATCGCCAACTACCGCGGCGAAGAGTGGTCCGATGATCACGAAGAAGGCGCGCTGATCTGCAAGTGTTTCGCCATCGACGCCGTGATGATCGAGGACGTGGTCAAGGCCAACAACCTCAACACGGTCGAGGAAGTCACCTTCTACACCAAGGCCGGCGGCGGTTGCGCGGCTTGCCACGAAGGTATTGAAGAAATTCTGGCCAAGGTCATGTCCGAGCGTGCCGGTCCGGGCGAAGTTTCGCCGCCGCCCGCTTGCCCGGCTACGCCAGAGGCACCGAAGCCGCCGACCAAAAAGCTGTCGATCGTCGAGAAGATCGCCAAGATCCAGGAAGTGCTCGAATCGGTTCGTCCGATGCTCCAGCGCGATCACGGTGATGTCGAGCTGGCCGACGTCCAGGGTAAGAAGATCTATGTGCACCTGAAGGGCGCCTGCTCCGGTTGCATGATGGAAGCGGCAACCCTGGGCGGTATCCAGCAGAAGATGATCGAAGCGCTGGGCGAGCTGGTCCAGGTGCTGCCTTCGTCGCACATGCCCGTAGAGGCCTGATCGACACAGATTTTTCCGGTCAGCCTGGCTTGCCACGGTCAACCGGAAAAATCGACCGAATTTGAAATCATCCCAACCTCAACAGAGAACCCGAGGACTGCGCCATGAAACCGATCTATCTCGACAATAACGCCACGACGCGGGTCGATCCCGCTGTGGTCGAAGCCATGCTGCCGTTTTTCACGGAGCATTTCGGCAACGCCTCGTCGATTCACGCCTTCGGCAGTGAAGTTGGCAAGGCGCTGAAGAAGGCCCGCAGTCAGGTTCAGGCGCTGCTCGGCGCTGAGCATGACTCGGAGATCATCTTCACCTCCTGCGGCACCGAGTCCGACTCGACCGCCATCCTTTCGGCCCTCAAGGCCCAGCCCGACCGCAACACGGTGATCACCACCAACGTCGAGCATCCGGCCATCCTGACGCTGTGCGAGTGGCTGGAAAAGGAAGGCTACATCGTCCATAAGCTGAAAGTGGACAAGAAGGGCCGCATCGACATGGACGAGTACCGTTCCCTGCTCCATGACCGCGTCGCTATCGTTTCAGCCATGTGGGCCAACAACGAGACGGGCACCATTTTCCCGGTCGTCGAGATGGCTGAAATCGCTGCTGCCAAGGGCATCATGTTCCATACCGATGCCGTGCAGGCCGTCGGCAAGATTCCCATCGACCTCAAGAACACCAAGATCGACATGCTCTCGCTGTCCGGTCACAAATTGCACGCCCCGAAGGGCATCGGCGTCCTTTACCTGCGTCGCGGCTGCCGCTTCCGCCCGCTGCTCCGCGGTGGTCATCAGGAACGTGGTCGTCGCGCCGGCACCGAGAACTCGGCGTCCATCGTCGGTCTCGGCATGGCCTGCGAACTGGCCATGCAGAAAATGGAATTCGAAAACACCGAAGTCCGCCGCCTGCGTGACAAGCTGGAGACGGGGCTGCTCAGCCAGATCACGCATTGCTTCCCGACCGGTGATGTATCCAACCGTCTGCCCAACACCAGCAATATCGCCTTTGAGTACATCGAGGGGGAAGGCATTCTGATGCTGCTCAACAAGGTAGGCATCGCCGGCAGCTCCGGATCGGCCTGTACCTCCGGCTCGCTCGAACCCTCGCACGTCATGCGCGCCATGGGCATTCCCTACACCGCCGCGCACGGCACGATCCGCTTCTCGCTGTCGGTCTACAACACCGAAGAAGAAATCGATCGTGTCATCGCCGCGGTACCGCCCATCGTCGCGCAACTGCGCAAACTTTCGCCGTACTGGACAGACAAGGGCCCGGCCACCAATCCTGAAGCCGCCTTCGCCCCGACCTACGCCTGACGGCAACCGTTCTCTCTGCAGCAACCTCGGTTAGCCCCGGAAGCAATTCCGGGGCTTTTTTTGTCTGCATGTCTTGCCTGTCTCCCCTAATATTCAAAGTTCTCCATATCGAAATCAGGATTGAGGAAAACCACGATGTCAGTCAAACAAGTCCTGCGCATGGGCGAACCGCTGCTTTTCAAGACGGCCGATCCGGTGATGGCGTTCGGGACGGGGGAGCTGAAGCAACTGATTGAAGACATGTTCGACACCATGGCCGCGACGGGCGGAGTTGGCCTGGCGGCTCCGCAGATTGGCGTTGGCCTGCAGGTGGTGATCTTCGGATTCGAAAAAAGTGAGCGTTATCCGGATGCTGATTCGGTGCCGCAGACCATTCTGATCAATCCAATCATTACGCCCCTGGGTGATGACGAAGAATTGGGCTGGGAGGGCTGTCTGTCCGTTCCCGGTCTGCGTGGCGAAGTGCCGCGCCATGCCCGCATCCGCTATCAGGGCTTCGACGCCGATGGTCAGCCACTCGACCGGACAGTTGAGGGCTTCCATGCCCGGGTGGTCCAGCATGAGTGTGATCATTTGATCGGCCGGCTTTTTCCATCGCGGATGCGCGATTTTGCGCGCTTCGGTTTTACCGAGGTGCTGTTCCCGGAGTTGGTGCGTTAGTTCGCTTTGCTGTCGTGGCAGGCAATTTCGCGCTGCAGACGTAGCCGTGCTCAGGCAGAAGCTTCTGGCATGCGGATGGCCTCTCGTTGATTTTGCTATACTGTTCATATGAACAGTATTCGCCGCATTGCCCATCTCGACATGGATGCCTTCTTCGCCTCGGTCGAGTTGCTTCGCTATCCCGAGTTGCGCGGGCAGGCTGTCGTGGTCGGTGGGCGGAGCGTTCATCAGCCGGTGGTACAAGCCGACGGCTCAAGACACTTTTCCCGATTGCGTGAATACACGGGGCGGGGGGTGATTACCACCTCGACTTATGAGGCCCGGGCCTTGGGCGTGTTTTCCGGCATGGGGCTCATGAAGTCTGCGAAGCTGGCGCCGGAGGCTATTTTGTTACCGGCCAACTTCGAGGCTTATCGTCACTACTCAAGGCTGTTCAAGGCGGCAGTGCGGGCGATTGCACCCAATGTCGAGGATCGTGGAATTGACGAAATTTACGTCGATCTGAGCGACATTCCGGAGGAAACGAGCATCCTCGCCCAGCGCATCAAGGATGCAGTTTTTGCCGCAACCGGGCTGAGTTGTTCGATTGGCGTGACGCCCAACAAACTGCTCTCCAAAATTGCCTCGGACCTCGAGAAGCCGAATGGGCTGACGATCTTGTCGATGGAGGATGTCCCGACACGGATCTGGCCGTTGGCCGCCAAAAAGGTGAACGGGATCGGGCCGAAGGCCAGTGAACGCCTTGAGCGCCATGGCATTCGGACCATTGGCGAACTGGCAGCTGCGCCGCAGGAGTTTCTGGTCAGCAAGTTTGGCCGGAGCACCGGGCTATGGATGCATCGTATCGCCCGCGGCATCGATGACCGGCCCGTGGTCACCGAGTCGGAACCGAAGTCGATCAGCCGCGAAACGACGTTCGAGCGGGATCTGCACGCCAAGGCGGACCGATCCGAATTGTCCGAAGTGTTTACCTCGCTATGCCTGCGTGTGGGTGACGACCTGGTACGAAAAGGCTACGCCTGCCGGACGGTGGGGATCAAGATCAGATATTCGGATTTCAGGGCGGTCACCCGGGATGTCACGCTGCCGGTTGCCGTCAGCGACGGCGCGGCAATTCGGCAGGCGGCTGGTTTGTGCCTGAAGCGGGTGCCGCTCGATCAGCGCATTCGCCTGCTCGGCGTTCGTGCTGGTGGCTTGGTGGAGGCAGGAGCGGAGGAAATCGCGCCGTCGGCGATCCAGGCGGAACTGCCTTTGTAGGCCTGTCCATCGAATTGCCGGGTAGAAGGTGATTAAGTGCTACGTTAGGCTGAATAATTTATCGATATTTGTATCGCTATTGTTCGCTGCAGGCTTGCGGATCAACGCTGTTGATTGCTTCTCGTGATTTGCATACGCCACAAAAATGATACGCAAGATAGGGTAAAATCATGCGCATCTTGCCTCGCTAACCAAATAGAACGTCCAGATCGTTGTGAGCATTGCCATCCAATCCCGTCTCGATGAATTCCGCCAGCAGCGCCGGGTTCAGGCGGGTTCGCTCATCATCACCGTGTTTGGCGACGCCATCCTGCCGCGTGGCGGCCGCATCTGGCTGGGTAGCTTGATCCGCCTGCTCGAACCGCTGGAACTCAACGAGCGCCTGATTCGTACCTCGGTGTTCCGTCTGGCCAAGGAAGAATGGCTGCGGACGGAAACGATAGGCCGGCGCGCCGACTACGTGTTGACACCATCCGGGCGGCGCCGCTTCGAGGAAGCATCGCGCCATATCTACGCCTCGCACGCTCCGCTTTGGGATCGCCGCTGGCGGCTGATTCTGGTCGTCGGCGATCTCGAGTCCAAGGTTCGTGACCAGGTTCGCCGGGCGCTGTTCTGGCAGGGGTTCGGTGTATTGGGCGGCGACTGTTTCGTGCACCCGAGCGCCGAGTTGTCGAGTGTGCTCGATGCCCTGATCGCCGAAGGCCTGTCATCCGCTTTGGGCGCCTTGATGCCGCTGTTTGCCGCCGACTCCCGCTCGGCGCTATCGGCCAGTGATTCCGATCTGGTTCGTCGCGCCTGGGACCTCGGGGCGCTGGCTGAAGCCTACAGTGAGTTCGTGGCAGCCTATCAGCCGATTCTCGACGAGTTGCGGCGCGATCATCTGGCCGATGTCAGCGAACAGGATGCCTTCCTCGTTCGCATCCTGCTCATCCACGATTACCGGCGCCTGCTGCTGCGCGACCCGGAACTGCCGGAGGTCCTGCTCCCCGGCGACTGGCCTGGCCAGCAGGCTCGCTTGCTGTGCAAGGAACTTTACAAGCGGCTGGAACCACTTTCCAGCCGCCATCTCGACAAGATGCTATGCCTGTCCGATGGTAGCGTTCCGGTTGAGGACGGCACGCTGCCCGAGCGTTTTTCGCAGTACGACCCGCTGATTGCCTGATCAGCTGCCACGTTTTTTGAGTTCGGTTAGCGGTACAACATCGGTCATTTCGATGCGTTTTCGGGTTGATACTTCTTGATACATCAGCGACCCCCCCCTTCGGGGGTAGTCATTCCACGAAGTCAAATTGACAGCTATGTCTAATTTGTTGTCAATATTGTTGATTTTTTACTTTGGGGTGCAACGGATACTTCTGGAATATTTTGCGGAATGGTGTAAAGTTAGTTCAGGAATTTTCGTTGCGAGGTGAAGAAATGGATATTCAATCAGTGACTTCCAGCATCAATGCGTATGCGAATACGGGTGCTCAGAGCAGTCAGGCTACGCAGGCCCAGCAGGTGCAACAGGCCGAGAAACGCGAGTCGCGCCCGGAGGAGCGGGTAGAGCGTAGCGAAGAGCCTCCGCGCCCGGTCAAAAATGCACAGGGTCAGGAGACCGGTACATTGGTCAACGTGACGGCTTAGGTACAAACTGGTTTGTAACAGGCGATTGGTGACGAGATGGCAGTATCGTCGGCATCAGGCGCTCAATCAGCCAGCAGTGGGCTTTGGGCGCAACTCCAGCTGCAACAGGCACGGCGAAATGCTGATCAGGCGGAGCAGCAGGCCGCGGCCTTGCAGGCTCAGGCACGCTCAGCACAAAGTGTTGCCGACCGCGCACAGGAAAGTGCCCGTTCTTTGCAGGTTCAGTCGCGACAGGCGCAGGGCGACGCCAGCCAGGCAAGACTGAATCTGGCGACCCTGAATTCAGTTGGCGAGGTGCAGAGCCAACTGGGTGAATTGAAAACACAAATCAGCAAGGTGCTTCAGTCGGAGCCGCTGGTGGCCACAACAACAACCGCAGCGCCCGTCGTCAATACCTCTGGTCAGCAGACAGGAACCTTGGTCAACGTGACGGCGTAAGCCGATTGTCTGGTCGATCGGCAACGAGGCGCTACGGCGCCTGTTTTTTTGCCTGCTCATCGGCGCCAGCTTTGGTATCGTTCTGCCTTATCCATATTGAATGACATAAAAGGAATCTGATCCGTGCTTCAAAATCATTGGTGCGCCTCCGTGGATGCGACCATACAGTTGCGTACCGGCTGCAATCCACTCGAAAAACATGGGCCGCAGGCGGTGCTCGTTCACGCTGATGCCTGGGCGCCGATGGACGCAGTGGTCGATCCGCATGACATACGTCAGGTGGTCGACTACGAAGTGATCTTTCTGGCCATTCGCAAGCTGGAGGGGAATGCCCACTGCGAATGTCTGGAATCGAGCATTCTCGAGGTCATGGACGCGATTTTCGGCATGGCCATTGTGTCATCGGCCCATGTCTCGATGCACAAGCCGCATGTCTACAACGGGCAGGGGACGCCAGCCATTTCACTTTCGCTGACGCGTGAGCAGTGGGCAAAGAGCAAACGGTGATCTCGGCCATCGGGGCTGTTGCCAGCAACGGCATGATTGGCCTGGACGGATGGCTGCCTTGGGATATTCCCGAGGAACTGGCCTACTTCGAGAGAATGGTCGAGGGCGCCGCGCTGGTTATCGGTCGCTTGACTTACGAATCGATGGATGTGGTACCGGTCGATTCGTTCATCGTCAGTCGCCAGCCCGACCTGGCCTTGCGCCCGGGTTGTACCCGGGTTGCTTCGGTGGAGGAGGGCTTGCTGGCTGCGTTGGCAACCGGTAAGCCTGTTTTCGTCATTGGTGGTGCTGCGGTCTACGCGGCGGCCTGGCCGTATTGTCATCGGTTCTATCTGACCCGCATCGAGCAGTCATTTTCTGGTGACTCGCTGTTTCCGCCCGAGATCCCCGTCGACGACTGGCCTATCCACGAAGAGTTAGTCGAGGTGCTGCTCGAGAGGCGGAGCGGCAAGAATGTGATGTGTCGCTTTCTGCAGTATCGGCAACCCAACCCGCGCCCGCTTCCGGTGCCTCGTTGCAATTCCAAACCGGCATGCTCAGAATGAGCTTTCGAGAGCTTGGCTGACCAGCCGCGAGACGTGGAGACAATGCCCGGACAGAAGCCCCGCAATGGGAATCACCTGTGGATCGCCTTGATTTCATTGGCTGTCGGCGGTTTCATTTTGCTTGGGTACGTGTTGTGGTCGGCCTATCAGGAGGTCTGGGCAGAAGCGCGGTCGGTCGCCAGTACCCAGTCCGAGTTGCTGGAAGCGCGGTTTGATGCTGCCTTGCGGCGAATCGATGTGACCTTGGGCGAATTGGTCGAGAGTGTTCCAAACGAGTCTCTCAATAGCGATGCAGCCCCCCGTTTTCGTCCCGAAGTCGAGGATGATCTCAAACATTTCCAACGAGCCTTTCCAGAGGTGGCAGGATTTCGAGTCATCGATTCGGAGGGGAATGTGCTTTACCTCTCTGGCGGTGGCGAATACGTCAATGTGGCTGATCGCTCGTATTTCAATCTGCCCAAGAAAGGGAGCGGGCACGCGATTCTGTTCTCCGATGTGGTCAAGTCGCGTATTACCGGCCGGGAGACTTTTGTTGCGGCCCGGGCAATCCGCGCATTGGATGGTCGTTTCCTCGGGCTGGTCAGCGCTGCGATAGAGATTGATTATTTCGAGAAACTGTTCAATGAGTCCCGCCTCGGAGCTTCCGGGGCTGTGGCAATCCGCCGTAGTGATACCCATGCCCTGGTCTTTCGTGAGCCGTCGGTTCCCAACGAGATCAACCGCTCGCTTGATCCGTCGCATCCCATCTTTCAGTTGATCAAATCAGGGCAGCGGCATGGACTTCTGGAGTTTGTCGCCCAGTCGGATAGTGTGAAACGAGTGTACGGGTACCGGATGCTCGAGCACTATCCGTTTTATGTCCTGGCGGGGGTGTCGGAGTCGGATGTGATGGCCTCCTGGCGGCAGCGGACATTCATCGTTGGTGTCTTTGGCGCGGCCTTGCTGGGGTGCCTGTTTGTCGTACTCTATGAATTGTTTCGCGGTCGACAGCGCGAGTTGGTGGCGGCAATCGATTTGCGCCGCAATGGTGAGCGCCTGAATGCAGCACAGCGTATCGCCCAGCTGGGGAGTTGGGAAATCGATCTGGCGACCATGCGGGTAACGTGTTCCGATGAGCTCTACCGGATTTTTGAGATTCCCTGGGTGGAGGGCGGGGCGCATTACGACGAGTTTCTCGCGCAGATTCATCCGGAAGATCGTGCATTCGTTGACAGGACTCTGAAGGACTCAGTTGAGCAGCACCAGTCAGCCAACATGAAACATCGTCTGGAGATGCCGGACGGCCGGATCAAGTATGTCCTGGAGGTCTGCGAGACCGAGTATGGCAAGGATGGTGTTCCTTTGCGGGTCATCGGTACCTCGCAGGATATAAGTATCCAGCACGAAACCGAGGCGCAGATGCAGTTGCTGGCCAGCGCTGTCCAGCATAGCGGCGAGGCCATCATGATTACCGATGTTCACAACAACATCATCACGGTCAACCCGGCGTTTACACGCCTGACCGGTTATTCCGCCGAGGAAGCGGCCGGGCGCAACCCGCGCTTTCTGTCGGCCGGGCGGACGACGCCCGAAGAGTATGGCCGGATGTGGCAGGACATTACCGGGCGAGGTTTCTGGCAGGGTGAAATCTGGGATCGACGCAAGGACGGCGGCATTTATCCGAAGTGGATTTCCATCTCGGTCATTCGCGATGACGAAGGGAAAATCCTCTACCACATTGCCCACTTTACCGACGTGTCGACCGAGCGTGCGACGGAAGAGCGCCTGCACCATATTGCCCACCACGATGTCCTGACCGGCTTGCTCAACCGCCTTAGCCTGAAGGGGCGGATGGATCAGGCGCTGGCCACGGCGCGGCGCGACGGTGCGCGGGTGGCCGTGATGTTCATCGATCTCGATCGTTTCAAGGTGATAAACGATACGCTCGGGCATCACATTGGCGATGAACTGCTCATCGAAGTGGCCAAACGCCTGCGCGAGAGTGTGCGCGATAGTGACGTGGTGGCGCGGCTGGGCGGGGACGAGTTCGTGATTATGCTGTCCGGCATCGACCACACCAGTTCGGTGGCTCTGGTTGCCGAAAAACTGGTGTCCAGTGTTGGTGTTTCCTGCCAGATCGGGGGCTTCGATCTTTACACTTCACCCAGTATCGGCATCGCTATTTTCCCGACCGATGGCTGCGATGGCGAGACCTTGATGAAGAATGCCGATGCCGCCATGTATCACGCCAAGGCGGCAGGTCGAAACAACTTCCAGTTTTTCGACGCCAAGATGAACGACGTGGCGCTGGATCGGCTGAAAATCGAGCATGCCCTGCGCCATGCTCTTTCCCGCGACGAGTTTCGCCTGCACTTCCAGCCAATCATTGACTTGGCCAGTGGCAAGGTGGCTGCCGTCGAGGCGCTGGTCCGCTGGCAGCATCCCGAGAGAGGGTTGCTGGCACCGGGGGCGTTCATCGGCATTGCCGAGGAAACCGGGTTGATCCAGCCGCTCGGCGAATGGGTCCTGTGGGCGGCTTGTCAGCAATTGGCCGAGTTCTATGCGGCGGGACTGTCCGGCATCAGGATGGGTATCAACATTTCAGCCATCCAGATGCGCAACGGCAACCTGCCGGTCATTGCCCGCGGCATCATTGAAGCCTACAACCTGAATCCGGCCGATCTCATTTTCGAAATCACCGAGTCGGTGGCGATGGAACAGCCGCTGGAGACCGTGCGTATCCTCGATATCCTGCACAGCATGGGCATCGTGGTTGCCATCGACGATTTCGGAACCGGCTATTCGTCGCTCGGCTACCTGCGCATGTTCCCGCTCAAGCACCTCAAGCTCGATCGTTCATTCGTCGAGGAAATTGACGAGGATACCGATGGCTCGGTGATCTGCGATGCAACCATCGGGCTGGCCCACAACCTCGGCCTGAAGGTGGTGGCGGAGGGCGTCGAAACTGTCGAGCAGCTCGACTACCTGCGCAGCCGGGGTTGCGATCTGGTACAGGGTTATCTGTTCAGTCGCCCGGTGCCGGCTGCCGAGGCGATTGCCTTCATTCGCCAGCACAATTCCTGAAAGTCAGAAAAGACTTGCATTGGCCGAACCTTGTTATTATGATTAAAACGAACGTATGAATCATAATAACAAGGAGACTCCCCATGGAAACCCGTACTGTCGATACGCGCGAACGAATCCTCGATGCCGGCGAGCGCCTGTTCATGGCACATGGCTACGAGGGCACGTCGATGCGCCAGATTACCGGCGAGGCTGGCGTCAATCTGGCCGCAGTCAATTATCACTTCGGCTCGAAAGAGTCGCTGATGCAGGAAGTCTTCCGGCGCCGCCTTGACTGGCTGAACGAAGAGCGCATGCGCGTCCTGGACGCTCTGGAAGTTGAAGCGGCTGGCCAGCCAGTCAAGCCGTCAGCGATTGTCGATGCATTCTTCGGAACCCTTTTGCGCATGGCGGGGGACGAGAATCGTGGCGGGATGACTTTCCTGCGCCTTCTTGGCCGGACACTGACCGAGCCATCCGAATTCATCCGCGCCTTCCTGGCGCACGAGTACCAGGCGGTAATGGACCGCTACAAGGAGGCGCTGTTCAGGGCGCTACCCGAGGTGCCCAAGGCCGAGATCGTCTGGCGCTTTCACTTCATGCTCGGCGCGACATCCTACGCCATTGCCGGTACCGATGCGTTGCGTCTGGTCACTGACTGGCAGATCGAGGACGAGGATTCGACCGATCGGCTGGATCGTCTGGTGCCACGCCTGATGTCCTTCCTGCTCGGCGGCTTGCGCGCCCCATTGCCTCAATTCTAGGTTGCCACGGTCAACCGGAAATAAACACCAAAATCAAAAAGACATAAAAGGAGACAACAGCATGTTCAACAGCCTCATCCCTCTGCTCGGGTTAGTCACCCTGGTGGCTTTGGCCGGGTTGATCCTGATTCGGCCTTTGCGGCGAAGCATCATCACCCGGCCCATTTTTTCCAGCTATCGCAAGGTCCTGCCGCAGATGTCGGATACCGAGCGCGATGCGCTCGAAGCCGGCACCGTCTGGTGGGAGGGGGAGTTGTTCCGCGGTCAGCCGGACTGGCAGAAGCTGCATGCCTACCCGCAGCCGAAACTGACGCCGGCCGAGCAGTCCTTTCTCGACAACGAATGCGAGGAAGCCTGCCGTCTGGTCGATGACTGGAAAGTGACGCACGAACTCTACGACCTGCCGACCGAAGCTTGGCGTTACATCAAGGACAAGGGCTTCCTCGGCATGATCATTCCGAAGAAGTACGGCGGCCTGGAGTTCTCGGCCTACGCCCATTCGCAGGTGGTGACCAAGCTGTCGACGCGTTCCAGCGCGCTGTCGGTCTCGGTCATGGTGCCC
Organism: Azonexus sp. GW821-FHT04F04; assembly: GCF_059420025.1. Classification (NCBI taxonomy): domain Bacteria; kingdom Pseudomonadati; phylum Pseudomonadota; class Betaproteobacteria; order Rhodocyclales; family Azonexaceae; genus Azonexus; species Azonexus sp. GW821-FHT04F04. The sequence goes on along the minus strand of NZ_JBWKSX010000002.1, from coordinate 274,059 downwards.
AACTCGCTCGGCCCGGCCGAACTGCTGCTGCATTACGGCACCGATGAACAGAAAAATCATTATTTACCGCGCCTGGCCAAGGGCATCGAGGTGCCGGCTTTCGCGCTGACCAGCCCGTGGGCTGGTTCCGATGCGGCGTCGATTCCCGATGCCGGCGTCGTCTGCAAGGGCATGTATCAGGGCAAGGAAGTGCTCGGCATGCGCGTCAGCTGGGACAAGCGTTATATCACGCTGGCCCCGGTGTGCACGGTGTTCGGGCTGGCCTTCCATCTTTACGATCCGGACGGTCTGTTGGGTGACAAGAAGCACGTCGGCATCACCTGTGCGTTGGTCCCCTACGACCATCCGGGCGTCGATACCGGCCGTCGCCACTTCCCGCTCAACGCCATGTTCATGAACGGGCCGACGCGTGGCAAGGATGTCTTCATGCCGCTCGATTTCATCATCGGCGGTCCGGAAAAGGCTGGTCACGGCTGGCGCATGTTGATGGAGTGTCTGGCTGCGGGTCGTTCGATATCGCTGCCGTCTTCCAACACCGGCATGGCCCAGATGACGGCGCGCGCCGTCGGCGGTTATGCCCGCGTGCGTTCGCAATTCAAGATGGCCGTCGGCAAGTTCGAGGGCGTCGAGGAAGCGCTGACCCGCATCGGCGCCTATACCTACATGATGGACGCTGTGCGCAAGATGACGGCCGGTGCGGTCGATCTCGGCGAGAAGCCGTCGGTCGTTTCCGCCATCGCCAAGTACCACGTTACCGAACGCGCCCGTCAGGTGGTCAATGACGGCATGGACGTCATCGGCGGCAAGGGCATCTGCCTTGGCCCGTCGAATTTCATGGGGCGTGCCTACCAGCAGGTGCCGATCGGCATCACGGTCGAAGGCGCCAACATTCTGACCCGTTCGCTGATCATCTTCGGCCAGGGCGCCATTCGCTGCCATCCGTATTTGCTGCCGGAAATGCAGGCGGCGCAGAACCCGGATCAGAAGCAGGGTCTGGTCGATTTCGACAAGGCGCTGTTCGGCCATATCGGCTTCACGATCAAGAACGGTTTCCGTGCCCTGTGGCTGGGCATGACCGGCTCACACTTTGCTGCGGTCAACGTCGATACGGCGCCGGAAATGAAACGTTATTACCAGCAACTGACGCGCTTCTCGGCGGCCTTCGCCTTCATGGCCGACATCTCGCTGCTCGTCCTTGGCGGCAGCGTCAAGCGCCGCGAAAAGCTGTCGGCCCGTCTCGGCGACATCCTGGCCCAGATGTACCTGATTTCCTGCACCCTCAAACGCTATGAGGAAGAAGGCCGTCAGGCCGAGGACGCGCCGCTCGCCCACTGGGCGATCTGGGACGCCATGTACAAGGCGCAGCAGGCGTTCGACGGTGTCATCGCCAACTTCCCGATCCGCTTCATTGCCGCTCTCCTGCACCGCTCGATCTTCCCGTGGGGCCATCCCTACGTCGTGCCATCCGACGAAGTCGGCCATCAGGTGGCCAAGGCGCTGATCGCCCCGTCCGCCACCCGCGACCGGCTGACGGCCGAATGCTACCTGCCGCTGGTCGAGAGCGAGCCGGTCGGCGCCATCGAGTTGGCCCTGAATGCCACGCTGCTTGCCGAGCCAATCGAAGCCAAAATCCGTGCGGCCGAAAAAGACGGTCGATTCGACAACAATCCGTTGGCCAACGTCCGTGACATCGCCATCGTCGCCTTCGAGGCCGGGGTCATCACGGCTGCCGAGTTCGAGGTCATGAAGCAGCGCAATCACCTGCGCGACATCGTCGTCCATGTTGACGACTTCCCGTTCGACTACGGTGTCGCCACCGCCAACAAGCCGGCCGAATGCCGGATGGCAGCCTAAGCATGACGAAAACGATTTACGTTGTCGATGGCGCTCGTTCGCCTTTCTTAAAGGCGCAGAAAGGGCCGGGGATTTTTGCCGCCTCCGATCTCGCTACCCAGGCCGGCCGGGCATTGCTGTTGCGCCAGCCTTTCGAACCGAGCGATCTCGATGAAGTCATCCTCGGTTGCGCCGCGCCCTCGCCGGACGAAACCAACATTGGCCGCATGGTCGCCCTGCGTCTCGGCTGCGGTAAAAAGGTTCCCGGCTGGACGGTGATGCGCAACTGTGCCTCGGGTATGCAGGCCATCGATTCGGCCATCGCCAACATTCAGGGCGGGCGTTCCGAACTGGTGCTGGCTGGCGGCGTCGATGCGCTCTCAAGGGCGCCGCTCCTTTACTCCGACGCGATGGTGCGCTGGTTTGCCGGCATGATGAGCCTTCGCACGGTCAACCAGAAAATCGGCCATTTTTTGAAATTGCCGCTGGCCGAGTTGCTCAAGCCGGTGATTGGTTTGATGAAAGGGCTGACGGATCCCGTGGTCGGCCTGTTGATGGGCCAGACGGCCGAAAACCTGGCCTGGAAATTCGGCATCAGCCGCCAGCAGATGGACGAGTTCGCTGTCAAAAGCCATTTGAAAGCGATGTCGGCCCGCGCCGCCGGCTACTACGGCGAGATCGTCCCGGTCGTCGATGCCAAGGGCAAGGTCTACGCCGAAGACGACGGCGTGCGGGCCGACGCCAGCATGGCCGGCATGGCCAAGCTCAAGCCTTTCTTCGACAAGAAATACGGCAACATCACGGCGGCCAACAGCTCGCAGATCACCGACGGCGCCGCCTGGGTGATCCTCGCGTCGGAAGAGGCTGTGCAGAAATGGGGCCTCAAGCCCATCGGCAAGATCGTCGACAGCGAATGGGCCGGCCTCGATCCAGCGCTGATGGGCCTCGGCCCGGTGCATGCCACGACACCGATCCTGCAACGCCACGGCCTGAGCTTCAATGATATCGATTACTGGGAGCTCAACGAAGCTTTCGCGGCGCAGGTGCTGGGCTGTCAGGCGGCGTGGAAATCCGACGAATACTGCCGCGAACAACTCGACCTGCCTGGGTGCCTCGGCAGCCTGGACGATGAAAAGCTCAACGTGGACGGCGGCGCCATCGCCATCGGTCACCCGGTCGGCGCCTCGGGGGCGCGCATCGTGCTGCATCTGCTGAATGTGTTGCGCCGGAACAAGGCCAAACGCGGAATTGCCACGATTTGCATCGGGGGCGGCCTGGGCGGCGCCATGCTCGTGGAGGCGCTATGAAAAATAACTTCAATTTTGGGCAATTTTTCCGGTTGACCGTGGCAACGAGGGAGATCGGCGCATGAAGCACTGGCAACTCATCAAGGAAGAAAACGGCATCGTCATCGCCGTCTTTGACAAGGCCGGCGAATCCGCCAACTCCTTGTCCGCTGAAGTCATGGCCGAGTTCGGCGATATCCTCGACCAGCTCGACAAGCAGCCGCCCAAGGGCCTGATCGTCCGTTCCGGCAAGGAGGCCGGCTTCATTGCCGGCGCCGACATCGAGGAATTCTCGCAACTCGATTCCGCTGAAAAAGGCAGGGCGCTGGTGACGCGCGGCTGGAACCTGTTCAACCGGCTGGCCGCCGTATCCTACCCGACGCTGGCCCTGGTTCGTGGCCATTGCCTCGGTGGTGGGCTGGAACTGGCCTTGGCCTGTCGCTACCTGCTGGCGGTCGATGAATCCGGCACCAAGATGGGCCTGCCCGAAGTCATGCTCGGCATCTTCCCCGGCTGGGGCGGCATGCTGCGCCTGCCCAAGCGCGTCGGCCCGGCGACGGCGCTCGACATGATGCTGACCGGCAAAACCATCGACGCCAAGCGCGCCAAAAAAATGGGGCTGGCCGACGATTGCGTGCCGCCGCGCGTCATGGAAATGGCTGCCTGCCAATTGCTGCTTTCCGGCCAGCCGCGCCGGCCACTGCCCTTCATGCAACGCCTGTTCAACGGTCCGCTCAAATCGGTCGTCGCCAACGGTGCCCGCAAGCAGGTGGCGAAAAAGGCGCGGCCGGAGCACTACCCGGCACCCTACGCCATCATCGACCTGTGGGCGAAGCACGATGGCAATGCGCTAGCCGCGCCGGAGGTCATCGACCGCATCATCACTTCGCCGACGGCACGCAATCTGGTTCGCGTCTATCACCTGCAGGAACGCCTCAAAGGCTTCGGTAAATCGTCTGACTTCAAGGCCAAACGGGTTCACGTCATCGGCGCTGGCGTCATGGGGGGCGACATCGCCGCCTGGTGCGCCCTGCGTGGCATGACTGTGACGCTGCAGGATCAGACGCTTGAGCGCATCGCGCCGGCGCTCAAGCGCGCCCACGCCTTGTTCACCAAGCGCCTGCGCGAGCCACTCAGGATTCGCGATGCCTTCGACCGTCTGATTCCCGACCCGAACGGCGACGGCGTAGCCCACGCCGATGTCGTCATCGAAGCCATATTTGAAAACGTCGAGGCCAAGCACGCGCTGTTCAAGTCGCTCGAACCGAAGATGAAAGCGGGTGCCGTCCTCGCCACCAACACTTCCAGCCTCAAGCTCGAAGACCTGCGCACGGTTTTGAGCAAGCCGGAACGCCTGGTCGGAATCCACTTCTTCAACCCGGTGGCGATGATGCCGCTGGTCGAAGTCGTTGCAGCCGAGGGCGCCGATCCGGCCGCCGTGCAAGCTGCCTGCGCGTTTGTGAAGCAGATCGACAAGCTGCCGCTGCCGGTCAAGAGCGAACCGGGATTCCTGGTCAACGCCGTACTTGCACCCTACATGCTGGCCGCCATGCGGGCGGTCGACGAGGGCGTTTCACCGGCAACGGTCGACGAAGCGATGCTCGCCTTCGGCATGCCGATGGGACCGATCGAACTGGTCGACACCGTCGGCCTCGACATCGCCATGGCCGCAGGCAAGCAATTGGCCGGCGGGGCGGAGGCGCCACGTTGCCTGATCGAACGCGTCGATAAAAGCCTGCTCGGCAAGAAGAGCGGGCAGGGCTTCTACGACTGGTCGTCCGGCAAGGCCGACAAGGCTGCGGCCGGCAATGTGCCCGATGGACTGGCTCAAAGGCTGGTCATGCCGCTGATCGACCGGGTGGAAAAACTGGTCACTGACGGTGTGGTTGCCGATGCTGAGCTTGCCGATGCCGGCGTGATATTTGGCACCGGTTTTGCCCCCTTTACCGGCGGCCCGATGCACTTTCGGCACGGACAGGGTTAGGAGTGTTGTTTATTTCCAACGAACGTTTGAAATAATGCATTTCATACAGCGTTTCACTCGCATGTTTGAGATTTAATCGTAGTGGCAGTGACGGGAGAATTCCTCCCAACATAACAAAACAGGAGACAAATCAATGAACAGAACCAAGCTGCGCCTTATCCCGGCGCTCATCGCAATCGCATTTTCCGGCAGTGCTGCAGCGGCTGGCTTCCAGTTGCTGGAGCAGAACGCCAGCGGTCTCGGTAACGCCTACGCCGGTTCGGCTGCCGTGGCCGACAATGCCAGCACGATCTTCTTCAACCCGGCTGGTATGACCCAGCTTCAGGACCGGGAGGTATCGGCTGGCGTTAGCGTGATCAGCGCAAATTATCAGTTCAACAACACCAGTTCTTCGACCGGTACCACGCTGGTCGGAAACAGCGATGGCGGGACGGTTGGCTTTGTTCCGAATGCCTACATGTCATGGCGCCTTGCCAAGGACGTTTATGTCGGCTTGGGCATTGGCGCTCCGTTCGGTTTGGCAACCAAGTACGACGACAACTGGTATGGCGCGGCTCAATCGATCGAATTCGACATCCAGACGATCAACATCAACCCGTCGGTGGCATGGCGCGCCAACGAGTGGCTGTCGCTGGGGGCTGGCGTGAACTATCAGATTCTCAATGCGGAATATCGGAAGGCTGCAGGAACTGCTGCGCCATTCGCTGCGACCACTGCTGTCTTGAATCTGGATGGCACGGCATGGGGCTGGAACATTGGCGCATTGATGAAGATCACGCCGGCGACCAAGCTCGGTTTGTCCTATCGCTCGACGACGAAATACGATCTCGATGGTGACGTCGAGTTTACCGGCACCCTTGCCCAATCTGGCGCGACAGCCGGTGCAACGACCAATCGCGCCGTCACCGCGACGATCGAACTGCCTGATACTTGGATATTGAGCGCGACGCATGAATTGAATGACCGCGTCGAATTGTTGGGCGACGTTTCGTGGACCGGCTGGAGTTCTATTCCCAAGGTTAATATCGTGAACGCTCAGACTACTGGTGCGGGCGCCGTGGCCGGCCAAAACATGCAAGTCCTTGACACTGAATTTCGTGATACTTGGCGCGTCGCTGTGGGGGCCAACTACAAGCTGAACGATGCCTGGAAACTGAAGGCCGGTCTGGCTTATGACCAGACACCAGTCAAAGGTCCCACCACCCGTCTCGTCTCGTTGCCGGACAATGACCGTACCTGGTTCAGCCTGGGAACGCAGTGGAAGCCGTCGAAATCGATGACGCTTGATATTAGCGCTGCCTACCTGCTGATCAAGGACACCGAAGTCGATAATAACCAGAACAGTGGTGTTACCGGCGCTAACCGCGTTACCGGTAACTACGATAATCAGGCATTCCTTCTCGGCGCCCAGTTCTCCATGGCCTTCTAAGCACCTTGATTCAGCGCGTAATTCAATCCCCGGCCAGCCCGGGGATTTTTTTGGATTTCGGCCAAAAAACCGGTTGACCGTGGAAGTCGCTGTTCTATAATTCAAACGTTCGTTTTATATTGACGAAGCGGAAAAATAAGAGACTTAAAAGGAGATGCAATTGAACAAGTTGATCGTGAAGAAAGCTGCCGTTCTCGGCGCTGGCGTCATGGGGGCGCAAATTGCCGCGCACCTGGCCAACGCCAACGTGCCGGTCGTGCTGTTCGACCTGCCGGCCAGGGAGGGCGACAAGAATGGTGTCGTCAAGAAGGCCCTCGATGGCCTGAAGAAGTTGGACCCGGCGCCGCTGGCCAGCAAGGGCAAGCTGAAGTTTATCGATGCCGCCAATTACGATGAGCACCTGCCGCTGCTCGCCGAGTGCGATCTGGTCATCGAAGCCATCGCCGAGCGCATGGACTGGAAGAACGACCTCTACGCCAGGATCGCGCCGCACCTGGCGCTGAACGCGATCATCGCTTCCAACACCTCCGGTCTGTCGATGAATGCGTTGGCACAGGGGTTGCCGGAAGCCGTCCGGCCGCGCTTCTGCGGCATCCACTTTTTCAATCCGCCGCGCTACATGCATCTGGTTGAGATCATTGGCACGCAAAGCACCGACGGCAGCACGCTCGATGCGCTGGAAACCTGGCTGACCTCGCGTCTTGGCAAGGGTGTCATCCGCGCCCTAGATACGCCGAACTTCGTCGCCAATCGGATTGGCGTCATGTCGATCCTTGCTGTCATGCATCACACCCAGGCCTTCGGCCTCGGTTTCGATGAAGTCGATGCACTGACCGGTCCGAAGATCGGGCGCCCGAAGAGCGCCACCTACCGCACCGCCGACGTCGTCGGTCTGGATACGCTGGCCCATGTCGTCAAGACCATGCAGGACACGCTGCCCAACGACCCGTGGCATGCCTACTTCACCAGCCCGGCCTGGCTGCAGGCGCTGATCGCCCAGGGTGCGCTGGGTCAGAAAACCCGTTGCGGCATCTTCCGCAAGCAGGGCAGGGAAATCCAGGTACTCGACCTCAAGGCGCAGGATTACCGGAAGTCCGAGGGTGAAGTGGTCGAGGAGGTCGCTGCCATCCTCAAGATGAAGAATCCGGCCGAGAAGTTCGCCGCCTTGCGCGGTTCGGCGCATCCACAGGCGGAGTTCCTGTGGGCCATCTTCCGCGACATCTTCCATTACGCCGCCGTGCAGCTGGAAAACGTCGCCGACAACGCCCGCGATCTCGACCTGGCCATGCGCTGGGGCTTCGGCTGGGCGCAGGGTCCGTTCGAGACCTGGCAGGCCGCCGGTTGGAGCGAGATTGCCAAGGCCATCGCCGTCGATATCGCGGCCGGCAAGACCATGAGCACCACGCCGTTGCCGGCCTGGGTCCTGGAAGCAGGGCGCACCGGAGTGCATACGGCTCAGGGCTCGTATTCGGCTAGCAAGAACGCCTACGTGCCGCGCTCGACGCTGCCGGTTTATCAGCGTCAGCTGTTCCCCGAGCGCGTGCTTGGCGAGACCGCTGCGACCCCCGAAAAATCCGGCGAAACGCTATACGAGAACGACGGCATTCGCCTTTGGAAACTGCCGGCCGTCGATTCCGGTATCGGCATCCTTTCGATCAAGTCGAAGATGCATACCATCGGTGACGAGGTGCTCGATGGCGTCATCGCCGCCGTACGTCAGGCCGAGACGACGCTCGATGGCGTGGTGATCTGGCACGAAGCGCCGTTCGCCGTCGGCGCCAATCTGGCCCAGGTGACCGAGGCTATTGCCGCCGGTCAGTTCGATCTGCTTGAACAGACCGTCGAGAAATTCCAGCGTGCCTCGCAAACGCTCAAGTACGCGCAAATCCCGACCGTTGCAGCGGTGCAGGGCATGGCGCTGGGCGGCGGCTGCGAGTTTGTCATGCATGCCGGCAAGCGCGTCATGGCGCTTGAAAGCTATGTCGGGCTGGTCGAGGCAGGTGTCGGGCTGATCCCCGCTGGCGGTGGTTGCAAGGAATTCGCCGTGCGTGCTGCCGAGTGGGCTGCCCAGTCGAACGTGCCGGGCGAAGTCTTCAATTACCTGCAAAACGCCTTCATGACCATTGCCATGGCCAAGGTCGCCAAGAGCGCCGTCGAGGCCGTCGAATACGGCTTCGCCAAGCCGTCCGACACCATCCTGTTCAACGCCAATGAGCTGCTCTTCGTGGCGATCCGCGAGGCTCGGGCTATGGCTGAGGCCGGCTACGCGCCGCCGCCGAAAGCACGGGCCATCCCGGTCGCCGGCAAGAACGGCATCGCGACGCTGGAAATGATGCTGGTGAACATGAAGGAGGGCGGCATGATTTCTGCCCACGACTACAAGGTTGCAAAGTTCGCTGCCATCGCCCTGTGCGGCGGTGAAATCGAAACCGGTAGCCTGGTCGATGAAGAATGGTTGATCACCGTCGAGCGCCGGCTGTTCGTCGAACTGCTGAAAGACCCCATGACCCAGGCCCGGATCAAGCACATGCTGGAAACCGGCAAGCCTTTGCGTAATTAATCGGGCTGAGGAAAAAATTATGAGTAAACAAATTCAAGACGCCTACATCGTCGCTGCCACCCGCCTGCCGGTGGCCAAGAAAAACGGCATGTTCAAGAACGTGCGGCCGGATGACATGCTGGCCCATGTCATCAAAGCGGTTGTCGCCCAGGTGCCGGGCATCGACCCGGCGCTGATCGGCGATGTCATCGTCGGCTGCGCCATGCCGGAAGCCGAGCAGGGCATGAACGTCGCCCGCATCGGCCTGCTGCTGGCTGGCTTGCCGATCACCGTGCCGGGCATCACGATCAACCGTTTCTGCTCCTCCGGGGTGCAGGCGGTGGCCGATGCCGCCAACCAGATTCGCCTCGGCCTGGCCGATGTGATGATCGCCGCCGGCACCGAGTCGATGAGCGTCATGCCGCAAATCATGGGCAACAAGATGTCGATGAACCCGGCGATTTTCGCCAAGGAGGAAAACCTCGGCATCGCGTTCGGCATGGGTCTGACCGCCGAAAAGGTGGCGAGTCAATGGAAGGTCAGCCGCGAGGCGCAGGATGCCTTCGCCGTCGAGTCGCATCGTCGGGCCTGCGCAGCGATTGCCGCCGGTCATTTCATGGCCGAGATTTCCCCCTACACTATCCGCGAAAGCCTGCCCGATCTGGCTTCCGGCGAGATTCGCATTCGTGAGCGTACGGTCGATACCGACGAAGGCCCGCGCCCGGATTCGGCCCTCGACAAGCTGGCCAAGCTGAAGCCGGTGTTCCATGCCCGTGGTTCGGTGACGGCCGGCAATTCGTCGCAGATGTCGGACGGCGCCGGCGCCGTGATGCTGGTTTCCGAAAAGATCCTGCTCGAACACAACCTGACGCCGCTCGCTCGTTTTGCCGGCTACGCCGTCGGTGGCGTGGCGCCGGAGATCATGGGCATCGGGCCGGTCGCGGCGATCCCCAAGGTGCTGGCGCAGGTCGGCATCAGGCAGGATCAGCTGGACTGGATCGAACTCAACGAAGCCTTCGCCGCCCAGTCGATTGCGGTCATGCAGGAACTCGGCATTGATCCGACCAAGGTCAATCCGCTCGGTGGCGCCATCGCCCTCGGCCACCCGCTCGGCGCCACCGGTGCCATCCGTATCGCCACCGTCGCGCATGGCCTCAAGCGCACCGGCGGCAAGTACGGCATGGTGACGATGTGCATCGGCACCGGCATGGGCGCTGCCGGGATCATCGAGCGGATTTGAGGAGAAACCGCGATTGCCACGGTCAACCGGAAAAAACGGCCAAAATTGAAATCATGAAACCCGCCTGGCTGGCCAAACTCTCTCCAACCTGGCGGGCGCGCATGGTGCGTCTAGGCTTCAACTTTCATCCGGCCTTTCGTGGCACGGGCGGTCGGGTGACCCATGTGGCAAAGGATTTGCGCCACATCCGGGTTTCCCTGCCGCTGAACTGGAAGACGAAGAATATCGTTGGTTCGCTTTACGGTGGTTCGCTGTTCGCGATCACCGATGGGGCGCATCCGATGATGTTGATGGCGGCGCTGGGCGACGGTTATATCGTCTGGGACAAGGCGGCGAACATTCGTTACCGCAAGCCCGGGTTTTCGACGCTGTACGCCGATTTTGTGCTTAGCGACGAGGAAGTGGCGGAAATCCGGAGCGAACTGGCAAAGAATCCGGAGCTTGAACGGACTTATCAGGTCGAATTGAAAGACAGGCACGGCATCGTGCATACCGTCGTCGAGCGTACGGTTTACATCGCCGACAAACATTACTACCGACAAAAGAGCGGTGGAGGAGACAAATGATTACATCGACAAGCGTCCGGCAGGCAGCGCTGATTGCCGCAATGCTGGCGGTTCCCGGGCTGCATGCCGCGGAAGTGGCCGGCGTGAAAGTGGACGACAGCATCCGCGTTGGCAACAGCGATCTGGTCCTCAACGGCGCCGGCTTGCGCAGCAGAATGTTCATCAAGGTTTACGTTGGCGCGCTCTACGTTGGCCAGAAATCGACGACGCCAACGGCAATCTACGACAGCCCGCAGCCGCGCCGCATGGTCATGCGCATGATGCGCGATCTCGATGCCGATGCCTTGAGTTCGGCGCTCGACGATGGCCTCAAAAACAACCACAGTCCGGCCGAGCTGGCCGAGCTGAAAACCCAGGCCGACCAGTTGGGCAGCATCATGAAGGGTATCGGCAAGGCCCGTGAAGGCGATACCATCGGCATTGACTTCTCCGCGGATGGCGTCGCTGTCAGCCTGAACGGGGAAACGCGTGGCAAGGTGGCCGGCGCGGGCTTCGCGAAAGCGCTGCTCAAGGTCTGGCTTGGTGACAAACCGGCAGACGCCTCGCTGAAGAAGGCGCTGCTCGGGTCCTAGCTTGGCAACGGAGGAGGAGACAATCATGGAAAAAATCTGGCTACAAAGCTATCCGAATGGCGTGCCGGCAAACATCGACATCGACCACATCCCGTCGCTCGTCGCGCTGTTCGAAACCGCCTGCACGACCTACGCCGACAAGGTCGCCTACATCAGCATGGACAAGGCGATGACCTATCGCCAGCTTGACGAGGAGAGCAAGGCCTTCGCCGGCTGGCTGCAGGCCAAGGGGCTGAAGAAGGGTGACCGCGTCGCGCTGATGATGCCCAACCTGCTGCAATATCCCGTGGCGCTCTTCGGCACCTTGCGTGCCGGTTGCGTCGTGGTGAATTGCAACCCGCTCTACACGCCACGCGAACTCGAACACCAGCTCAAGGATTCCGGTGCAGTGGCCATCGTCATCGTCGAAAACTTCGCCCACACGCTCGAGCAGGTCGTCGCCCACACGGCGATCAAGCACGTCATCGTCACGCCGATGGGCGAAATGCTGGGACTCAAGGGCATCATCGTCAATTTCGTCGTGCGGCATGTCAAAAAGCTGGTGCCGGCCTGGAAACTGCCCGGTTCCATCGGTTTCAACAGCGCACTGTCTACCGGGCGCAGCCACGGCTGGAAACCGGTAGCGCTGACCCAGGACGACATCGCCTTCCTGCAATACACGGGCGGCACGACGGGGGTTTCGAAGGGCGCCATGTTGACCCACGCCAACATTGCCGCCAACGTCACGCAGGCCTACAACTGGATCAAACCGGTGGTGCGCGAGGGCGAGGAGTTCATCATCACCGCGCTGCCGCTGTATCACATCTTCGCGCTGACGGCGAACTGCCTGACTTTCCTGATGATCGGCGCCCGCAACCTGCTGATCGCCAATCCGCGCGACATCCCGGGCTTTGTCAAGGAATGGGGCAAGTACCCGGTGACCGTGGTGACCGGCGTCAATACCCTATTCAACGCGTTGCTGCATAACCCCGATTTCGCCTCGCTGGATTTCTCGACCATGCGCGTCACGCTGGGTGGTGGCATGGCAGTCCAGGGGCCGGTTGCAGAAAAATGGAAGCAGGTGGTTGGCACACCCTTGCTGCAAGCCTACGGTCTGACCGAAACCTCGCCGGCGGCAACCATCAACCCGCTCGACATGGGCGAATTCAACGGTTCGATCGGCCTGCCGATTTCCTCCACCGAAGTCTCGATCCGTGACGATTACGGTAACGAGGTGCCGCAGGGGCAGGTTGGCGAAATCTGCATTCGCGGTCCGCAGGTCATGAAGGGCTACTGGCAACGGCAGGAGGAAACCGACTACGTTTTTTATCCGGACCGCTTCCTGCGTACCGGCGATGTCGGCTACGTCGACAAAAAAGGCTTCGTTTTCCTGGTCGACCGCAAGAAGGACATGATCCTGGTCTCCGGCTTCAACGTTTACCCGAACGAGGTCGAGGAAGTCGTCGCCATGCACCCCGGTGTCCGCGATGTCGCCGCCATCGGCGTAGCCGATGAAAACTCCGGTGAAGCGGTCAAGATTTTCGTCGTTCGCAAGGATCCGGCAGTCACCGAGCGCATGCTGATCGACCACTGTCGCGGCCTGCTCACCGGCTACAAGATTCCCAAACATGTCGAATTCCGTGACGACCTGCCGCGTACCAACGTCGGCAAGATCCTCCGTCGCGCACTGAAAGAGGGGGCTTGATGCCGATTCCAGAATCACTGAACAAGAACCTGGCGTTGCCCGTCATCTGCGCGCCGATGTTCATCGTCTCCAACCCCGATCTCGTCATCGCCCAGTGCAAGAGCGGCCTGATCGGCTCCTTCCCGGCCCTCAACGCCCGGCCCAAGGAGTTGCTCGACGAATGGCTGACCCGCATCAAGGCTGAACTGGTAGCCGATCCGAAGGCGGCACCGTTCGCCGTCAATCAGATCATCCACCCCTCCAACGAGCGGCTCGAGCACGACATGATGCTCTGCGTGAAGCACGAGGTGCCACTCATCATCACCAGCCTGTCGGCGCCGACGCAGATCGTGCCGCCAGTGCATGCCTACGGCGGCAAGGTTTTCCACGATGTGATCAGCGTTCGCCATGCCGAAAAAGCGTTGGAGGCCGGTGTCGATGGCCTGATCCTGGTTTGCGCCGGGGCCGGCGGTCATGCCGGCATGCTGAGCCCCTTCGCCCTGGTCGGTGAAATCCGCAAGTTCTACGACGGCCCGATTGCGCTCTCCGGTTCGATCACCAACGGCAGCGCGATTCTGTCCGCGCAAGCCATGGGCGCCGATTTCGCCTACATCGGCACGCGCTTCATCGCCACCGACGAAGCGCATGCGGTCGATGCCTACAAGCAGGCCATCGTCGACAGCGCTGCCAAGGACGTCGTCTACACGCCGTACTTCACCGGCGTGCATGGCAATTACCTGAGCAAGAGCATCGTCGCCGCCGGCCTTGATCCGGCCAATTTGCCGGAGAAGGATAAAACCGCGATGAATTTTGGCGGCGCGACAGCCGCCAAAGCCTGGAAGGACATCTGGGGCGCCGGGCAGGGCGTCGGCACCATCGACGATGTGATGCCGACCGCCGATCTGGTTGCCCGCCTGAAGCAGGAATACCGCGCCGCGAAGACGGCGTTATGCAGCAATCCATTCTGAAAATACAAAAGGAGATCAGCAAATGAGCGACTACCGTGCGCCCGTAAAAGATATGCGTTTCGTCATGGACGAACTGGCCGGTTTCAAGGAACTGAGCCAGATCGCCGGTTTTGAAGACGCCACGCCCGACCTCGCTGACGCGATTCTGGAAGAAGCCGCCAAGTTCACCGGCGAAGTCCTCGCGCCGCTCAACCGCGTCGGCGACAAGGAAGGCTGCAAGCTGACGCCAAACGGCGTGACAACACCGACTGGCTGGAAAGAAGCCTACAAGGCCTTCTGCGAAGCAGGCTGGAACGGCATTACCTCGCCGGCGGATTTTGGCGGCCAGGGGCTGCCTGACACCTTGGGCATCGCCGTCAAGGAAATGGTCTGCTCCGCCAACCTGTCCTTTTCGCTCGGTCCCTTGCTTACTACCGGCGCCGTTGAAGCGCTGCTGACTTGCGCCAGCGACGAGCTGAAAGCGATCTACCTCGAAAAGATGATCACCGGACAATGGACCGGCACGATGAACCTGACCGAGCCGCAAGCGGGCTCCGATCTGGCGCTGATCCGCTCGCGCGCCGAGCCTCAGCCTGACGGAACGTATCGTGTTTTCGGCCAGAAAATCTTCATCACCTACGGCGACCACGACATGACGGACAATATTGTCCACCTCGTGCTCGCCCGCCTGCCTGATGCGCCGGCCGGGGTGAAGGGCATTTCGATGTTTCTGGTGCCCAAGTTCCTGGTCAATGCCGACGGCTCGCTTGGCGCCCGCAACGATGCCCACTGCGTCTCAATCGAACACAAGCTCGGCATACACGCCAGCCCGACCTGCGTCATGGCCTACGGCGACAATGGCGGCGCCGTCGGCTACCTGCTCGGCGAAGCCAACCGTGGCCTCGAGTACATGTTCATCATGATGAACGAGGCCCGCCTCGGCGTCGGCCTGCAAGGCATCGCCCTCGGCGAACGTGCCTACCAGCAGGCCCTGGCTTTCGCCCGCGAACGCAAGCAAGGCCGCGATGCGCTCACCGGTGAGGCGTTGGTTACGCTCGACAAGCATCCGGATATCCGCCGCATGCTGATGCTCATGAAGTGCCGCGTCGAAGCCAACCGCGCCATGACCTACTACACCTCCGGCCTGCTCGACCGCGCCCACGCGGCTGGGCACACCGAAGAAGGCAAGCGCCAACTGTGGCTCGCCGAATTCATGATCCCCATCGTCAAGGGTGGCGGCACCGAGATGGGCATCGAAGTCACCTCGCTCGGCATCCAGATCCACGGCGGCATGGGCTTCATCGAAGAAACCGGCGCCGCCCAGCACTGGCGCGATTCACGCATCACCACCATCTACGAAGGCACCACCGGCATCCAGGCCAACGACCTGCTGTTCCGCAAACTCATGCGCGACCAGGGCGCCACGGCCAAGGTCATCTTCGGCGAGGTGTACGCCACGGCCAAGGCGCTCGGTGCTTCCGGCAAGCCCGAACTGCAAGCCATCGGCCAGCGCCTCGGCGTGGCGCTCAAGGCGTGGACGGAAGCCACCGAATGGCTAGCCGCCAATGCCAAAACCGACCTATCCGGCGTGTTGACCGCAGCAGTCCCCTACCTGCACCTCGCCGTCACCGTTTGCGGCGGCTGGTTCATGGGCAAGGCGGCACTGGCTGCTGCCGGCTATCTCGACAAGGGTGAAGGGGATCTGGCCTTCTATCGGGCCAAGATTGCTACGGCGCGGTTCTACGCTGACCAGATGTTGCCGCAGGCGACGTCTTATGGCGAAACAGTTAGGGCTGGGGATGCTGCCCTGGCCGGGGGCGGTGAAGAGGTGTTCTGATTCCAAATGGCGTTGATGGGTGTACGAGCTTCAACGCCCGAATGGTTACAAATAAGAAAGGCGCCTTGCGGCGCCTTTCTTTCATTCAAGCGATATCTTGTGTATGACCTACTTTAGGCCACCAGAACTGGAAACCTTATTAACCAGGAAGACAGCATTTTGGGTCTGGGTGACCTGGTTGTTTACCGACTTGCTCACGTTGCTTAGGCCACCAATCGAACCTGCTTGTTGTCCGTAGAACGAACCTTGAACTGTTCCGGAATAAGAGACATTGTTGGCGTTGACCAAAGCAGTCGGGCTAAGCGAGTTTGCGACAATGTTCGCACCCACGACGTCACCGTTCGCTTTGAAATTCATTGCTTTGCTGTCAAGCCCACCGTACCAGACACCGCTCCATGTGCCCGGTTTGAAGTTGACAGTAATGGCCACATGTCCTTGACGATTTCCATCAAAACTGCCGCCGGAATACTTGGCAACCACATCCCCAGCCTTTTGGGCATCAAGGTAGGCTTGAGGCGTGGCTACGCCGGCAACATAGAAACCATGCGTGGTCGTTGATGATTCGCCTTCATAGACATACAACTCATTATCCTGGCCGCTTGTGTAAGCCCAGACAGTACGGGAGTACTCGCCAACGGCAACCTGTTCGTCCTTTGCCTTGAGGGTGTCAGTGAATGGCTTGTCAGAAAGCAATAGGAAGAAGGTTGGGTCAATCGCATTCGTGGCTTCGTCGGCATTCCTGTTGTTGGAGAAACCATTGATGAAGCCATAACTGTCACTGGATTTTCCTTCGTAGGCGGAAAAATGCGCCAAACTGTTATCTGTGTTGTTCCACTGTTGGCCTTCGCTGAATTTGAGATAGCTTTCCGTAACCCAGCGCAACCGACCATTCACGAATCTCAAAACAGAGCGGGTATCCCAAACCTCTGGACTAACATTACCGCCACCAAAATTTGCCCACATATCTCCGCCCGATTGCGCCAACAGCGAACCACTCTCAGTTGAAGCCAGGCGCCAAGAAACGTTTCCTTCGCCTGGGGAGCCATCAGGGGCTGTCAGCGTCAGGGCAAACAGTCCGCTTGAATATTGCTGTTTCTTCGGACTTCCTTCTGATCTGTACCGCGCTGGGCCATTTTCATCCGACTTGGATTCGGTAAAGATCGAATATCCACACCAGTCACCAGCACCACAGATGTTCGAATCAGCCGGCAGAGTAATTGTGCCAGGAAGGTTGCGATAGCTATCGCCGCTACCCGCGCCAAGGAGTTGAACTGTATTTACGTTTGGGCCTCCGGCGGCCGGTTCGACAAAATCTGTCCATGCGCCCCAGCTGTCGACAGAGTCCTGTGAGATCAACACCTTGCCATAGGACCTGACCTTGCTCCAGTCATCCTCATGGAGTTGCTGCGATTCCTTGGCGAATAGCGGGCTATTGGCAAAAAGGGCAACGATACATGTTGCGATAATGGTGCGATTGTTTTTCATGATCTATCCTCTAGGTCTGTATGTGGATTAACTAATCTTTACATGGGCTTAGTTTAGATAGACATTTACAATGTGTCGCTTTCTGTCAGCTGGCTTATGTGATCTATTTCTCACTTCAGGCGAATGAATTTGTTGTGCCCGGAGCAGGAAATAAAAAAGGCGCCGAAGCGCCTTTTTTGCGGGCTGTCTGGAGTTTTCGTTATTCAGGTTTGACTGACGGTCCAGTGCTATAAACTTTGTTGACCAAGAAGACTGCCGTTTGGGTTTGAGTGGATGGCATTTGAGCTATACGTGCGTCAACTGGCGGCGTATAGGTCTTGGTTACGGTAGAAACACCACCGATCGATCCAGCTTGTTGGCCATAGAACGTTCCCTGGACGGAGCCTGCATAGGAGGAACTGCTTCCTGAATACAGCGCGGAGACACTGTTTGAACTAATGTTCGCGCCACTGATGTTGCCTTCTGCCTTGAAGTTCATCGCGCCGGTCCACTGTCCTTGCCAAGTCGCTGGGGCAAACTGGACCTGAATCAACACTTTCCCTTGGCTGGACCCGTCGAAACTGCCGCCCGCGTAATATGCCCTGATATCACGGGCTTGCTGGTCAGCCAGATAAGCTTGGGGTGTGGCGACGCCTGCAACGTAGTAGCCATTTGTTCTGGCCGTTGATTCGTCCCAATACCGATATTCTTCATTGCCGCTTGTATATGTCGCAACCTCGCGCTCAAATGTTCCAACAGCCACTTCCTTGTCTGCACCCTTGACTGCAAGTGCAAACCAGCCATATCCCACTTCGCTTGTTGCTTCACTGGATAACCAGTTGTGAGAAAAGCCGGTTGCCGAACTGCTTTCCCAGCCAGAGTCGGTTTCATTTCCTGTCCACGCATGGAAATGATGGAGTCCATCATCCCTATACCAGCCGTAGCCACCACCAAAGTCTGCCGGAATACTTGCGCCCGAATCGCTGAACGTTGGATCGGTAGCACCAAGAGGAGTAACACGCCAGAAAACATTTCCCTCCCCTCGACCGCTTCCAGCGGTAATGCTTGGGTTATCGGGAGTCGGTGTCAGCGCAAATAAACCTGCACTCCACGGATCGGATGGCTTGTAGTACGAGCGAGTCAGAATTTCTTGGCCGCCGGTTGAAGAGTTACGGTATATGGCGTAACCGCACCAGGTTCCTGCTGCACAGCCTTCACCTTTAGTTACCACAACGACCGGATTGTTACGATACGGATCGCTTCCGGACATTCCGGGCATGGCAACAGGGGATGGTGCTCCGGCCGCTGGTTCTACGAAGTCTTCCCATGGACCCCACTGATTGACAGAGTCTTGGGCAACGACAACCTTGCCGTAAGAATGGACATTACTCCATCCACTTTCGTGGTACTCCCACTTATCTTTTGCAAACACAGTACCGCTGATGAAGAGGGTGGCGATACACGCTGCTATAACTGTGCGTTTTGTTTTCATGATATCCCTCACTACTTGACTGAAACGATGATCTTTCTTCCACTGTAGGGTCCGACGGTATGAAATCAAGCCGGGGTTTTACACTTTTTTACAACGCATATATCGAGCCAATAAATTTAATTTAAATTAATCAAGTGCTTGGGTTTTTGTTGCGAGGTTGCTGTAAAGAATTTCGACGTATATTCATCGTTTTGTCTTGGTCGAGCAGGAAATAGGGGACGAAAAAAGGGCGCCATCGGCGCCCTTTGACTTTGAAGCTAAGGTTGTGTTGCTTTAGAACGAACGGCCCAGATTTACGCCTACAACTTCGCGTTCGTAAGTGTAGATGCTTACGTTGGAGTTGTTGTCCGTGAATTGCCAGCTACCGGACACACGCCAGTCTTTCATCAGACCTTCCTTGAAGTTGTGGCCAAAGCCGACTTCAAGGCGATGCTCGGTTTCGTCGCGGGCAACGTTAAAGACTGGTTCCACGCCATCGAACTTCGTGTCCTTGTAGCTGTAGCGGCCATATACAGAACCATTTTGCCAGGCGACAACGTTGGCACCAATGAAGGCTTCCCAGCCATCATTGCTGAAGCGGTTAGCCGAGGCTTCTTCCATGAAGACGTGAGCGCCACCCTGAACGGCCAGTTTCCCTTGCAGGAACAGATGGCCGTATGAGAGGCCGGTGGAGTAATAGTTGCTGTCGCGCCCGGCATCGATGGCTCGATCGAAATTCTTGTTCAGCACCAGGGCATCCCAAGTCAGCTCACCGTTTTTAAGTTGCAGCGTAAAAGTCGGGGAAACGGAGGTATAGAGACCGAGGTAGTCGCCACCGAGATATAGGGCATCAGCTTGGAAATTGAGCTTGGTACGCCATTTGTTCGGAGCAACCCAGCCCGGGCCGGTCGATAGCGAGAGGGCCGTCAGATCGAAGTCGGTTTTTTCGAAATAACCCTTGTGATACAGGCCGGCACTGGTTTGCCAGATTAGGCGTGACGCTGTTTCGCCAAATCGAACGACCGTCGGAGAGTTATAGGTGTGCGTAATGCCAGCCTGAGCAACTCCTGCCCAATCATGCTGGGGGGTGGAGCCGGGTTGGAGGACCAAGCCACCGGGCAACGTGGCGCCACTCGGGCCGACGTTTACGTTGGTGTCGTACAGAAAGCCAAGCGAGATAGAGGGCTCAAAGGTGTGTGGTTTGGCAACCAGTGCTGCTTGGTCACGCTTGATCTGGGCTTGGAAGGCCAGTACTGCCAAGCGAACGTTTTCCGGAGTCTTGGGGTCGTCAAGGACTTTCTGCGCCTGAATGTTGGCCTGATCCAGGTTAAGTGCCCGAAAGTAGGCAACAGCCAGTTCCAGGCGAGCACGATTGAGCGAGGGATTGTTGCTCAATACTGTTTCAAGTGCTTCGATGGCGCTGAATACCTGACCTTGTTCGCGCAGGAAGATGCCTTCCTTGAAAAGTTTTTCCGTATCGACTGCTTCTTGGGCGGTAGCGGCCGATATTCCGGCAAAGGCCAGAAAGACAGGCAGGCAGGCGCGTTTCAGGGAGCCAAAGGTTTCTGCTTTGCGAGCATTCATGTATCGTACCTCTATAGTGACTGTGGTGATTTGGTAACAAAACGTTAATTTTCGTAAGTGTAAACGGTACCTACTGCTCATGTCATGAGATTGCTTCCCAAGATGTGTTTAGCGGCGGAGTATGTAGGTTTTTTACAACTGTAAAGTTATTCGACAGTAAACTTGCATATGCGATAGTTCGGAGCATTCCTGTGCAAAATGTATTTTTGCCTTACCCCGGCCGAGATTGATACGTGCAAGTCACTTTTTCAGTATGTATTCAGGTGTTTTTGTATTTGGTTGGAGCCTGCTTCTCAGTTGTCGCCACCGCAGAGAGCCTGTCACTTGACCACAAACTCTTCAGTTCCAGAGAGGAGCGCAAGGAGGGGTTTTCGATCTTTCCCCAGTGGGTGTCGGTTATGCGTCGTCATGCGGAGGATCGCCCGAGCCCAGAGAACTGTCCGATTAATCTTTGCAAGGTGCCGGAGTGGTTGGAGATGATCAGCTCCATGCGCGGGCATGCACCTCGCGAACAGGTCGCAGTGGTGAACGATTTCTCCAATCGCTTTCGCTATGTTCTGGATCAGGACAATTATGGGCGTTCGGACTATTGGGCGATTCCGCGTGAATTCCTGACTTTAGGTGGCGATTGTGAGGATTTCGCCATCATTAAGTATTTTTCGCTAAGACAGTTGGGGGTTCCTGCTGAGTCCTTGAGGGTTGTGGTTGTTCAGGATGCCAATCTTAGAATTCCTCATGCGGTCTTGGCAGTTTATATGCGAGATGATATTTATATTTTGGATAATCAGGTTCGGGAAGTTGTTTCGCATCAAAAGATTGCTCATTACGTTCCTGTTTTTTCGCTGAACGAGCGTAATTGGTGGATGCATTTGCCATGATGTGTAGTGGCTATCATAAATTGTCAAAGCACCAAGCGAGACATATGATTCATTGAGGTAAACGCATGTGTGACACCAATTTTGTGCTGCCTTTGTCTTTGTACATGCCAGCATCAGCAAGTGTTTCGGCTAATCCATTGGGCGCCTGTGAATGCCCTGTTGCCAGGACTGCAAAATCATGAAAACCCTAATGTGGCGTAAGCAGTGGGCTCCAGCAATTCTTGCGCTGGGGGTGCTCCTGATTGCAGGTCTCTGGGCAATCATCAACTATGCGGCCAGTGAGAAAGAGCGTGATCTGCGTGCTTGGGAAACCTTGCTTGGTGTCGTTGCCGAGAGCCGGGCTCAAAGCCTCAATCAGTGGATAGATACGCAATATGGGGTGGTCAGGGAACTGGCCGACAACGCGTCGTTGCGTTTTTATCTGTCGCAACTGGTAGCTGCCCCGGATGCGGAAAACATTGACTCCCAGGCAGCACAATTCGGTTACTTGCGTAACCTGCTGGAAACAACGGCGGAAAAAAATGGTTTTTCCCTGGCAAGCCAAAAGACAAAGGTTCAGGCCAACATTGCTTCCGCGTCCGATTCGGGCATCGTTATTGTGGATGCTGCCGGTAAAACAATTGTTGCGACTTCTGGCTTTCATACAGACGCTGTCTTGAAGGCGACACTGCTCCGTGCAATAGAGTCAGGCAAGCCAGCCCTCCAGGATCTGTATGAAAATCATGGAGGGGAGGTGGTGCTGGGTTTCGCTGTCCCCGTATTTTCCGTTCAGTCAAATGATGCCGGGCAGAAGCCGATCGCTGCGATCGCCGGTGTCAAGCGGGCTCGCGATGAACTGTTTCCCTTGCTGTTAAGGAAGGGAACGCTGACGAGTGCTGACGAAACCTTGCTGGTGAGGCAGGAGGGGGATTCAATTGCCTTCCTTTCTCCGCTGGCGGATGGTACCGCGCCGCTACGCAAGCAGGTTTCGCTGGCTGCCGTGAATCAGGTTGAAGTTGAGGCGCTGACTAAGCCCGGGGGCTTTTTCATCAATCTGGACTATGCCGGACGAGAGGTTTTGACCGTGAGCAGGAGTTTTCGCCAGACTCCCTGGGTGCTGGTCCAGAAGATTGATGCTGTCGAGGCTCTCAAGGAATCGCGGGATCATCAGCGCTTTCTCATTATTTCTCTGACCTTTGCCATTTTGGTAATTGCCGCAGGTTTGATTGCGGCGTGGTGGCATGGTGCCAGCGTCAAAGAGCGATCGGTTTCCGAAGTGCTACGCAGCAAGTCTCGTGAATTGGCTGATCAATCCGCATTGTTGATGAGCGTCATGGATGGCACTCCGGACCTTATCTTTACCGTAGAACAGGAGCGCCTGAAGTTCTGCAACAAGGCATTTGGCTCCCTGGTCAACGAGGCTCCGCAGGCGCTCCGGGGGAAAACGCTTTCCAGCATCGTCGGGCCGTCTGTTGCTCACCGGATCGACTCTCTCGTGCAGGAAAGCCTGCGGACATCCCAGCCAGTGTCCCGGATGCTGGATCTGGATATTGGCGACATCGCCAGCCATAATTATTTTTCTGCGGTGCCTATCCCGACGAATGAAGGGCCGGGGCAGGTGCTATGTTTGGCTCGCGACATGACGGTCGAGCAGGACGCGCAGAAAAAACGTCAGGCGCTAATGAATCAGCTTGTCGGAGTACTGACCTGCATCGTTGATTCTCATGACCCCTTTTGCACCGAACACTCGATGCGTACGGCTCTGGTTGCCGGAGCAATTGCGCGCGAACTGGGTCTCGATGACTCGGCTGCGGAGACGCTCGATATGGCAGCTAAATTGGCAAACGTTGGAAAGATATTTGTGCCGCGGGAATTGCTGACCAAACGGGAAGTACTGTCGCCCGAGGAACAGAAAATCATGCAATCACACGTACAGCACTCCGTGGCGGTACTCAAGGCGATTGAGTTCGAGGGGCCGGTCATCGATGTCATCGCCCAAAAGAGCGAGCATCTAGATGGTAGCGGCTATCCTGCCGGGCTGAAGGAGTCCGAACTCTTGCTCGAAAGCCGGATTCTGGCGGTTGCCAATGCCTTTGTGGCGATGGTCAGCGCCCGGGCCTATCGCGCAGGCGTGCCCTTGGAGCAGACCCTCGACAAGTTGTTGAACGAGAGTGGCTCCAAATACGATCGCCATGTTGTCGCGGCTTTATTCCATGTGGCTGAAAATCGGCCGGAATGGATCAAGTGGTCAGCACCATCGGCAGATGCCTCATGATTAGATGAGGTGGGGCCGATAGCCCGTTGTTGCTGAAACAAAAAAAGCCGCCCGGGTCGAGGCGGCTTTTTGCGAGTTGGCGACGCGATTACTGCTTGATAGCTTCAACAGCAATATCGATGGTCACATCATCACCAACGTAGGGCGCGTACTTGCCCATGTTGAAGTCGGTGCGCTTGACGGTGACCGTGGCGGTACCACCGATGGCATCCTTTTTCATCATTGGGTGCGGCATGGCCAGGAAGCCGGTGACCTTTAGGGTAACCGGCTTGGTCACGCCCTTCAGGGTCAGGTTGCCTTCGATGGAGGCCGGCTTGTCGCCTTCAAACACAACCTTGGTCGACTTGAAGGTGGCAGTCGGGTACTTGGCGGTGTTGAGAAAGTCTTCGCCCTGGATGTGCTCGTTGAAGGTCTCGGAGCCGGTGCTGACCGACTTGGTGTCGATTACGAGATCAATCTTGGCAGTTTTGGCCGCCTTGTCGAGGACGATGGTGCCGGTGGTCTTGTCGAAGCGGCTCATCTGGACCGAGTAGCCAAAGTGGCTGTACGAGAAGCGCGGGAAGCTGTGTGTGCCGTCGAGCGTGAAGGTTTCCGGGGCGGCCAGGGCCGGGGCGGCGGCAGCAATGGCGAGAGCGAGGATGGCGAGTTGTTTTTTCATGTGATTCTCCTGTGGTGGTTTGGGGTTTATTTCGTTGAAGCGGTGATGCGGAACTTGATCTGGACGTCGTTGGCGACGATGTCGAACTTGGCCCAGGCGCCTTCGCCGATGGTGAAGTCGGCGCGGCGGATGGTGAAGGCGCCATCGAAGACGGCCGTGTTGCCCTGCGCCGTGAAGGTGGCCGGGATGACGACATCCTGCGTTTTGCCCTTGATGGTCAACTGGCCGGCGACTTCGACCTTGTTACCGCCGAGTGCCTTGACGCTACCGGAAACAAACTTGGCAGTCGGGAATGCCTTGGTGTTGAACCACGGCTTGCCGGCGACTTCCTCGTCGCCTTCGGGGGCGCCGGTGTCGACGCTGGCCAGTTCGACGTCGAGGCTGGCCTTGGCAGCGGTTGGCTTGGCCGGGTCGAAACTCAGCTGGCTGGAAAACTTCTTGAATTTCCCGTCGACCGCAACACCCATCTGTTTGTAGACGAAATTGACGGCGCTTTTGTCAGCTTGCACCTGGGTGTATTCAACGGCATGGGCGGCCGGGATCAGGGTGGCGAAGGCGAGGGCTAGGGCGAGGCGTTTCATGTTCAGTTCTCCTTGGAGTGGCGAGGCAGGATGCGGGTCAGGATGTCGTCCTTGTCGATGAAGTGATGTTTCAGTGCAGCGCCGATGTGACCGAGCAGCACGACCACGAACAGCAGGTTCAGGCTTTGGTGGACGAGGGCCAGCAGATCGCCGACTTCCTTGTTTTTCTCAAGCAGGTCGGGGATGGGCAGGACGCCGAACCAGACGGTCTGGAAACCTTTGGCCGAACTCATCAGCCAGCCGGACAGCGGGATGGCCAGCATCAGCCCGTAGAGCGCCAGGTGGCCGGCGTGGGCGGCGAACTGCATGAGCTTCGGCATACTGTCCGGCAGCGCCGGCGGGCGGTGCGTGAAGCGCCAGAGCAGGCGAAAGCCGACGAGCAGGAAGGCCGTGACGCCAGCCCATTTATGCCAGGAATAGAGCTTCAGCTTGTCTGGCGACAGCGGCAGGTCATGCATGTAAAAACCGAGGGCCAGCAGGCAGAAAATCAGGACGGCCATGAGCCAGTGCAGGAGCTTGGCGGTACTGGTGTAATGTTGGGTTGCCACGGTCAACCTCCTTTTTTGGGCAAAAATGAATAAGCATCCATGGCGATGACGTAATCGTCGATGCCGGCATGGAAGCGCCTGGCTTCGGCGTTTTCACCACCGGCACCGAGTGCGACATACAAGGGCAACAAATGTTCATCGCTCGGGTGGGCTTGGGCACCGCCTGGTGCTTGCCGGCGATAGTCGAGCAATGCGTCAATGTCGTGTGCTTGCAGAGTGTCGGCCAGCCAGTTGGTGAACTGACGCACATAGGCTGGCGTCTGTCCGGTGTTGCGGGCTGCCATCTGGTAGTCGCGCAGGTTGTGGGTGAGGTTGCCCGAGGCGATGACGAGAAAGCCTTTTTCCGTCAGCGGCGCCAGCGCCTGACCCAGCTTGTAGGCCTGGACCGGGCCGCCCCGGCTCTGGATGGAGAGCGGAATGACCGGCACTTCGGCATCGGGGAACATCAGGCGCAGTGGCACCCAGGCACCATGGTCGAGGCCGCGCCTGGCATCGGTGGCGACCGGCAGGCCGGCGGCCCTCAGTGCGGCAACGACTTCTTCGGATGCCTCGCGACAGCCGGTGGCCGGGTAGCGGATTTCGTATAGTTCATCCGGGAAACCCCAGAAGTCGTGAATGGTTTCCGGACGCTCGGCGAACCCGACGGTCGGTTCGGCCGTATCCCAGTGGGCGCTGACGATGACGATGGCGCGTGGCAGGGTCAGCGATCCGGCCATGGCCGACAACGCAGCGCCAGCCGCACCCGGGCGCAGCGCGAAAGTCGGCGCACCGTGCGGAACAAAAAGGGTGGGTTGAATCTGTGTCATTGCGGCAACTCCTGTGTCGATGGACGCACTTTATGCCTGTTATTTGGATCGAAATAGCCGACAATGTGCAAATTACTATTGCTGGAGTTGCAACAATGGATCGCCTCGAAGCCATGCATCTCTTCGTTCGGGTCGCTGAACTCGGCAGCTTTTCGGCCGTGGCGCAGCAACTGGGCGTTGCCCGTTCGGTGGTGACGCGGCAAATCGCTGCGCTGGAAACGCATCTCGGCGTCAAGCTCATGGCGCGCAGCACGCGCCGGCTGGCCCTGACCTCGGGCGGCACGGCCTATCTGGAAAAATGCCGGGTCATCCTCAATCTTGTCGAAGCGGCCGAAACCGGCGTCGCCGAGGAGCGCCTGACGCCGCGCGGCAATATCCGCATCAGCCTGCCGCTCAGTTACGGCATGAAACGCCTGGCGCCGATCCTGCTCGATTTCTCGGAGCGCTATCCGGAAGTCTCGCTCGACATGGATTACAGCGACCGGCGCGTGAACCTGATCGAGGAAGGCATCGACCTGTCGATCCGCATCACCCGGCGCCTGGAATCGGGTGACGTAGCGCGCAAGATCGGGACCAGCCGCCTGCTAGTCGTCGCCGCGCCGGAATATCTCAGTCGCCACGGTCAACCGGAAAAACCGGCCGAATTGGCAAACCACGTCTGCCTTGGCTACACCAATGCCGGCAGCAGCCAGCTCTGGCAATTCATGGTCGATGGGCAGCTTGAGAGCTTCCATATCCGCAGTCGCCTCAACGCCAACAATGGCGACGTGCTGACCGAAGCGACGGCCCAGGGGCTGGGCATCAGCTGCCAGCCGGATTTCATTGCCGATAGCTTCCTGTCCAGTGGCCGGATCGTCGAAATCCTGGCCGAATATCCGATTCCCGAGCTCGGCATCTATGCCATTCTGCCGAGCAATCGCCATGTCCCTCACCGCGTCCGGGTGTTGATGGATACGCTGGCCGAACGGCTGGCCGGGCAGTAGCAGGCCGGAGTGCCGAGTTATCGGATCACAATTCTTTACCGAGTCACGCCAACCATGATGCGGCCTGCGCGTTAATATTTGACGACAGGCGACACTTGCGCCTGGCATTGATCGTCACGTGAAAGAGGTTTGAACAATGGGTATCGTGTGGACCATTCTGGTCGGCCTCGTGGTCGGCGTCATCGCCAAGTTCCTGCACCCCGGCAAGGACAACATGGGCTTCATTGCCACCATCCTGCTCGGCATTGGCGGCTCATTTCTGGCCGGCGTGCTTGGCCAGGCTATGGGCTGGTACCGGGCTGGCCAGGGTGCAGGATTTGTCGCTTCCGTGGTCGTCGCCATCTTGCTGTTGGTGGTCTACGGCCGCCTGCGCGACAAGGGGTTGAAATGAGCAAGGCTCTCCTGATGCTGATTACCGGCTGCCTTGCCGCGGCAACTGCCCAGGCTGGTGCGCTGGTCGATCTGTCGGCCCAGGCCAGTCGCCCGGCAGCGAACGACATGGTGCGCGCCAGTGTGTTCAGCGAGGCCAGTGGCAAGAGCCCGGCTGAACTGGCCCAACGCGTGAACACCGATGTCGCCGAGGCTTTGAAGCTGATTCGCAGCAAGCCCGGAATCTCGGTCAAGAGTGGCCAGCAGTCTACCTACCCGGTGTACGGCCAGGCGCAAAAGATCGACGGCTGGCGCATGCGCAGCGAGCTGGTGCTTGAGTCGAAGGACCAGGGTGGCGTTTCGGAGTTGCTCGGCAAGCTGCAGCAAATGCGCCTGGCCGTCGGCGAAGTCAGCCTGCTGCCGTCGCCGGAAACCCGCCGCAAGGTCGAAGATGAAGCCACTCGTGAGGCGATTGTCGCTTTCCAGAGCCGCGCCGGGGTAATCGCCGAACAACTCGGCAAGACCTGGAAGATCAAGCAACTCAACGTCCAGCAGGGCGGCGGCATGCCGATCCCGATGATGCGTGCCGCTCGTGGAGTGATGATGGCGGCAGAAGCTGCTCCGGCGCCGCTGGAGGCCGGCGAAAGCCTGGTTACGACAAACGTTAGCGGGCAGATCGAGCTGGCCGACTGAATGCGGTCGCATTGAACTTGAAATGCAACGCCCATCGGGGGGCGTTGCTACGGTCAACTGGAAATTTCGCCCGAATTTGAAATGTCGTGCCTTGCTTCAGTCATCGGCCAAAGTCCTGTTTTGGCAAGGGTCTTTGGCTTGGAGCGGAATGAATTTTTCGGGCTGGCAATGCTCTGTGAATTTGTTCACAGACACCTCGGAACGCGCAAGACAAAATGAACTCCTCGACAAAGGAAGGCAGCAACATGTCACTCACCAGCACCAAGGCAAACCCAACGCAAACTGGCAGTAAAGTCGCCAGCAAGGGGAATGCTCATGCTGGTGAAATCGATCTGTCGGTATTCAGCCTTCGGGACACCTTGAGCAACATCACGGTTCGTGAAGCAAACTTCAGCGAGTTTCTCTCGGCGCTCAAGCAGTTTGGCTCGCCCGCGACAAAGCAATAGATTTGTCGGGCGGCAACTGCAAGCGGGATGGTGCCCATGGGCAGGATCGAACTGCCGACCTCTCCCTTACCAAGGGAGTGCTCTACCACTGAGCCACATGGGCAACCTGATGCTCCTGACGGGGTCGAAGTAAGCGCTGTATAAGCCGTGGTTACTCAATTTCTTCTGATTTGATCTTTTGGATCCCGTCAGAAATACCGTCAATTGCTATGCGCCTGGGTGTCCAAAGAATTTCTGGATACCTGTAACGCGACTGGTGATCACGTTCAAGCGGGGCGCATTGTAACAGCCTAGTGGCCGCCGTGTTTGGCAAATTTAAGGTTTGAAACGCCATGTTGCGTGAGGGACGGACGTCTGTCAGTGTTTCCAGCGGACGGCTACGCCTCGCACCTGTTCCCGGCGCCTGTGTGTCGTTCGCCGGGATAGATGCTGATATTTCAAGGACCTACTTCGCTTCTTGCCAGATTCCGGTCTCAATTTGGTCGAAAAATGTCAGCTAGGTATGTGTGCGAGCCAACATACGTCGAACCAGGTCAGAGTAGCATTGGCGCCAACTGCCGAAAGGGCAGGTGTGGCAACGGGGGAAAATATGAGCAAGAAGATGGCTGCCCTTGTGCTGGTCTGGCTGACGCCGTTCCGGTTTTAAGGGATCGATGGTGCGCGCCGTCCCCTGGAGCTGAGTTGCAGGTGATTTTAGAGTCCAACCCCAAAAGGCAAGGCGATTGGACGTGAAGAAATGTTTTACCGAAGAACAGACCATTTTTTTGGTTCATCGCGCTTTACCGGGGAAAGCGGCCTTGATTTTCAGGAAGAAGTAGGCTGAATCGCGAAATCCGTAGGCCATGCGCTTGATGACCTTGATGCGGTTATTGACACCTTCGAGGATGGAGGAATTCATCGGATAGAGGGCGGAAGCGAGGATGCCTCGAAGGTATTTCCGAAGTCGCTTGGCGAACTGGATGGCGGGAGCAAGCTTGCTATCGAGGGCAAGGCGATACCAGCGCCTCCATCGTTGCGCGCCTTCCCGGACGGATGGGGCAAACCAGACTTCCTTGAGTTCGGTTTTCAGGAGATAAACGGTTGCCAACGGTGCGTTGGCGGCAAGTAACTCTTCAAGTTTGACGGCCTGCTCCTCCTGCAGGTTGTCCCGGTTGCGCAGCAGGAGCCAACGGCTGCGTTTGATCACTTTTCGAGCCGCCGGTTGCTCGCGCAGGGCGTTGGTCTGATCGACGCGGACGCGATCGACCACATCACGGCCAAAGCGCGCCACCACGTGAAAGAGGTCATAGACGACTTCGGCGTTGGGGCAGTGTTTCCGCACTTCCAAATCGAAAGCGGTATTCATGTCCATCGCGACGGCTTCAATCTGTCGGCAAGCTTCTTCCCCGAGCAATTCAAAGAAAGGCCGAATGGCCTCCCGACTATTGCCTTCTCCGACCCAGAGCACCCGCATGCACTGGGCGTCCATGACGACAGTGGCGTAGCGATGCCCTTTGTGCAGCGCAAACTCGTCCATGACCAAATGCCGGCTCCCCTCGGCGTTGAATTCACCATGTAGGCGCGCCAGTCGTTGATGGTCGATGGTTTTGATCGTGTGCCAGTGCAGCCCTGTCAGTTGGGCTACATGAGCAATCGGCAGGAGTTGCGCCAGGGCTTCCACCCAGGCCCGGAGCCGGTGGGTGATTCGGCTGCGCCTGTCCAGCCAGGCAATGTGCTCCACCATCCGAGCACCACAGTGGTGGCAGTCCATCCGACGAATCGGCACATCCAGCCAGACTCGACGATCAAACCAGTCGCGCTCTCTGATGCGTCGCCGATTCCGTTCGTGAACCAGAACGCAAGGAGCTTGGCAGGCCCCGCAACGGGCAGGTATTTCCGGTGCTTCGGAGAGACTGATCAGTAGTGAGCCGTCGGCCTCTTCGCGGCACGAATCAACCACATGCCCTTCCCAGAATTGAAGGGCCAACATAGCATTCGACATGGCAGGGGTTTGGAAGATTGACTTGTTTGGCGACTATCAATCTACCAACTCCGAACCTCTGCCTCCTAGCCCTTGGTCAATCCGTCAAGCCCCGCTTCCCCGGTAAAGCGCGATGAACCATTTTTTTTGGGGGGGGCAGGCGGCCAATTTTCCGTGCAAAGGTAGTTGTGATGATTTTAAAGTAACTATACTATTTATCATATTTGACAGAACTGGCGCGAGCGGCACCAATGTTGGACTTTTTTCTCTTCACACCGATTTATGGCAAACGTAATTCGCACAGAGGGGTCTGTAAGAAGCAACAGATGTTGGTATCAACACCAATAAAGCATCTGGTTGGGCTGATGCATTTCAAACGGTTCTGCTGGTTTCTTGGTGCTCGCGGCTCGACGATTAAAACTGGGTTTGTCGCGGCCGAACTCGAATGTGAAAGAGGTGTGAGACGTGGAAACAGCCATCCTGCTAAGTACAAATGCGCTTCTTTCTTCCGCGGCGGCCGTCATTATGTTCGTGGTCTTGCGTACGCGAAAGACCTATCCTGGATTCGGTTTCTGGACTGCCGGTGTTGCGGGTCTTGCTCTAGGAGCCGCGATGCTGGTGCCAGGTGCCTTGCCGCCAACCTGGATTGTGCGTGTATTGCGAAACGCCATGTTGCTTGGTGGATTGCTTTTATTGCTTCGGGGCATGCTGGTCTTCCGGGGGCTTCAGTTTAGCTACCGCTGGGAAGCTCTGTTTTCGCTCGCCTTCTTCGTTGTATTCGGCTACTACAGCCTGGACCCAGCCCAGCTCGATGCGCGTATCGTTATCTATTCCGCATTGGCCGGCATCCTCAGTTTGGCAATTGCCGTCGTTACCCTGCGCTACCGTCCGCCCTTCTTTGGCTCCAACGACGTCATGCTGGCCCTCTGGTTGCTGGTTTTTTCCATCTTTTGTTTTGCCAGACTCGCTCAGGAACTCAGCCACGCGGATGTCAGTACTGCTTTCGAGCTTTTGAAGGGTTTTGGCAGTATTTACGCAGTAGCCCAGATACTGACCGTGCAATTGATTACGCTGACTTTGGTCAGCATGAATTCCCAACGTATCGAATACGATCACTCGCTCAGTGAGTCGCGCTTACGGGAGAGTGAGGCACAGTTGCGCTCGATCGGCGACCACTTGCCTGATGGTTTTGTTTATCAATTCGATATGCGCGACAGCAAACGCTTCTTCAGCTACATCAGCGCAGGTGTCGAGAAGATGCTCGGCTTGAGCCCTACTGACCTGATGAAGGATGCGCAGCCACTGTTTGCGTTGATGGCAAGCGATTCATATGCGCAATACATCGAGGACGAGGCGCGCTGTCTGCGCGAAAATTCGGAATACTCCGGCGTTTTGCTGTTCCATCCAGTTGATGGGCGAAAGGTCTGGTTGCACGTACGTTCGGCGCCGATGCTGCGTATGTCCGGAGAGACCGTGTGGGCAGGGGTTGCCGTTGATATCACCAAACTCAAGGAGGCGGAAGCCGAACTGGAACGCCATCGGAACCATCTGGAGACAATGATTGAGGTGCGGACAGCGGCTTTGTCAGATGCCACGAGGGCGGCTGAGGCCGCAAATCTTGCCAAGGGGAATTTTCTGGCCAACATGAGTCACGAAATCCGGACTCCTATGAATGCCATTATTGGTCTTTCGGCGGTATTGCTTAGAAAACATCAGGATCCGGATACCGCAGACAAACTGGAGAAAATCACCGCCGCTGGAAAACATCTATTAGGCATCATCAACGATATCCTGGATTTATCCAAAATCGAGGCAGGAAAGCTGCAACTGCTGGAAGAGAGGCTGGATATTTCATTGCTGCCTAACGGTGTGTGCTCTATGGTGGCTGAAGCTGCGAACGCCAAGGGCATCCAGCTCAAAACTGAATTGGATTTCCTGCCTCAGTCATTGCTGGGAGATGCCACCCGCCTGACACAGGCGCTGCTCAACCTCGTCAGCAACGCGGTCAAGTTTACTAAAACGGGTTCGGTTACCGTACGAGCTTTCAAGGAGCAAGAGGACAACGACTCAATCTTGCTTCGGTGCGAAGTTATTGATACGGGGGTCGGTATTTCGGAAGAGGCCATGAGCCGGTTGTTCTCTCCTTTTGAACAAGGCGATGCCTCGACAGTCCGCAGCTTTGGTGGAACGGGTCTTGGATTGGCGATTACCAGGCGGCTGGCCCAATTGATGGGAGGGAACGCAGGAGTCGAGAGCGTTCTCGGCGAAGGCAGTACCTTCTGGTTTACGGTGCGGCTGAAGAAAACGGATGGAGAAAATTCGGACTTCAATACGAACCCGAAGAGGGATGTCGTCGAGCAGTTGCGGGAGAGGTTCGCAGGGTCCCGAATATTGCTGGTTGAAGACAACGAAATAAACCAACTCGTTGCCCAGGCAATTCTCGAAGAAGTGGGGCTTGTTTGCGACGTGGCGGAAGATGGAGAAGATGCTGTCGCCAAGTTTGGCGGTTCCCGCCCGGGCACTTACGCCTTGGTTCTCATGGATATGCAGATGCCAAAAATGGATGGGGTGACGGCAACGAAGGCCATTCGACAGCTTGAAGGTGGCAAGGATATTGTCGTCGTGGCCATGACGGCAAATGCATTCATTGAAGATGAAAAACGCTGCCGGGCGGCAGGAATGAACGATTTTGTAGCGAAGCCCGTCGACCCCGACCGGCTTTACAGCACTTTGCTGCAGTGGCTTGGTTAGGAATCGAGCTGCTCGCTGCAAGTAAGACCGAGCGAAGGTGTCCCATGCGATGGAGAAAAACCCTATCGTTTCGCCGACAGACGGGGTTGGACCATCGTCGTTGAGTTTTCTATTTGGCCGCCTTGTGTGAGGTGGTATTCCAGTCGGTTCCGAAGCTACAGCCGTTCGCTGTGCGGCCGGTCATTTATGTAATCCCCGAATCGCCCTTTGGAAAAGGAAAAAATAGGCAAGTTAGTCAAGAAACAGGACAAAGCCGCGCCCCATCCGCAAATTCCTCGCTGAGTTTGCTTTGCTGCGGAATAAACCCGGATCCAGACATTGGCGATCCGTTGCAGGCGCGGCCGGCCAAGGACTTCCATTTGTTGTCGAACCGGTTCTTCAAGCGCCAAAGCATTGCCCCGGCGGGCTCGGTCGGGAGATGCACTCCCTTTGGGAAAGCTGGTTTTAGCGACTTTTCGGCCGAATTCGTCATGCGAATTGCTGTTTCAGAGTGTTCAGTCGCCGATACCGTCAGGAATGTCGGTATTCCATGGAATGGATATAGACGGCGTGGGGCGGATATACAAACGAAAAGCCCCGCCGGAGCGGGGCTTTGGTACTTCATGACTGATCATGAAGTGTATATCTGGTGCGTCCTGACGGGCTCGAACCGCCGACATTCTGCGTGTAAGGCAGACGCTCTACCAACTGAGCTAAGAACGCTGGGGCGCGAATTATAACGAATAAAGTTTCTGGCGTCAGTGTTACGGATGCAGGCAATGGAGTGATCGAGAAATTTTATTGTTATCGAGCCATATTTTCGGTTTCAGTCGATGACGAAAGTCAGTTGGCCGTTCTCACCGGCGTGCAGAAATCTCTGAGTAGCGAGAGAACTTCATGGTTTGTTGGTAATCTACGAACCAATGCCCGCTAATTCTCCAGTTCAGTTCACCTTGCCGGCCCTGGCCGGCTTGAAACTCTCCGAGTTGATCTCGGCGCTCAGCCATGCGCTCGACATTACTGAAGGGCAGCCGGAAGGTCACTGCGTGCGTTGTTGCTGGATCGGCATGCACGTCGGTCGTCGCCTCGGGCTTGGCGACGACGATCTGTGGAATCTTTATTACACCCTGCTGCTCAAGGATCTGGGCTGCAGCAGCAATGCGGCGCGCATCTGCGAGCTCTACCTAACCGACGACCTGAGCTTCAAGCGCGATTTCAAGCAGGTCGGCGACAGCCTGCCGAGAGTGCTCCAGTTCGTGCTCAGCCACACCGGGCTGAGGGCGCCACTGGCCGAGCGTTTTCGCAGCGTCATGACGATCATGCGCGACGGCGAACAGATCGCCACCGAGCTGATCGCCACCCGCTGCCAGCGGGGTGCCGAAATCGCCCGCCTGCTACGTTTTCCCGAGAGCGTGTCGGCCGGTATCTACAGCCTGGACGAGCATTTCAACGGACAGGGCAAGCCGCACGGCTTGGCCGGCGAGGCAATTCCGCTTTATTCGCGCATTGCGCTACTGGCTCAGGTGATTGATGTTTTTCATACCTCGGGCGGCCCGTCGGCCGCTTTCGAGGAGGTTCGGCAGCGTGTTGGCGGCTGGTTCGATCCCGTTTTGGTGGCGGCATTCGAGCAACTGGAAGGCGACCACGCCTTCTGGACAATGCTGGCTTCGCCTGATGTCATGACAGCGGTGCTGGCGCTTGAGCCGGCCGGGCATGTCGTGGCGCTTGATGACGATTATCTCGACGACATCGCCGCTGCTTTCGGCCAGGTTGTCGACTCGAAGAGCCCCTACACCAGCGGGCACAGTGCGCGGGTCGCGCTCTACGCCGACCTGATCGCCGAAACGCTCGGTCTGGCGGCAGACCGTCGGCGCTGGCTCAAGCGCGGTGCGCTGCTGCACGATGTCGGCAAACTTGGCGTCAGCAACAGCGTGCTCGACAAACCCGGCAAGCTCGATGACGAGGAGTGGGAAGCGGTCAAGGCGCACGCGATGTACACCGAGACGATCCTCTCGCGCATCGACGCCTTTACCGAGCTGGCGCAGGTGTCGGCCGCCCACCACGAACGCTTCGATGGCAAGGGTTACCCGCGCGGCTTGACGGCGAAAGATATCTGCCTCGAAACGCGGATCATTACGACGGCCGATATTTTCGACGCGATCACCGCCGAACGCCCGTATCGCGGCGCTGTGCCGATTCCCAAGACGCTGGAAATCATGGCCGAGAATGTTGGCACGGCCATCGACGCGAAATGTTTTGAGGCGCTGAAACAGGCACTTGCCCGCCTGCCGGCCTGAATCCCCCGTAAAATACGCCCTTTGTTTGCCGGCCTGTCCGGATAAGGTTTCCATCGCATGACTATTCAGCAAAAAGTGCCGACCGTCGGCTTCGTTTCCCTCGGCTGCCCGAAGGCCAGTTCCGATGCCGAGCGCATCCTGACCAAGCTGCGCGCCGAAGGCTACGAGATTTCGCCGAGCTACGACAATTCCGATCTGGTGATCGTCAATACCTGTGGTTTCATCGATGCCGCCGTCGAGGAATCGCTCGACGCCATCGGCGAAGCGCTCAGCGAGAACGGCAAGGTCATCGTCACCGGCTGCCTCGGCGCCAAGGGCGATATCGTGCAGTCGACGCACCCGGCCGTGCTCGCCGTCACCGGCCCGCACGCCGCCGACGAGGTCATGGGTTACGTCCATACCCACCTGCCGAAACCGCACGATCCGTATTCCGACCTCGTGCCGCCACAAGGCGTCCGCCTGACGCCGGATCACTTCGCCTACCTGAAAATTTCCGAAGGCTGCAACCACAGCTGCACCTTCTGCATCATCCCGTCGCTGCGCGGTCCGCTGGTTTCGCGGCCGGTTGGTGACGTGCTGGCCGAGGCTGAAAACCTGGCCCGGGCTGGCGTAAAAGAGATTTTGGTCATTTCGCAGGACACCAGCGCCTATGGCGTCGATCTCAAATATCGCACCGCCTTCTGGGGCGGCAAGCCGGTCAAGTCGCGCCTCAAGGAGTTGTGCGAGGCGCTGGCCAGCTTCGGCATTTGGGTCCGTCTGCATTACGTTTACCCGTATCCGTCGGTCGATGATGTCATCCCGCTGATGGCCGAAGGCAAGATCCTGCCTTACCTTGATGTGCCTTTCCAGCACGCCAGCCCGACCATACTCAAGGCAATGAAGCGTCCGGCCTCGGCCGAAAATACGCTTGAGCGCATCGCCAAGTGGCGCGACATCTGCCCGGAAATCGTCATCCGCTCGACTTTCATCACCGGCTTCCCCGGTGAGACCGACGAGGATTTCGACCAGTTGATCCAGTTCCTCGAAGACGCCAAGCTCGACCGCGTCGGTGCTTTTGCCTACTCTCCGGTCGAAGGTGCCAAGGCCAACGAACTCGCCGGCCTGCCGCCGGAGGATGTGCGCGAAGACCGTCGGCGCTGGCTGATGCAGGTTCAGGAAGATATTTCCGCCGCCAAGCTGGAAGCCAAGATCGACACGGTCATTCAGGTGCTGGTCGATGCGGTCGATGAAGAGGGCACGATTGCCCGTTCCAAAGCAGACGCGCCGGAAATCGACGGTGTGGTTTATATCGACGGTCATTTCGACGCCCAACCCGGCGATTTCATCCAGGTGAAGGTCATCGACGCCGATCACCATGACCTCTACGCCCAGCCTGTCTGATCGACTGGCCAAAGCGGTCGGCGCCGCCCAGGTGCTGACCGATCCGGCCGACATCGCCCCTTTTGTCACCGATTGGCGCGGCCGTTACCGCGGCGCGGCGCAATGTGTCGTTCGTCCCGGCAACACTGCCGAGGTGGCCGCGGTCGTCAAGATTTGCGCCGAGGCTGGCGTGGCGATCGTGCCGCAGGGCGGCAATACCAGCCTGTGCGGTGCGGCAACGCCGGACGACTCGGGCGGCGCGGTAGTCGTCAGCTTGAGCCGCCTGAACCGCGTTCTCACGGTCGACCGGAAAAACAGCACAATTTCAGTCGAGGCCGGCTGCACGCTGGCTGCCGTTCAGGAGGCCGCCCGCGCCGCCGACCGGCTGTTTCCGCTGGCCCTGGCGTCGGAAGGGACGTGCCAGATCGGTGGCAATCTGTCGACCAATGCTGGCGGTGTGCAGGTTTTGCGCTACGGCAACACGCGCGAACTGACGCTCGGTCTCGAAGTGGTTCTGGCCAATGGCGACATCTGGAACGGTATGCGCGGCCTGCGCAAGGACAATACCGGTTACGACCTCAAGCAGTTGTTTATCGGTGCCGAGGGCACGCTGGGTATCATTACCGGCGCCGTGCTCAAGCTTTTTCCGCTGCCCAAAAGGCAGGTTACCTGCTGGCTCAATATCGCTTCACCGGCTGCGGCGGTCGACCTGCTGAATCTGGCCAAAACCGCTTTTGATGCCCAACTGACGGCCTTCGAGCTGGTTTCTGAAACCTCTCTCGGGTTGGTCCTCAAGAACATTCCCGATACCTTGCGGCCAACCGACGAAGCGCCATGGTACGTGCTGGCCGAGTTTTCCGAGGCCGATCCGGCCGCCGTCGAAGCCTGGCTGGCCGGGCGCCTGGAGGCTGGCGAAGTCAGCGACGGCGTCGTGGCGCAATCGGAAACGCAGGCGAAAAAGCTGTGGGCGCTGCGCGAGAATATTTCCGAAGCGCAGAAGATCGAGGGCATCAGCATCAAGCATGATGTTTCGGTGCCGGTTTCCCGGATTCCCCAATTCCTGGCGACGGCCGATGCGGTGCTGGCTAAGGCCTTTCCTGGCGTACGCGTCGTTGCCTTCGGCCACGTTGGCGATGGCAACCTGCATTACAACCTGTCGCAAGCCAACGCCGGCGACAACGTCAGCTTCCTGGCCTGCGAGCCCGAGGTGCACCGCATCGTTCATGATGCGGTTCATGCGTTGAACGGTTCGATTTCGGCCGAGCATGGCCTTGGCCAGTTGAAGCGCGAGGAAATCCTGCGCTACAAGAGTCCGGTCGAAATGGCGCTAATGCGCTCGCTCAAGCAGGCGCTTGATCCGCGCGGTTTGATGAATCCCGGCAAGGTGCTCTAAGACCGGCCCGATCAGGCTTCCAGCTAAGTGTGCCCGGCCTCGGGTTCGGTGGCTTCCAAAGCCAGCGTAAAGCGGAAGGTGCAGCCCCGGCCGAGCTCGGTTTCGATGTCCAGTTTGCCGCCCATCAGTTCGACCAGCTTGCGGGCGATCGGCAAGCCGACGCCGATGCCACCGTGCTTGCGAATGGTCGAACCGTCGCCCTGAACAAGCAGGCCGCTGATCATTCGAAGTTCTTCCGCTGTCATGCCGGGGCCGGTATCGACGACCGAGAACTCGATTTTGACAGTGTTGCCGTGACGCTCGAGCAGCTTCGTCGCAATGTCGACGTTGCCCTGGTTGGTGA
Organism: Azonexus sp. GW821-FHT04F04; assembly: GCF_059420025.1. Classification (NCBI taxonomy): domain Bacteria; kingdom Pseudomonadati; phylum Pseudomonadota; class Betaproteobacteria; order Rhodocyclales; family Azonexaceae; genus Azonexus; species Azonexus sp. GW821-FHT04F04. Next base: position 235,346 of record NZ_JBWKSX010000002.1, on the reverse strand, counting down.
ATTTGATGGCATTGCCGACCAGATGACTGAAAATCTGGTGCAGGCGGTCGGGGTCGCCGATCAATATTTCAGGTAGTGCTGGATCGGAATGCAGCGACAGGGTGAGGTTTTTGGCCGCTGCTGCTTTCTGCTGGCCGGAGAGCAGGCCTTCGAACATGCTGCCGACGGCAAACGAGGTGTGTTTGATCTGGACATGGCCGGCTTCGAGGGCCGACAGCTTGATCAGGTGATTGATCAGTTGCATGAGCTGGTCGGCAGATTCGCGCTGGTGGTGCAGCAATTCCTGTTGCTCCGGGGTCAGGGACTCGAGGGACAGCATATCGCCCATGCCGATGATGCCGTTCATCGGCGTACGCAGTTCATGGCTGATATTGGCCAGGAATTCGGTCTTGGCGCGGTTTGAGCGTTCGGCGACATCCCGGGCGTGGGCCAGTTCTGTCAGCAGGCCGTCTTTTTCGTGTTCAAGCCGGAAGGTTTCCTGCAGGGCGCCGTGAAAGAAATCGGCACTGCGAGTTACCGCCAGCAGGAGGATCAACGACATGGCGGTGAAGGCGATATGCAACGGGTCGCTGCCGAGCGTTCCGAAGGCGACGGCGAGGGCTACGGGTGTCGCGTAGCAGCGGAAGATAAGGCGGTCGGCCGCCAGGATGGGTACGGCGCCGGCGACCATGCCGGACATGACCAGACCGGTCAGCAGTTGCAGGTGGGTGTTGCCTTGTGACATGAGCAGCAGGGCGCCGCTGGCCCAGACGAGACCGGCGCCGGTGCCGCTCCACAGGGCACGCTGGCGCCACCCGCCGGCGTTTTTTAAGCGGAGAGCAAGGTCTGTACGCCGGTAGGCGATGGCCTGGCTGAGGCGCAGGGCGGCGATCACGATGGTGGCCAGCCACCAGCCATAAACGGCTGAGTTGCCCACCAGGGAAACGGCGACCCAGGTCAGGATCGACGAATTGACGATCGAAACGACCTGCCCGAGCAGCACATTTCGATAGAGCAGCTCGACTCTTCGGCCGAGGACGAAAGAGTCAGTCGGCAGGGTCAATGCAGTGCCTTGCCTTCGCTGACGGCGAACAGGGCGGCGACATCGTCGGCGCTGAAGTGGTAGTCGCGGTTGCAGATGTCGTCGCGAATGACGATTTCACCGTGTTCGGCGAGGATCGTCTCGGCATCGGCATGGCCCAGACTGCGGATCATGTCGGCCACCTTGTTGCGGTCCTCGGGGCAGTGGTAGGCCACCGGGCGCGGGTCGTAGAGGCGGATGCCGCGTTCGCTCATGTCTTCGTGGAAAAGGCGACCGAGCAGGCTTTCAGTGTCGAGTTCGAGCAACTCGGCCGGCTTGACCGTAGCGGCCAGCTGGGTGATGCGCTGCCAGCCATCTTCGTCGTGATGGTCAGCGGCCGGCATCTTTTGCAGGAACAGGCAGGTCGCTGCTTCCTGGCTGCACGCAGCGAACAGGCGAGATGGTTGCTGCTCGGACTGTTCGAGGTAGTGCTCGAAGATCGCCGCGATACTGTCGCCGACCATCGGCACGAAGCTTTGGTAGGGCTGGCGGGCTTCCGGCATATCGAGGCTCATCATGAGCTGGCCGCCTTGGTGGGCGCCGAGCAGTTCGGGCACCGGCGCGGCCAGAACGACCGGGTTGCTGCGCGCCATGCCGCGCATTTGCAGCTGTTCGTTGCAGTCCATGACCAGCAACTGGATGGCGCCGTTGCCGCGCAATTGCAGGGTCAGGCGGCCGGGCTGCTTGAGCTGGCCGGCAATCAGGGCGGTGACGGCGGCCGTTTCGCCGAGCAGTTTGGCGACGGTCGGCTGATAGTCGCGGCCAGCCTGCATCTGCTGCCAGGCGTCGCCGAGATGGACGACGGCACCGCGAATATCGAGGCCTTCAAAGATGAAGCGCTGGACGTAACTGCCGCTCACTTCAGCTTTTCCGCATAGTTTTCCGGTGCGAAGCCGACGATGAGCTGGCTGCCGGTGTCGAGGACCGGGCGTTTGATCAGGCTCGGGTACTGCGCCATCAATTTGAGGGCTTTTGCCTCGTCGACTGCGGTACGTTCTTCGTCGCTGAGCTTCTTCCACATCAGGCCGCGTGTGTTGAGCAGCTTTTCCCAGCCGGCGCGGGTATTCCAGTCGGGCAGGTTGGCTTCGGCGACGCCGGCCTTCTTGTAATCGATGAATTCATAGGCGACACCATTTTCAGTCAGCCAGTTCATGGCCTTCTTCATGGTGTCGCAGTTCTTGATGCCGTAAACCTTGGTCATGACTGCATATGTTCGTTGCGGAGAACGAATCATACCAGCCGATGCCGGACCTATCTGAACTCGAAGGCCTCCTGGTGGAAGGCGGCGCGCGACAGGCCTCCGGTCTGTAGTGCCTGGCCCAGGGCCTTGCCCCAGTCGGCCGGGCCGCAGAACCAGACGGTGCTCTCGGGCTGCAGCGCAGCTGCGACTTCCTCCGGCGTGAGCAGGCCGGTATGGTCGGTCTGGCGGCGGTGCAGGCGAACGCCGGCGGCAGTGCACAGGGTTTCCAGATTTTCGGGGAAATCGCCGGTAGCCGCGTTTGGCGTGCAGTAGAAAAGGTCGGCCGTGGCTTTTGCTGGCGCCGGAGCGGCCGCCAGTTGCTCGAGGCGGGCCAGGAAGGGCGTAATGCCGATGCCGCCGGCAACCCAGACCTGATGACCCGCATTCCCACGGTCAACCGGAATTTTTGGCGAAAAATCAAATGCGCCGTAGGGGCCTTCAAGGGTGATCGTTTGGCCGGCCTCGATCAAGGCCGGGAGGCGGGCGGTGAAATCACCGAGCGCCTTGATGGCCAGGGTCAGCGTACCTTCCTGCGGGTTCCAGGCCGAGGCGATGGTGAACGGGTGGGCGCCTTCGCCGCGGGGGCCGAAGTTGGCGAAGAGGAATTGTCCGGCCTGGTGGCCGGGCCAGTTCTGCTCGGGACGGCAGACGATTTCAAGCAACTTGCCGTCGTGCCGGCTGATCGAGACGATTTCAGCGCGATGCTGGCGCTTGCGGCCGATCCGATTGGTCAGCGAGAGCAGGGCGGGGACAGCGCCGGCCGCGGCGAGTACGGCGGTCAGCCAGGCGAGCGGGCTTTGCCAGAAAGTCGTCGGCATGAGGATCAGGCCGTGGAAGGCGCCGGCCAGGAAAACAGCACCAAAGGCTTTGTGCACCCAGCGGAAATAGCGGTAGGGAATGCGTTTGATCAGCGCCACGACGACCAGCGCCATCAGGATGTAGCCGGCCCATTCGCCGACATCCTTGGCCAGGTCGATCCACATATCGGGCTCGCCGCGTGGTCCGCGCGGGCCGCGTGGCCCGGCGATCAGGCCGGCCTTGGACAGGTTCTTGGGCAGCCATTCGATCATCCAGTGGGTGAAGACGAGGAGGCCGGCGCCGATGCCGATGTTCTTGTGCAGGCGGTAGAGCTTGTCGAGCCCGCCGAAGCGTTGTTCGAGCCTGGGCGAACGGGTGGCGAGCAGGATGCCGGCACTCATCCACCACAGGGCGAGCAGGCCGGAGAGGATGATCAACGGTCGGCGCCAGGCCCAGGGGCCTGGGGGGTTGGCGGCGAGGATGTCGGGCAGGGCAAAAATCCCCCACAGGGCGAGAGGGATGAGGGCGAGGAAAAGCAGGGGGCGTTTCATGATGGCAGCGGAATGGTGTCTTGATGACATCAGTCTAGTCTGCAAGTTGCCATCACGCTGTCAGCAGCCTGTTGCAGGTTGTAAGCAAATGAAAATGGCCATTTCGATTTTGGCCATTTTTTCGGGTTGACCGTGGCAGTGTGCGAATTACTTCCGCAGCTTGGCAAAGGCTGACGCCATCGCGTTGCCGGCCGGGGCCGGGCCGGTACTACGTGGCTGGGGCCGGCTCGGCGCATTGCCGCGGCCGCTCGGGGCGTTGTCGTGGCGCTTGGCCTGGCTCGGCTCGTCGCCCATGCGCATGGTCAGCGCGATACGCTGGCGCTGCAGGTCGACTTCGAGCACCTTGACTTTGACCACCTGGCCGGCCTTGACGATGGAATGGGGATCCTTGACGAAGGTGTTGGACAGGGCTGAGACGTGGACGAGGCCGTCCTGGTGAACGCCGATGTCGACGAAGGCGCCGAAGGCGGCGACGTTGGTAACAACGCCTTCTAGGATCATCCCCGGGCGCAGGTCGCCGACCTTTTCGACACCGTCGGCGAAGGTTGCCGTCTTGAACTCGGGGCGCGGGTCGCGGCCGGGTTTTTCCAGTTCCTTGAAGATGTCCTGGACGGTCGGCAGGCCGAAACGCTCGTCGGTGTATTTCGACGGATTCAGGCCCTTGAGCGCGCGGCTGTCGCCGAGGATTTCCTTGATCGACTTGTTGAGGTCAACAATGATTTTTTCGACCACCGGATAGGCTTCCGGGTGCACCGACGAACTGTCGAGCGGGTTGTCGCCGTTCGGCACGCGCAGGAAGCCGGCGGCTTGCTCGAAGGTCTTGTCGCCGAGGCGTGGGACTTTCTTCAGGGCATCGCGGCTTTTGAAGGCGCCGTTGGCGTCGCGGTAGCTCACGATGTTGGCAGCCAGCCCGGCGGTCAGGCCGGAAATACGGGCGAGCAGGGGCACCGAGGCAGTATTGACGTCGACGCCGACGGCATTGACGCAGTCCTCGACGACGGCATCGAGGTTGCGCGCCAGCTTGGTCTGCGAAACATCGTGCTGGTACTGCCCGACGCCGATGGATTTCGGATCGATCTTGACCAGCTCGGCCAGCGGATCCTGCAGGCGGCGGGCGATGGAAACGGCGCCACGGATCGAGACATCGAGGTCGGGGAATTCCTTGGCGGCGAATTCGGAGGCCGAATAGACCGAGGCGCCGGCTTCGGAAACGACAATTTTCGTCAGCCGGGCTTCCGGATAGCGCTTCATGACGTCCTGCACCAGCTTGTCGGTTTCGCGGCTGGCCGTGCCGTTGCCGATGGCGACCAGGCTGACCTGGTGCTTGGCAGCCAGGCGGCCGATGGTGGCGATTGAACCATCCCAGTCGCAGCGCGGTTCGTGCGGGTAGATGGTGGCGTGGTCGAGCATCTTGCCGGTGGCGTCGACGATGGCGATCTTGCAGCCGGTGCGGATGCCGGGGTCGACGCCCATCGTGACGTGCTGGCCGGCGGGGGCGGCGAGCAACAGATCTTTCAGGTTGCGGCCGAAGACGCGGATGGCTTCTTCCTCGGCGCGCTCGCGCAGCTCGTTCATGAGTTCGAGTTCGAGGTGGGTGTAGACCTTGACCTTCCAGGTCCAGCGCACGGTGTCGGCCAGCCATTTGTCGGCCGGCCGGCCCTGCGGCTTGATGCCGAAACGGACGGCGATGCGCTGTTCGCAGGGGTTTTGCGTGCCGGGTTTGACAGACTCCGGATCGAGTTCGGAATCGAGGACCAGCGCGACTTGCAGCATGCCTTCGTTGCGGCCGCGGAGCAGGGCCAGGGCGCGGTGCGAGGGCATCGTCGCAATCGGTTCGGCGAAGTCGAACCAGTCGCGGAACTTGGCGCCTTCAGTTTCCTTGCCTTCGACGACAGTCGACCTGACGTGACCGTGTTCGCTGAGGTAGGCGCGTAGCCCGCCGAGCAGTTCGGCATCCTCGGCGAACTTTTCCATGAGGATCTGGCGAGCGCCGTCGAGTACGGCGCGGGCGTCGGCGAAACCTGCCTCGGCGTTGAGGTATTTCTCGGCTTCGTCGTCCGGCGTCAGGCTCGGGTCTTCAAGGAGGCCGAGGGCGAGCGGCTCAATGCCGGCTTCGCGGGCAATCTGTGCCTTGGTGCGGCGCTTTTGCTTGTACGGCAGGTAGAGGTCTTCGAGGCGCTGCTTCGTTTCGGCATCGCTGATCTCGGCCTTGAGTTCCGGCGTCAGCTTGCCCTGTTCCTCAATGCTGGCCAGGATCGCGGTGCGCCGCTCTTCGAGGTCGCGGAGGTAGGTCAGGCGCTCTTCGAGATTGCGCAGCTGGGTGTCGTCGAGGCCGTCGGTCGCTTCCTTGCGGTAGCGCGAGATGAAGGGCACGGTGGCGCCTTCGTCAAGCAGGGCAATGGCAGCGTTGACCTGGGCCGGGCGGACGCCGAGTTCGGCGGCAATGCGGTGTTCGATGGGTGGCAGCATGGGTGCGGCAGTGCAGCAAAAATGGGGGGTGCACTATGCGCAATAGTGGTGGAAAATACAACCATCGCCGCATGGTGTGGGGTATGTTGTATGCATTTCAATTGAGAGGAGAACAAGAATGAAAATTGAAACCTATTTGTTTGGTGCGGTTGAGGTGAGCCCGGAAAAAGTCATCAATTTCCCCAGTGGCCTGGTCGGCTTTGAGCAGAACAAGCGTTTCATGTTGGCCCATGAAGAGGGCAAGGAGCATCCGGCCAGTTTTACGCTGCAATCACTTGATGATCCGATGCTGGCTTTCCAGATCGTCGACCCGACGACACTTGGGTTCAATTATGAACTTGAGTTGAGTGACGCCGAAAACGCCCTGCTGCAGTCACCTGCTCCCGAGGATGTGTTGGTCATGCAGGTTTTGTTCAAGCAGGACGAAGGTGGCAAGGCGGCGATCACGCCGAATCTGCGTGCTCCGCTGCTGATCAATACCAAGGCCCGGGTCGGTTTGCAGAAGGTGATGGAAAACATGCGTCCGAACATCACGCTGTCGAATCTGGCGAGCGCCGTTTAAAGCGTTTCGAGTCTCGGCGAAAGGCCACTATCTATCGGATAGTGGCTTTTTTTCGTCCGGGTTACAGGTGTTTTGCCGCTTCCCGGAACGATAGTCCGGACAGTTTTTGACGGTGCGTATCGAGGAAATGGCGCACAGCGGCCGGGTTGGTGCGGGCATATTGGCGTAGCGCCCAGCCGACGGCCTTGCGGATGAAGAATTCCCGTTCATCGGCGCAGTGCAGGCAGTAGGCGAAGAGCCGCGCTTGGTCGGTGTTTTCTTTCCAGTCCAGTTGGTGGAGCAGGGCGACGCGGCGTAGCCAGAAGTCGGGAGCTTCGATCAAGGCATCCATCCCCGGCTGACCAGTTGCGGCTCGCGGGCGACGATGGCGCCGATTGTCGGGGCCAGCCCGTCTACCGTGTCCCACCAGGATTTGTCCTGGACCAGCGCCTCGAGCGCCGGCAGGTCGCTGGCCGCCAGCCGCTTGTTCTGCCGGCGCAACAGGTCGACCGCAACATACTGGTATTCGCGCGCTGGCAAGGCCCAGAGTTGGCGAGCAGCGTCCACCGGATGGCCCGTGAAGGCGCGGATGAGCGGCAATGCGGCCTGGCGTCGGGGCGGGGTCTGGATGCCAAGGAAATGGAATTTTCCTTTCATGTAGGACGCCATCGCCTTGGCCCTGCCGGTGTCGGCCAAGGGCTGTAGCGCTTCCTGAATCCGGGCTGCAAAGTCGCTCATGACTTGCCGCGCAGGACTTTGCTGATTTCTCCGCCACAGGCATTGGCGACGCGTTCGTATTCTTCGGCGGTATCTATTTTGGCCTGGGCTTCGTCGACCAGCTTGATCTGCCGCTGGACGTAGGGCGCCCAACGCGCGTCGAGTTCCTGCCGGAGCCGGGCGGCGGTCTGGCCGACCGGGCCGCGCCAGACGGCGGCGGTGGCAAAGCGGCCATTGAGCGACTCGGTCAGCTCCTTCTCGATACTGGCGATGTGCTTCTGGTAGGCCTCGACGTGGCGCATTTCGTGTTCGAGGATTTCCTTGTAGGCGCAGGTGCCTTCGGGAAATTCGCGGGCGACGTAGACGGTCATCGGGCTGAAGCCGAAAGTCAGCGTGATTTGCGGGCTGGCGCATTCCCAGCGGCCGGTCGGGTCGATGATCGAAGGTGACGCCGAGGCGAAACTGACTGTCGCATTGCCGCGGGTCAGGCCGAGCACCTGCTTGCCGGGGCGGGCCAACGCGGCGCCGATGTTGGTCAGCGACCTGTAGCTGTACTCGGTGTTGTAGTTGAGGCGCTCGTCGATGCGCTTGATCGTCACCGATGGCTTCGGCAACTCATCGCACGGGTCGGCGCGGCTCAGGCTGGCAACCAGCAGCAGGGGCAGAATGAGCAGGAAACGCATCGGCTGGCCGGCTTACAGCGGCTTGAGCGTGTCGCGATAACGACTCGCGTTGGCAACGTAGTGTTCGGCCGATTTCTGCAGGTTGGCGACATCCTGATCGCTCAGTTCGCGCACCACCTTGCCGGGCGAGCCGACGATCAGCACGCGGTCAGGAAAGACCTTGCCTTCAGGGATCAGCGTATTGGCGCCGACGATGCAGCCCTTGCCGATCACCGCCCGGTTGAGGATGACCGAGCCGATGCCGATCAGGCTGCCGTCGCCGACCGTGCAGCCGTGCAGCATGACGAGGTGGCCGATGGTGACGTTGTTGCCGATGTGCATCGGGACGCCTTCGTCGGTATGCAGCACCGAGCCGTCCTGGATGTTGGTATTGTCGCCGATGTGGATCGGGTCGTTGTCGCCGCGCAGCGTGGCGTTCCACCAGATCGAGCTGTTGGCGCCGAGGTGAACGTCGCCGATGACCGTGGCGTTGGGGGCGATCCAGGCGTTGTCGCCGATCTGCGGTTGTTTGTCAGCGAGGCGGAAGAGGGGCATGCGGACTCCTTGGGATATTTCAATTTTGGCCGTTTTTTCGGGTTGACCGTAGCAATGCTGGCTAACCGCGAGATTGGCCGATTTTACCTGCCTGGCGTTGGCGAACTAAGCGCAATACTCCCGCCATGCCCCGCGGCCCGAGCGCTTGACCTGATACAGCGCTTCATCCGCCTGGCGGATCAGCGCCGGCACGTTGTCGGCATGCTCCGGGTAATGGCTCCAGCCCAGGCTCAGGCCGACGCAGACCGGCTCGGCGAGGCCGAGGTCGAATGGGGCGCTGATTCGTTCGATCAATTGCTCGGCAACCGCGACGATATCGTCGCGCCCGACATCCTCGAGAACAATCAGGAATTCGTCGCCGCCAAGCCGGGCAATCGTATCCGTTTCGCGCATGTTCTCGCGCAGGCGGTTGGCGACAACCTTGAGCAGTTCGTCGCCGACCGGGTGGCCGAGCCTGTCGTTGACCGCCTTGAAGCCATCGAGGTCGAGGAACATCACGGCGAATGGCTTGCCGTCGCGGTGGGCGCGCTCCCAGGTCTTCTGGATGCGCGAATTGAGCAGCAGGCGGTTGGGCAGTCCGGTCAGCGCGTCGTAGTGGGCCAGGCGCTCGACAGCGGTCTCGACGTGATTCATCCGGCCCATGTCGGTGGTAATTCCGACATACTGGACCGGCTTGCCGTCGCGGTCCCTGACCGTACTGATCGACAGCCACTCGTGATAAATCTCGCCGCTCTTCCGCCGATTCCAGATTGCCCCCTGCCACTCGCCGGTACTCAGAATCGAGTCCCACATCCGCCGATAGAAATACGGGTCGTGCCTTCCCGAACGCAGCAGGCGCATGTGCTGGCCCAGCACTTCCTTCTCGCTGTACTCGGTCGCCATCTCGAAGGCGGGATTGACGGCGACGATGCAGCAATCGACATCGGTCACCACGATGGCTTCCTGGGTGGACTGAAATACCGTGTTGGCGATATGCAGCTTCGCCTCAACCTCCTTGCGTACCGTGGCATCGCGCACGACACACAGCGTTTGCTTTTGGTCGCCGATTTCCAGCGGAGAAAGCATGATGTCTACGGGAAAAAGGCGGCCATCCTTGCGGCACCCAAACAGATCGTTGCTTGCGCCCATCGCGCGAGCCTTCGGTGCCGCTTGGTATTGTTCGCGATAGGCAGCATGCGCCGAGGCCAGCTGGTGTGGCGTCAGGCGCTCGACCGGCTGGCCGGTCAGTTCGTCCGGCCTGTAGCCGAACAGACGTTCAAGCGCGCCGTTCGCATACAGAATCAGGCCTGCCGCATCGACCACCAGCAAGCCATCGGGAACCGCCTCGAAAATTTTCTCAAAAACCCGCATCAGCCGTGACCACGCAACACCTCCGCCCAGCTTGGGGACTCCGGTTTACAGCGCCGACGTTCGCGAAAACTACACTAATTTGATTGTGCCGAGCCGCTGAAGGTTCCCCGCTTCCAAACTGCGCGCGTTGCCGCATTCGGGATGGGCTGGCATGATCAGCGTTCTATCAAAAGGATTTCAAAATGAGCGAATTTTCGGCGTTGACCGCAGCATTGCTGGCGTTTCGCGATGAACGCGACTGGCGTCAGTTTCACACCCTGCGCAATCTGATCACTTCGCTCAACCTGGAAGCGGCCGAGTTGCTGGAGCTGACGCAATGGAAAAGTGATGCCGAGGTCGAAGCGCTGCCGGCCGATCCGCAAGCGGCCGAAGCACTGCGCGACGAATGCGCCGACATCCTGCTCTACCTGCTGCTCATCGCCGATACGGCAGGTATCGATCTCGCCGCCGCGGCCCGTGCCAAGCTGGCTAAAAACGCCGAAAAATATCCGGTCGACAAAGCCTATGGCTCGCGGGCCAAATACACCGAGCTAGGTTGATTCGCTTTCCAGCGTGTATTTCGCGCCGGCGTCCTGGGCGAGCAGGGTAGCCAGCGTCGGCAGCGTTTCGTGAAGAGTCTTTTCCAGCGTCCACGGCGGGTTGATGATGAACATCCCGCTGCCGTGCATGCCGTAGCCATCGCGCGAGGGTGCCTTGACTTCCAGCGTCGCGTGCAGCCAGTTGGCCGCACCCAGTCGTTTCAGCTTTTCCGGCAACTGGCGGGATTCCGGCTTGCCGAGCATCGGGTACCACAGCGCGTAAGTGCCGGTGGGGAAACGTTTGAGGGCATCCTGCAGCGTCTTGACGACAGCGGCGTAGTCGCCCTTGGTTTCGTAGGATGGATCGATGAGGACCAGCGCCCGGCGTGGTGGCGGCGGCAGGATGGCCTTGAGGCCGGCAAAGCCGTCGCCGTCGGTGATCGAAACCTCGCGGCCGCTACCCTTGAAGCATTCCATGAGCAGCTTGCCGTCGGTGCTGTGCATTTCATAAAGCCGCAGACGGTCGCTGTCGCGCAGCAACTGGCGGGCCAGCCACGGCGAGCCGGGGTAATGGCGCAACTGGCCGTCCGGGTTCAGCATCTTGACGAAATCGAGGTAGTTGAGCGCCGCCTTGGGGAGTACCTTGGCCTCCCAGAGGCGGGCGACGCCATCGCGGTATTCGCTCAGCTTGGTGGCATGGGCTGAATCCAGCGAATAACGCCCGGCCCCGGCGTGGGTATCGATGATCCAGAACGGCGCCGGCTTTTCAGCCATGTACTGGGCGATCTCGATCAGAATGAGGTGTTTCAGCACGTCGGCGTGGTTGCCGGCGTGAAAAGCATGGCGATAGCTGAGCATTTGGGGGGAGCCTGTTAGGCCCTTAATCCGGAAGGCGGTCTAGGGCGAAGAATTCTAGCCCCTCATTGGCTTCCATGCATGTCCCGATTTGTCGATGCAGCGAACGTCCCGGTAATTTGACCATGACTTTTTGACCCGTCCGGTAGGCGCCGGGGGCGGTAATCAGGCCTGAAAACTTGCCGTAGGCCGGCAGGTTGTGCAGGAATACAGCGCGCTGATCCGGTGTTTCTTCGGCTACGATGTCGACCACGCTGACCTGCGGCGACATCAGCTGCAAACCGACTTCGAGGCGAATTTGCGAAGACGAAATACGGCGAACCAGGCAGACGTGAATCTTGCTCGATTCACGCGGCTGCAAGGCAACGAGGTCGCCAGCACCGAGGTTGCGCTTCTCCCCCTTGATGAAACGAAGAAGGAAACCGTCCGGGCTTTCATCGATCATGGCCCATTCGCTGGACGTGTAATCACGGCCATCGTAGCGCGAGGACGCGTCTACGGAGCGGCGGGAAAAGGTGTTGCCGTCAAGAAAGCTGAGGACCGCGCCAAAGCCGCTGACCAGGTCGCCACGCGGGCGAAAGCGGGTTCGGCTGAAACGGCGGGCGCTCTTGCCGCCGATGGCGACGCGCAGCATCTGCAAAAGGGCAGGGGTAGCATCGAGATCGGGATCGATGGCCTTGCCCGGGCGGCGCGTGATGTTTCGGTCAATGGCGGTGATGACCTGGGTACAGTCGATAAGCAGGCTGCCGAAGATCGAGGTGCCTGACGGCAGGCGCATCATCGGGTAACCCGGATTTCCTTCGTCGGTACGAACCAGGAAGCAGGCGTCGGCGGTTTTGCCGCTGCCGGTTTCCGGCGTGACTTCGCCGACCAGCGCGTAGGCTGCCAGTTGCCGGGTGCAGGTGTTGATGATGTCGAGCTCGGCCCGGGGCAGTTTGGTCGGTTCCAGGTAGGCGAATAGCAGGGCGCCGAGGTATTCGTGCTCGATCGGGGCGGTTTCGCCATTCAGCGGTTTTGAGCGCGGGCCGCGCACCATCTTGTAGAGTTCGTGCAGGGCCAGCCAGGAGCTCGCTGAGGGGGCGGCGTAGGCGCGGTAAGCCAGCAGCTGGCGGCGGGCGATCATGGCCATCGCGCGTTGCGCACTGCGATGCAGCAGATGGCTCAGGCCTTCGTTGAAATGGCCATTGTTGATGCCGCGGGCAATGCTCGTGTAGGCGATGGCCAGGCCCTTGAGCAGATTGTCGGCCTGCAGCGCACAGGTGGCTGCCTTGAGCGGTAGCGGCAATACGGACTGACCAATGAGCTTTTCGAGAACGGGCAGGGCTTCTTCGGCTTCCAGCCTGACGTCTTCAAGGAGCTTGAAGCGCATGTGCAGATTGGGCTGGCCGTTGATGCTGGGCAGAACGGTGCCGGCCAGCTTGGCAATGGTCTCCTGCGGTGACAGGCCGGTTACCGTATCCAGCAATCCACGAACTGCGGCAGCACTTTTCTGTTCGGCGCTGGATTGGCCGAATGGGAAAAGCTCGCGTAGCAGTTGCAGCGGAGATTCCATGATCACTGGGAAAAATTTGACATGCGGATTATCCGGTAATTTCGCCGGAATTTCTGTGCAGTATTTCCACTTTACGTATACTTGAGCGATGAATCTGAGCGAAGTGTTGTTTCTTGCCCTGACCGCCGTCGGCGTCTGGTTCTGGCTGGATAGCCTGAAAACGCGTGAAATCGGCGTCAATGCGGCCCGTACTGCCTGTCAGGATGACGGTCTGCAGTTTCTCGATGAAACCGTTGTCGGCGCCTCGGTGCGTCTGGCCCGCGACGACGCCGGGCGGCTCAGGCTGCGCCGCGTCTACTCCTTCGAATACAGCGATACCGGGAACGACCGGCGTTCTGGCAGCGTTACGCTGCTCGGTCACGATGTCGAGTTCCTGCATGTCCGTCCCCACCTTTACGTGATTCCGAATTCTCATGAAACCCTCCATTGAAACCATCGACTTCCACGGCATCGAAGCCCTTCGCCTGAACGGCCCGCGTGGCGCTACCGCCGTCATCAGCAAACTGGGGGCACAGGTCTTGTCGTGGGTGCCGCCCGATGGCAAGGAACGTCTGTTTTTGTCCGATAAAGCCGTCTTCGACGGCAGCGTCGCCGTTCGCGGTGGTGTTCCCGTCTGTTTTCCGCAATTTGCCGAGCGTGGTGATCTGCCCAAGCACGGCTTCGTCCGTACCCGCGAATGGTCGGTCAGCTCGGAGCGAACGGCAGACGATTTTGCGCTGGTCACAATGGAAATCGCCAGCGACGAGTCCACGCTGGCGCTCTGGCCGCACACTTTCCATGCCGAACTGACGCTGATGATCGAAGCCGACCGTATCGACGTCGAGCTGGGCGTCACCAACACTGGCGGCGCGCCGTTTTCCTTTACCGGCGCACTGCACACCTATCTGCGCGTCGCGCAGGTCGAGGAGGCGGTGCTGGAAGGTGTGAAAGGGCTCGAGTACTGCGATTCGCTCGACGGAGGCCGGAACGCCCTTGAATCCCGTCCCGAGTTGACCGTCGACAGTGAAGTCGACCGCGTCTATTTCAACGCCAAGCGGCCGCAACTGCTGCACAGCGGCAAACAGACCCTGGCCATGCAGAATCAGGGTTTCCCGGATGTTGTCGTGTGGAACCCGTTTGTCGACCGCTGTGCCGAGCTCAAGGACATGCCGGCCAACGGCTGGCGCCACATGCTCTGTGTCGAAGCGGCGGCGACTCGCCCGATCTCGCTGCCGGCCGGTGAGGAGTGGTACGGGCGGCAGACCCTGGTCGTCGTTTGACCGCTTGGCTTTAAACCCGCCCGGCAAATTTGATTTGCATTAGGGCAGGGTAGGGTGGCTTTTCGGTAGTCTCGGTCAATAGCGCAGCCATCCTGCCGGGGTGGCTGTTTTTCAACCGGACGAGCGATGATCCTTTCCCCTTTAAGCTTTGGTGGCCTGCAATGCGCGCTGGCTGATGGCTGGCGCATAGCCAATGCGACGCGCGGCATCAGCATCGGCTATGCCCTCATTTTTACGCTCGGCGGGCTGGCGATCATGGGCAGCCTGCTGGCTAAGGGCTGGACGCCGTTCATCATCGCCGCGGCGGGCGCCTTCATGCTGATCGGCCCGGTTGTTCTCGCCGGTTTTTTTGGAATCGCCAGGGCGCTCGAAGCTGGTGAGCCGGTCGGGCCGGTCAGTATTATCAGCGGCTTTGCACGGGCTTCCCGGGCGCTCTGGGCACTGGCACTGGTTTGTGCGCTGCTCTTCATGATCTTCGTCACCGACGCGGCGATTCTCTACGCCTACATGGTCGGGGCGACGCCGGTGTGGCTCGACAAGCTGCTGCCGGCCAATGCCAATGTGCTCTCTTTCGTCCGCTGGGCCGGCGTTTCCGGTCTGGTTGTCGCCTTGCTGCTCTACTGTGTGGCAGCCTTTTCCGTTCCGCTGCTCTGCGAGCGCCGGGCCGGGCTGGTTGAGGCTGTGGTATTGAGCGTGCGCATTGTTTTTACCAATTTCCTGCCTTCCATTTTTTGGGCTTTTTTCCTGTCGACCGTGACAATCGGCAGCGTCCTCCTTATGCCGCTCCTGCCGCTGACGCTGCCATGGATGGCCTACGCTAGCCGGGCCGTGTACCGGCAGGTGCTGCCCGTCGCGTAAGCGCCGGTGCTTGCCGGGCGGCGCAGGTATAATGGCCGCCTTTCAGCATTTCCAAGCCCTGCCGTGACTCCCCTCGATACCGAAATTGCCCGCCGGCGTACCTTTGCCATCATTTCCCACCCTGACGCCGGTAAAACGACGCTGACCGAAAAGTTGCTGTGGTTCGGCGGCGCTATTCAGGTGGCCGGCGAAGTGCGCGCCCGCAAGGCTTCTCGGCACGCGACCTCGGACTGGATGGAGCTGGAAAAGCAGCGTGGTATTTCGGTGACCTCGTCGGTCATGCAGTTTCCGTATCGCGAATGCATGATCAACCTGCTTGATACGCCCGGCCATGAAGACTTTTCGGAAGATACCTACCGCACGCTGACGGCTGTGGACTCGGCGGTCATGGTGATCGACTCGGTGAATGGTGTCGAAGCGCAGACGATCAAGCTGCTCAACGTCTGCCGCATGCGCGACACGCCGATCCTGACCTTCATTAACAAGCTCGACCGCGAAGGCAAGGAGCCGATCGACCTGCTCGACGAAATCGAGTCGGTGCTCGGCATCCAGTGCGCACCGATGACCTGGCCTATCGGCATGGGCAAGCGATTCCGCGGCGTCTATCACCTCTACGACGACGCCATCGCCTTCTTCGACCCGCAGGCCGAAAAGGGCACGGCCGAGATCATCCAGGGGCTCGACAACCCGCGTCTCGACGAGCTGATCGGCTCGCAGGCCGACGAGTTGCGCATGGACATCGAACTGGTCCGTGGCGCGTCGCACGCTTTCGATGCCGAGGCTTATCTGAGCGGCAAGCAGTCGCCGGTTTTCTTCGGTTCGGCGGTCAACAACTTCGGCGTGCAGAGCCTGCTCGATGCCGTCGTCGATCTTTCGCCAGCGCCGATTGCCCGGCCGTCCACGACGCGCGAAGTGGCGCCGAACGAGCCGAAATTCTCCGGTTTCGTGTTCAAGATCCAGGCCAACATGGACCCCAAGCACCGTGACCGTATCGCGTTCCTGCGCGTCTGCTCCGGTCGCTTCGAGCGCGGCATGAAGGTCAAGCAGGGCGCTGGTGGCAAGTTCATGGCAGTCAATAACGCCATCACCTTCATGGCCCGCGACCGCAGTACGACCGACGAAGCTTATCCGGGCGACATCATCGGCATCCCGAACCACGGCACGATCCGTCTCGGCGAAACCTTTACCGAAGGCGAAGACCTCCGCTTTACCGGCATCCCGTCCTTCGCGCCGGAACACTTCCGCCTGGCCCGCATCGCCAATCCGCTGAAGATCAAGCAGCTGCAAAAAGGCTTGCAGCAACTGGCGGAAGAAGGCGCGACCCAGCTGTTCCGGCCGCTCTCCGGTACCGACCTGATCCTCGGCGCCGTCGGCACGCTGCAGTTCGACGTCGTGGCCAGCCGTCTGGAGAACGAATACGGCGTGCAGGTTATTTTCGAATCGTACAACTGCGCGACGGCGCGCTGGATTCAGGGCGACGCTGCCGAATTGCGCCAGATTTCCGACCGCTACAGCGCCAACGTCGCCCTCGACGGGGCCGACGATCCGGTCTATCTGGCGCCGAACAATGTTTATCTCAACATGGTCAAAGAGAAGTATCCCAAGTTGCGTTTCATGGAAGCACGCGAGGTAATCTGAGCATGACCGTCCGGGTGCAGGAAGCCGATTTTGACCTTGGCGCCGAGTTGCTGGCGCTGCGGGCGGCTGACGCCCGGGTTGGCGCATTGGCCAGCTTCCTCGGCCTGGTCCGTGACATGAACGATGGGGCCAGCGTTGCGGAAATGACGCTGGAACACTATCCCGGCATGACGGAAAAGGCCTTGGAGGTCATCGTCGCCGAGGCCAACGACCGCTGGGATATCTATGACGCGCTGGTCATCCACCGCGTCGGCCCGCTCAAGCCCTGCGACCAGATCGTGCTCGTTGCCGTGATCAGCGCCCACCGCGGCGAAGCTTTCGCCGCCTGCGAGTTCATCATGGACTACCTGAAAACCCGCGCTCCATTCTGGAAGCGCGAAGCGACGCCGGATGGTGGACGCTGGGTCGATGCCCGCGACGCCGACGACAGCGCCGCAGCGCGCTGGCGGAAATAGCACTTGACTCCTTTTGTCGATATTTTTTACATCAGAGGTGAAAAAATATCGGCTGCACAAGTAAGTTTTATTCAAAAACAAATAGTTGTGGTCTATTTCTTTGTCGTGGCATGAAGCGTGCTTATTACTATTCATCATATCGTTGGATAGTTCAGCTTCTACTGATAGGGGAATACAATGAAATACAAATTATTCAGTCTGATTGCAGCTGCTGGTTTGGGCGTTGCCTCCTCGGCGCATGCCACGCTCCTGATTGGGGGGGACGCGGTCAGTCAGGCCTCCGCGACCAGTATCGTGGATATCGTATTTGTGATCGATACGAGCGGTAGTATGTCAGATGACATTACGGCTATTGGTGCCAAGGCATCGTCAGTTGTTTCAAATTTGAGTTGCCCGAATAGCGATTGCTATGTTCGGGCTCGTTTCATGAGCATTACATCGACATCTGGGATTTTCAACGAGTCCGTCACCAGTCTTGTTACCGGGCAGGGCGGTATACCCGTGACTAACCACCAGGAAGACAACGGCCCGGCAGTAACTGATCTGGTGAATTGGTATAACTGGGGCACAGATGCCTTAGCTGGGCAAAACAACTATTGGGCTGTCGTGACGATTGGCGACGAAGGCACGCAGAACGGTACTCCTGTTGACCAGGCTGATTGGGATGTTGCTTTTCAGGCTAACCAGGCAGCCAAGAACAAAGGTGTTTTCCTCTTTTCTTGGGTAGCCGATGATCCTGTTACCGCGGCTGTTCCCGGACTGTTTCAAACCATGGCCGTAGGCGGCTCAGGCGGCGGTTATACTTTCAGCGATACCGGTGGCGCATATATTTCTGGGCCACTGACCGATGTTACTGTCGAGCAACAACTGGAAGACATCATTTGTTTGACTGGCCAAGGGGGCACAGGTGGAAACAACAATGTGCCGGAGCCAGGAAGCTTGGCATTGCTTGGTTTGGGTCTCGGTGGCTTGGCTGCGTTCCGCCGTCGTCAGCGAAGCTAAAAGAATAGTACTTTCGAAAGGCCAATATCCCTTAGCCCTGAACGATATCGTTCAGGGCTTATTTATTTCTCGGGATCAGGTTTTGAACTGCGCCACCGTCTGATGCAAGGCGTTCGACAGCGCTTGTAGCTGGCGAGCGGCATCGGCCGTGTGGTGAACTGCGATTGCGCTTTCTTCGGACATCTGGGCAATCGTTTCGAGCTTTTGGGCGATTTCGTTGCTGGCCATGCTCTGTTCGGAAATCGAATCGGAAATGCCGTTGACTACAACGGTTACGCGTAGGGCGCCATCGCGAATCCGGTTGATCGAATCGCCTGCCTGATTGGCCAGATTTACACCGTTACTGACCTGACGAACGCCATCCTGCATGCTGCTCACAGCACTGCGCGTGCCGTTCTGAATCTTGGCCACCATATCGCCAATTTCCTTGGTCGAATTGCCTGTGCGTTCGGCCAGCTTGCGGACTTCGTCGGCGACGACGGCAAATCCGCGACCCTGTTCGCCGGCCCGAGCGGCCTCGATGGCAGCATTGAGGGCCAGCAGGTTGGTCTGGTCGGCGATTTCCTTGATGGTATTGACGATGGAAGTGATCTGGTCGGATTGGTGCCCGAGGTCTTCAATGATCTGTGAAGATGCCTGTACCGCTTCGGATATCTTGCGCATTTCGCTGGCCGCATTGTGGATCACAGCCGCGCCATCTTCGGAAATTTCACCGGCTGTTTGCGAAATGCTGTGCGCTTCGCTGGCGTTTTCCTTGACCTGATCAATACTGACAGCCATTTCCTCAACTGAGGCGGCCATTGAAGAGGCTGCATCGCTCTGCTGGCTGGCCCGTACGGCCACCTGTTCGGATGCGCCGAGCAGTTGGTCGGCCGCACTGGCCACCTGCTCAGCGTTGGAGACGATGCTGGCGATCATTGCGCGCAGGGTTTCCTGCATGGTGCGGATGTTGGCGAGAAGGCTGTCTTTGTCGTCGGCCGGGCAGTCGACCGGCGTTGCCAGATCACCCGCGGCAATGCGCTTGGTGATGGCCGAAGCGATCGCCGGGTCGCCGCCCAGGGTTTTGATGATGTTGTTCGACAGCAGCAGCAACGAAACGGCGATGAAACCGGCGATGCCCAGACCCCAGAGCAGAAGCTTGATGGCATCGCCGCGGAACTTGGTGTCGACATCATCGATATAGATGCCGGAACCGATCACCCAACCCCAGGGGTCAAAACCCATGACGAATGAAATCTTCGGCACCCCTTCTTCGGAGCCCGGCTTGGGCCAGATGTAGTCGACATAGCCCGAACCTTTGGTCTTGACCGTGTTGTTGAATTCGACGAAAAGAAGCTTGCCGTTCTTGTCCTTGATCTGGTCGAGTTTCTTGCCCTCAAGTTCTGGCTTGATCGGATGCATGACCATGGTGTCCTGAAGGTCGTTGATCCAGAAATACTCGACCTTGTCGTAGCGCAGGGTGCGGATGGCTGCGGCGGCGAATTTCTTGGCATCGTCGACGGACATTTTTCCGTCACGCGCCGACTGCTCGTAGAAAGTCAGAATGCCATGCGTCGCTTCGACCAGATTGCGTACTTTGGCCTCGCGATCCTCCAGCATCTGGCTCTTGCCGTTAACGAGCAGTACCGAAAATAGTACGGCAAGTGCCATGACCGTTATGGCGGTCATGGCAAGTAGCTTGCCGCGTAGGCTCATTCCCTGATTGGCCATTTTCTCATCCTCCGCGTGTCATTTTTATCGAATAATTTAAATGTGACATTATAAGCGTATCACTAATATTATATGCCGACGGAATTTTTGATGGTCTCGGTACAGAAAATCAACCTCGGGCTGCCGGTTGAAATTTTCCGAAAAGTCCTTATCTGCTTGGTATTGGAATATCTGTAACAGGAGAATCAAGATGCGCCTCGATAAATTCACGACCAAGTTCCAGCAAGCACTGTCTGATGCCCAGAGTCTGGCCATTGGCGGTGACCAGCAGTTCATCGAACCGCAGCACCTGCTGCTCGCCCTGCTTAACCAGGATGACGGTGGCACAACCTCGTTGCTCGGCCGGGCCGGGGCCAATGTGGCGGGTCTGCGCAAGGATCTGGAACAGGCGCTGACTCGCCTGCCCAAGGTTGAGGGCCATGGTGGTGACGTTTCCGTCGGCCGCGACCTGGGCAATCTGCTCAACCTGACTGACAAGGAAGCCCAGAAGCGCGGCGACCAGTTCATCGCCAGCGAAATGTTCCTGCTCGCCGTGTGCGAGGACAAGAACGAAACCGGTCGTCTGGCCAAGCAGCACGGCCTGAGCCGCAAGGCGCTGGAGGCGGCGATCATGGCCGTGCGTGGTGGGCAGGGCGTCGATTCGCAGGAGGCCGAAGGCCAGCGCGAGTCCCTCAAGAAATACTGCATCGACCTGACCGAGCGCGCCGCGCAGGGCAAGCTCGACCCGGTGATCGGCCGCGACGATGAAATCCGTCGCGCAATCCAGATTCTGCAGCGCCGGACCAAGAACAATCCGGTACTGATCGGCGAGCCGGGTGTTGGCAAGACGGCCATCGTCGAAGGCCTGGCCCAGCGCATCATCAACGGTGAAGTGCCGGAAACGCTCAAGGGCAAGAAGGTGCTGGTCCTCGACATGGCCGGCCTGCTCGCCGGCGCCAAGTATCGCGGCGAATTCGAGGAGCGTCTGAAAGCCGTCCTCAAGGAGGTTTCGCAGGACGAGGGTCGGATCATTCTGTTCATCGACGAGCTGCACACCATGGTCGGGGCCGGTAAGGCCGAGGGCGCCATCGACG
This sequence comes from Azonexus sp. GW821-FHT04F04, assembly GCF_059420025.1. NCBI lineage: Bacteria > Pseudomonadati > Pseudomonadota > Betaproteobacteria > Rhodocyclales > Azonexaceae > Azonexus > Azonexus sp. GW821-FHT04F04. The sequence goes on along the minus strand of NZ_JBWKSX010000002.1, from coordinate 214,483 downwards.
CCGGCAACATGCTGAAACCGGCGCTGGCCCGTGGCGAACTGCACTGCATTGGCGCGACGACGCTCAACGAATATCGCAAGTACATAGAAAAGGATGCTGCGCTGGAGCGCCGCTTCCAGAAAGTGCTGGTCGATGAGCCTTCGGTGGAAAGCACCATCGCCATCCTGCGCGGTCTGCAGGAGAAGTACGAACTGCACCATGGCGTCGATATCACCGACCCGGCCATCGTCGCTGCGGCCGAGTTGTCGCACCGCTACATCACCGACCGTTTCCTGCCGGACAAGGCGATCGACCTCATCGACGAGGCGGCGGCGCGCATCAAGATGGAAATTGACTCGAAGCCGGAAGTCATGGACAAGCTTGACCGGCGCATCATCCAGCTCAAGATTGAGCGCGAGGCGGTCAAGCGCGAGAAGGACGAGGCATCGAAAAAGCGCTTCGGCCTGATCGAAGAGGAAATTGCCAAGCTGGCCAAGGAGTATTCCGATCTCGAAGAGGTCTGGAAGGCCGAGAAGGCTCAGGTTCAGGGCTCGGCGCATATCAAGGAAGAAATCGACAAGCTCCGGGCAGATGTCACTCGCCTGCAGCGCGAAGGCAAGCTCGACAAGGTCGCTGAGCTGCAATACGGCAAGCTGCCGCAACTCGAAGCGCAATTGAAGAGCGCCGAAAAGGCGGGTGATGGCGAGCAAAAGAAAAACAAGCTGCTGCGTACACAGGTCGGCGCCGAGGAAATTGCCGAGGTAGTGTCGCGCGCCACCGGCATTCCGGTCAGCAAAATGATGCAGGGCGAACGCGAAAAGCTCCTGCACATGGAAGATCGTCTGCACAAGCGGGTGGTCGGGCAGGATGAGGCGGTGCGTCTGGTTGGCGATGCGATTCGTCGTTCGCGTGCCGGACTGTCCGATCCCAATCGTCCCTATGGTTCCTTCCTCTTCCTTGGTCCGACGGGCGTTGGCAAGACCGAGCTGTGCAAGGCGCTGGCCGAGTTTATGTTCGATGCTGAGGATCACCTGATCCGCATCGACATGAGCGAGTTCATGGAGAAGCATTCGGTCGCCCGCCTGATCGGCGCGCCGCCGGGTTATGTCGGTTACGAAGAAGGCGGTTACCTGACCGAAGCCGTGCGCCGCAAGCCGTACTCGGTGATCCTCCTCGATGAAGTCGAGAAGGCGCATCCGGATGTTTTCAACGTGCTGCTGCAGGTGCTAGATGATGGCCGGATGACCGATGGTCAGGGGCGCACCGTCGACTTCAAGAACACGGTCATCGTCATGACTTCCAATCTCGGCAGCCAGATGATCCAGCAGATGTCGGGCGACGATTATGGCGTGATCAAGATGGCGGTGATGGCCGAGGTCAAGAACTACTTCCGGCCGGAATTCATCAACCGGATCGACGAAGTTGTCGTCTTCCATGCGCTCGACGAGAAGCATATCGCCGGCATTGCCAAGATCCAGCTTGGTTATCTCGAAAAGCGGCTGGCGCAGCTCGATATGGGCATTGTCGTCGAGGACAGTGCACTGGCCGAACTGGCGCAGGCCGGCTTCGACCCGGTGTTTGGCGCCCGGCCACTCAAGCGGGCGATTCAGCAGCAGATCGAGAATCCGCTGGCCAAGGCCATCCTCGAGGGCAAGTTCGCCGCCAAGGATGTGATCCGTGTCAGTTGCGATGCGAGTGGTGTGATTCGTTTCGTCAAGGATTGAATCGCGGACCTGCCGATTGTGCCCGTGGCCCGTTCAGTGACATGATCGGGCCATGAGCCTGCCGTCGCTGCGATCCCTGCTTGCCGTGTTCAAACCCGAGCATTCGCCCGGGCCGCCGCATGATGTGCGAGGCGGTCGATTCGTCGTGGTAATCGACTGTGTGCTGAACCAGAACGTTCGTGATCAGGGGGCGGCCAACTGCCCGGCGATGAACTTTGAATTCCTCCGCCTGTGCCACGAAAACGGCATCGGCATCATGCAGATGCCCTGCCCGGAAATCGCCGCCCTTGGCTTCAAGCGTCAGCGTTCGCCCGGTACCAGCATCCGTCAGGCGCTCGATACGCCGGCCGGTCGGCTAGCCTGCGCGGAGCTGGCGGCATCGGTGGTGGCGCGCATTCTGACCTTGTCCGAACAGGGCTTCGAGCCCTTGGCCGTGCTGGGCGGCAACCCACGCAGCCCCGGCTGCGCGGTGCATCAGGCGCCGAGTGAGCTGAGCGCCGAGTCGGGTGTTTTCATGCTGGCCCTGCAGGCTGAATTGCGCCGTCATGGCCTGGATTTGCCCTTCCGGGGGCTGCGCGATGCTTCGCCTGAATTGCTGGCTGAAGATCTGCAATGGTTCGGCCAGTTGTCGGCTGCTACTGACGCTTGGCTCTAGTTTGGCCCGGGCCGGTATTGTCTTAGCAGTTGCCTTTCTTGGCCTGGCCCGGTGGGCAGTGGCCGCCATCCTTGTGGTGGCCGTTTTTGTTGCCGCGGCCGGTGTAATAACGCTCGCCGCGCGGGCCGCCATGCTGCTTCCAGTAGGCCGGTTCGCGCCAGTCGTAGCCGTCCCAGTAGTAGCCACGGTCGTTGCGCGAGCCGAAGGTGACGCTGACGCCAGGGGCATCGACCCGGACGCTGCCGAGATTGACATTGATATCAACGGCGCTGGCCAGAATCGGTGCGGCGGCGATCAGCGCTGCCAGAATGTTTTTTTTCATGTGCTATTTTCCTTTCAACAAGCGTGGATGAAACATTTCAAACCTTATAACGGATTGACGTACGTGTGGATAACAAGGATCTGAAAAATGTGGGATGACCTCAACGACTGGCAGGCCAGACGCCATGCCGAACTGGCCGGGCCGGAAAGCTGGCTGGGCATGCGCGGGCTGTTCTGGCTTGAGGCGGGGCTGAACAGCGTCGGCAGCGGCGCCGGATCGGTCGTTCTTTTGCCCGGCGGGCCGGCGTGTCTCGGCGATTTGCTCTGGCAGGATGGAAAGGTGATTTGGCAGCCGGTGGATGGCGAGGCGCACGAACTGCAGACCGACATCGCCGGCCAGTCGACTGTCGTCGATTTTCAAAATTGGTCATTTTTTCTGGTTGACCGTGAGAACCGTCTGGCAGCCCGATTGCGCGACCGCGACTGGGCTGCGAACCAGCCATTCAGCGGACTGGAATATTTCGACTTCGATCCGGCCTGGCAGATCGAGGCAGAGTGGCAGGCACTGTCCCCGCCGGTCCGGATGGAAGTGCCGAATGTCAGCGGTGATTTGAAAATTGTCGAGGTTAGCCATCAGGCCGTTTTTGAGGTCGCCGGGCAGACGGTGACGCTGTTGCCGATGTCCGTCAGCGACAAGGAGGTTTTCTTTGTTTTCAGGGATCGGACGAGCGGCAAGGAAAGCTACGGCGCCGGTCGCTTTCTGAAGTCGGCGCCGCCGATCATTGATGAAACGGTAGGTTCCACGGTCAACCGGAAAATTCGCCTGAATTTCAATTGTGCCTATAACCCGCCCTGCGCCTTCACGCCCTTCGCCACCTGTCCGCTGCCACCACCGGAAAACTGGTTGCCGTTTTCGGTGACCGCTGGCGAAAAAAAGTGGGTCAAGCCGGCCTGAGTTGCGATAGCCCGGCCAATTACAGTTCGGCCAGCCCGTTGCGGATGGCGTAGCGAACCAGGCTGGGGATATCCTGCAAGCCCAGCTTTTGCATCATCTGCGTGCGATAGGTTTCCACCGTTTTGACGCTGATGTCGAGGGCAAAGGCGATTTCCTTGGTGCGCATTCCGTCCACGGTCATTTTCAGCACGGTGGCTTGGCGGCCGGTCAGGTCGCTCGATTTGCGCACATGCTCAAGATAGATTTCCAGCATCTGGTGAGAGATCGAAGCGGGTAGCCAGATGCCACCCAAAAGGACTTTCTTGATGGCGAGAACGAGTTCTTCCGGCGCCGAGTTTTTGACGACATAGCCGTCGGCGCCGAGGCTCATCGCTGAATTGACGTGCTCCTGGTCGGCGTGCATGGAGAGCATGATGACCTTGGTCCGGCAGCCTTGCTCGCGCAGGCTGGCCAGCACCTGAAAACCCGTCATTCCCGGCATGGCAATGTCGAGCAACACGACATCGGGTTGCGTCTCGTTGATGATCTCCACTACTTCAACGCCCAGGCTGGTGTTGCCGACGATGTCGAATTCGGGATTGTCGCTGAGCAGCGCCATGAGTCCGGCGCGGACCAGATGATGGTCATCGGCCAGGACGATACGAATGGGCTTCACAGTCGGGCTATTCTTGGCAGGCATGCTGATACCCTCGTTCCTGTATTTGGTTGGGAGTCAATCTCGAAATGTCCGCCGAGACTGGCAATACGTTCGCGTATTCCTATCAGGCCCAGCGAGATCTGTTCATCGCTTTCGTCCAGTCGAATATCCACATCAAATCCCTTGCCGTCATCCTGAACAGAAAGGTGGATGTGGTCCGGCGTGCAGCGAATGCGCACCACGATCTCGGCCGCCTCGGCGTGGCGTAACGCATTGGTGATGCCCTCCTGAACAATGCGGAAACAAGCCAGTTCAACGGCTTCGGAAAAACGCAGGTCACCGATTTCCTGTTCGAAGTGGACGTGAACATTGGGAGGCAGCGTCAGGTTGCGGATGTGCCAGGCCAGCGCCGAGCAAACACCCAGTTGATCGAGCAGGGGCGGCCGCAGGCGGCGGGCAATATCTCTCGTCGTTTGCGCGATGCCATCGATAATTTCCCGCGCGTAAGCCAATCTCTTCTGGATTGCCTGTTGGTCGTCAATATCAAACCAGGCGCTGTCCAGCGAGATTTTGAGGGCGGCCAGAGCCTGACCAATCTGATCATGCAGTTCCATGGAGAGGTGATGGCGCTCTTTCTCCTGTATATCCTGGTGCATTCTCGCCATCGCCTGCAATTGCCGGGTAAATCGCGCTTGCAGCTTTTGCGCCTGTTTGACGCTGCTGATGTCCACATAGGTAATGACGGCACCGCCGGCGCCCAGATTCAAGGGGGTTGCGTTCATCATGAACCACAACTCGCGCTCCGGGGTTATGCAGGCGCTCTCCATTGAAAAGCGTACCGATTCTCCGTTGAGGACTGCCTGAACCCCGGCCAGTGCGGCTTGCGCCTGCTCGGAATCAGGTTGCCCGCAATGACGGCAGACCTCAAAGAAGTTGCTGCCGACACCTGTTTTGAGTTCGTCATTCGGCGCATCGGTGTTTTCACGAGTGAACCGGATCCACGCGTCATTGACCGCGACAATCTTGCCTAATTTGTCTACCACCGCCATCTGCGTGGCCGACGCATCAAGTACTGCGCGATTGAATTCCTCGCTGGCCCGGAGCAGGTCTTCGGACTGCTTTTGCTCGGTAATGTCGCGTACAACCGTCATTGAAAGTAGCTGGTTATCGACCTCAAAGCGGTTAACCAGAATCTCGACAGGGAAAGTCGTGCCATCATTCCTGTGGGCATAATCACGCCAACTGACACCTTGGCCCGCCTTGAACGCATCGGAGTTCCAAAGCCGCTTGCAATCATCAAAAGTTGTATCGCTATGGACATCCATGACGCGCATGGTCAGCAGTTCGTCACGGGTGTAACCAAGCTTGTCGCAAGCACATTTGTTCGCGTTCAGGAAATTCGCTTCCAGGTCGGTCACGAAAATCATTTCGGTGGCCGAGTCGAACAGGGTGCGGAACCGTCTTTCACTGGCTGCCAGTTCTTCCTGGCTGTGTTGGGCAGACGTGACATCACGGGCAAGCCCGACGACGCCGATCAATTCTCCAAGGGTGTCGAATACAGGGCTTTTGGTAATTTCAAAATAGGAGAGGGTGCCATCTGGATGCCGGTGAGCACGGTTGAAAGCGACTGCCGTCTCGGCCACCTCCTTTGGATTCGTATTAAAGAATTCCTCGATGGCGTCCGCTGGCTGCATTTTGCTTGTTGGCGGATTCGGATATTGATCGGCCGGCGATTTGAACAGCTTTTCAAAGGCGGGGTTGCAAGTGATGAATACGCCTGTCGTATCCGTTAACCACACGGGGTCGGGGATTGCCCGAATCAGGGCGCGCAGGCGCTGGCGTTCCTCGTCCGCTTTCTTTTGTGCCCGGCGGGTTTCGGTCAGGTCAGCCCCGATGGCCAGGTAGCTGCCATCCGGCAGGCGCTGGGTCGTGACCTCGATATGCATGTACCAGCCTTCCTTGTGCTGGATTTCCCATTCCTGGCGGATGAACGGATGCCAGGCCAGTGCCGCAATATGGGCGCCGAGAAGGGCGGAATATTTGTCCGACAGAATCGCATTCACGGGGCGCCCAAGTAGTTCATCCGCGCTGTAACCGGTTATTTTCTGTGTTGCCGGGTTGGCATAAACAATTCTCAGCCCGGCGTCGCACAATAGAATGCTGTCCTTGGCGTGCTCGATAAGGCTGTGGAAAGTCTTGTCGCGAGTGGCCTGTCGCTCGAGCAAGCGGATCAACATTGCATACAGCAAGGCTGCTGTTACGCCGACAAAAAGCAGGCCCTTGGTAATATTCCAAAAGGCAAAGTCATAAGGACTTCCGGTCACCAAGGCTAGTAGCCAGTCGGACAGTACAACCCACAAGCCGGCAACGAGGACGTAGGTTAACACGACGCCAACTACCCCATGCGAGGCTGTTGCATATGCTTTGAACGCTATGTCGTCGCTGGTTGGGGCAACCATTGACCTGTCTCCGTTATTGATTTTGGGTGCCTTGGCAAACTCTCAATTATGTGACTTTGGTTATGGCTATCAATCAGCCAAAGTTCCTTTGGTTGTGACGATTTACCTGATAGGAAATTAAGGTGCCCAAACTCCGAATCCTCTCGGTGCTCTAACTTCAAATTGGACCGCAAAATATATAAGGAATTTCGTAATAATTCATCGACCTCCCCCCGATGGCTGGCCTGGTATTCGCGATGCAGAATCAGCAAAGCTCGAAACCTGCAAAAGCTCGACTCTTCGAGCAATTAGAAAAGGTAGTGGGCATGGGGAAAAAATGACGCAGGTTGGTGAATCATGCGGGACCAGGTCCCTGCAATTGCTCTTGCTTGTTGATAAACCGAACGATGTCGGTGTGATGGAAGAGGTTCTTTCCTTGTCCAGTCCACTGGGCGGACTCAGGCAGATTTCCGGGGCAGTCGCGCTTGACGCAACCATCGGCGATCCTCTTGATGCCGTGGTGGCTTGTTTTTGCCAGCCGGATGACGAATTCCGAACGATGCTGGCAACCATCCGCCGGCGCCGCCCATTGTTGCCCATCGTGCTTGTCTCAGGCCCCATAGGCGAGGAACGGACCGCTGAGTTGTTCCGGCTCGGTATTTCAGACTTTGTTCTGCGCAGTAATTTATCCCGGCTTTCTACTGCCATTCGCGACTGCCTGCCGGAGTGTCGACTCAGGGCAGGAAATTTGTCTGTTGAGCGGCAACTCAATCTGTTCGAGGCTGTATCCCGCGGCACCAGAAATGTTGTGCTGGGCAAGGATGTGCAAGGGCGCTACCTGTTTGTGAACGAAGCGGCTTGTTTGTTGTTCGGGAAAAGCGAAGCGGAGATTCTGGGGCGTCGGGATTGCGAACTGTTCACCGCTACCCAGGCGGCGATTCTTGAGGCAGCAGACGGTGCCGTGGTGGCTGCCAATTGCAGCCTGACTCAGGACGAGTCTTTTGCCGGTGGGGTGGGCGAGGTGCTCCTCCACGTCACGCGCGGTCCGATCCATGATGGGAATGGCAAGATCATTGGCGTATTCGCGATTGCCCTTGATGTCAGCGAGCGGCGGCGTACCGAGGCGATCGCTCTGGCGCACGGTCGCCTGCTCGAGATGGTTGCCGATAACACGCCCTTGCCCAAGTTGTTCGCCCAACTGGTAGATACGCTTGAGTCGATGGCGGTTGGTATGCGAGTGGCGATCATGACGCTGGCGGGTGAAGGCCAGCACTTGCAAATCGAAGCCGCCCCCTCGATGCCGGATGTATTCAGGTCTGTACTGGAAGGTTTGCCGCTAGGCGAAGGCGTGGCCTCCTGCGGTACGGCGGTAGCCCGAAAGTCTCAGGTATTGGTCGAGGATACTCAGGCCGATCCTCTCTGGGCAAAGTACCGGGATGTTGCTGCAGAAGCTGGTCTGCGGGCTGCATGGTCAACACCGATTCTGTCGAGCAGTGGAGAACTGCTCGGACTTATTGCGTTGTATGGCTGCCAACCAGCTATGCCATCAGCGTATCATCAGCTCGTCATCGGGATGGCGACACGCATTTCCGGGCTCGCCATCGAGCGCTTTCGTGAAGACGAGTTGATCCGCAAGCTGAGACTGGCGGTCGAACAGAACCCCAACAGCATCCTGATCACCAATACGATTCCTGAAATCGAGTACGTCAACGCCGCATTCGAGCGAATGACCGGCTACACGCTGCCCGAGGTCAAAGGCCGAAACCCGAAGATACTGCAATCCGGCCAGACGCCTGATGACACCTACGAAGATCTCTGGAGAACGTTGCGCCAGGGGGGGTTCTGGCAGGGGGATTTCATCAATCGGCGCAAGGATGGCGAACTGTTCGTCGAGCACGAATTCATTTCGCCGATCCGCCAGTCCGATGGCACGGTGACGCATTACCTGTGCATCAAGGAAGATATTACCGAGAAGAAACGTATTGCCGAGGAACTGGATCGGCATCGGCACCATCTGGAAGAACTGGTTGTCGAAAGAACCGAGGAGTTGAGCCGGGCCAAGGATGAGGCCGAAGCTGCCGGGCGGGCAAAGAGTACGTTTCTGGCCAACATGAGCCACGAAATACGGACACCGCTCAATGCGATCGTTGGCTTGACGCACCTGTTGCGTCGCCGAAATCCGACTGAGGAGCAGGACGACAAGCTGGGCAAGATTGTCGGCGCGGCCGATCACTTGCTGTCAGTCATCAACGACATTCTTGATATCTCCAAGATCGATGCCGGCAAACTGGTGCTCGAAAACAAGCCCTTCGATCTGGAAGAAATGCTGACTCACGTTTGCTCCCTGGTTAGCGAAAAGGCGCGCGCCAAATCACTGGAGTTGCTGGTTGACGTCGGCAGCGTGCCGCATCAAGTTACCGGCGATGCGACCCGCCTCGGGCAGGCATTGCTTAACTATGTGGGGAACGCTGTTAAATTTACGGCGCAAGGCGCCATTGTGGTCCGGGTAAAGATCCAGGCGGAAGGTGAGGAGGCGCTGCTTGTCAGATTCGAGGTGGAGGATAGCGGCATCGGTATCGAGCCACAGCGTCTATCCACGCTTTTTCAACCTTTCCAGCAGGCTGACGATTCGATAACTCGCCAATATGGCGGCACCGGTTTGGGGCTCGCGATCAGTCGCAATATTGCCCGACTGATGGGCGGAGAGGTTGGTGCCCGCAGCACCCCGGGTACAGGTAGCACTTTTTGGCTGACAGCCCGGCTGGGCAAGGCTGGGGATACGGCGGTCCCGAATTCACAAGCGGTTCAGCTGGGTGGTCTGCGCGCGCTTGTTGTCGAGGATGTCGAGATGACCCGGATGGTGCTTCAGCAGCAGTTACGCATGATCGGGCTGCGTGCAGAGGGTGTTGCCTCGGGTGAACAGGCCATTGACGCCGTCGCCGCGGCTGATAGCGAAGGCGATCCCTATGACATTCTGCTTACGGATATGTACATGCCTGGGCTCGACGGGTTGGATACCTTGGCCAGGGTGCGCTCCCTGCACGTCTCACGGAAACCCGTCAGTTTTTTGGTTACAGGGGCTTGTGAAGGGAGTCTGTGGGGCGAAGCACGTCGTTGCGGATTTGTTCAGGTGTTGAGCAAACCGGTGTCCACCATGGCCTTGCATGCTTGTCTGCTGAAGCATTTTACTCCTGTGGGGGGAGCTCCCATGGCTCAGGTCATGGCAGAGTCGGACGAAGCAAAACTGCGCAGATTGCATACGGGTAGCCGAATCCTGCTGGTTGAGGATGAACCCATCAATCAGCTGGTTGCCCAAGATATGCTCGAGGAGGTCGGGATGACAGTCGATATCGCCAGCAACGGGATTGAAGCGCTGGCGAAACTGGAAAGCCACCATTATCACCTTGTCCTGATGGATCTCCAGATGCCGAAGATGGGCGGCCTGGAAACAACACGGCATATCCGTAGCATTCGGGGTGCCGGGTCTTTGCCTGTTGTGGCAATGACTGCCAATGCCTTCAATGATGATCGTGATCTGTGTTATTCGGTTGGCATGAATGATTTCTTGCCGAAGCCGGTTGTGCCTGAAATGCTCTATTCCGTTCTTCTCGAATGGTTGCAAAAAGATGCGATGATTCGCCCCCTCGCGGGTGAAGAAATGTTGATCCGGGAGTGAGGAAGCCCGGCAGGGCGCTTTGGGGAACACACTATAAATACAAAGGATGACTGATGTTCTGGGGTGGAAAAAACGAATTGCATGCCTTGCGGCAGGCGTATGAAGCATTGCAACAGCGTGAGCAGCGCCTGATGCAGGAGCTTGAAACGGCAAAGCGGGCCGTGGTCGACCAGCAGAATGCGGCATTGGAAAAGGACCGGGAGTGCGAGACGCTGAAAAACGTTGTGCGCAGCCTGTCGAGCTTCGGCGCGACTTTGGCCGGTTCGCAAAGCAGCCTGGGGGCGATGGCCAATGTTTTGCACGATGAAAAAATGCAGGCAGTTGAAGCTGCCGAAGTGGCTTTGCTGAGCGGTCAGGCGACGACGGAGATTGCTTCCAACCTGCACCAGTTGGCGGAAGACTCGGCGAAGACTGCACATGAGGTTGAATCGCTTGCCCTGCAGGCCGACAAGATCGGTTCGATAGTTCAGTTGATTCGCGAAATTGCCGACCAGACGAATCTTCTCGCCCTCAATGCAGCCATCGAGGCCGCCCGTGCCGGTGAATCGGGGCGCGGTTTCGCGGTGGTCGCCGACGAAGTGCGTAAGCTGGCCGAGCGCACCTCAAAGGCCACGAAGGATATCGGCGACCTAGTCAGCGACATCCGTCGCAATTCGACGATGGCCAAGGAGGCCATGGAGGTACTGTCATCATCGGCCGACGACTTCAGCCAGCGTGGGGGCAAGTCGACCGAAGACATGCGCCGCCTGATGGATATGTCGCAGAAAATGGAGAAGGTCATAGCGGCCAGCTCACTGAGCAGTTTTGTCGAAGTCGCCAAGGTTGATCACCTGGTCTTCAAATTCCGTATTTACATGGCCCTGTTTGGCCTGGAACCGTTGCAGGCCGATAGCGTCGCGTTGCATACCGGATGCCGGCTTGGCAAGTGGTACTACGAAGGCGAAGGGCGAAATCTGTTCAGCCAGCTACCCGGTTATCGGGAAATGGAAGCGCCGCACATCGTTGTGCATAACAACGGCAAGGCGGCCCTGCAGGCCATGGCCTCGGGTGATATCGAGGCCATGCTCAAGCATGTACAGGCGATGGAGCAGGGCAGCGTGGGCGTTATCGACAACCTCGAGCGCATGGCGAACTCGGTTACCGTTTTGTAAGCCTGGTTGATCGAATGCCCGAGGTTTTAGCCCCGGGTTGCTGCGGCCAGCGCTGTGGCGAAGTTTTCAACCGTCTGCGCCGGATTGTGCAGTTTTTCCAGACCGAACAGGCCGATGCGGAAGGTGCGGAAATCGGCCGGTTCGTCGCATTGCAAGGGCACGCCGGCGGCAGTTTGAAGGCCTTGGGCGACAAATTTCTTGCCGCTGTGGATATCCGGGTCGGTGGTGTAGCTGACCACCACGCCGGGCGCCTGGAAACCTTCCGCAGCCACGCTGGGGAAGCCGTTGGCCACCATCAGTTCGCGGATGCGGCGGCCGAGTTCAACCTGTTCCTGGCAGACCTTCTCGAAGCCATAGGCTTCGGTTTCGAGCATGACGTCGCGCAGGGTGGCCAGGGCATCGGTCGGCATCGTCGCGTGGTAGGCATGGCCGCCGTTTTCGAAGGCTTCCATTATCTGCAGCCATTTCTTGAGATCGCAAGCGAAGCTTGTGCTGCTCGTCGCGTCGATATGGGCACGGGCACGCTCGCCGAGGGCGACCATGGCGCAACAGGGCGAGGCGCTCCAGCCTTTCTGCGGGGCGCTGATCAGGATGTCGACATTGTTGGCGACCATGTCCACCCAGACCGTGCCGGAGGCGATGCAGTCGAGGACGAAATAGCCATCGACGGCACGCACGGCATCGCCGACGGCCCGGATATAGTCGTCGGGCAGGATCATTCCAGACGAGGTCTCGACGTGCGGTGCAAAAACGACTTCCGGCCGGTGCTGGCGAATGGCGGCGACGACTTCGTCGATCGGGGGCGGTGCAAACGGCGCCTGCGAGCCGCTGCCGACTTGCCGGGCTTTGAGGACGATGCTTTCGGCCGGAATCTTGCCCATGTCGAAAATCTGCGTCCAGCGGAAGCTGAACCAGCCGTTGCGGATGACCAGCACCTTGCGATGGGTGGCGAACTGGCGGGCGACGGCTTCCATGCCGAAGGTGCCGCTGCCGGGCACGATGATGGCAGCCTTGGCGTTGTAGGCCTTCTTGATCAGGCGCGAGATGTCCTTCATGACGCCCTGAAAGCGCTGCGACATGTGGTTCAGGGCGCGGTCGGTGTACACCACCGAATATTCGAGCAGGCCATCGGGATCGGGTTGGGGCAGCAATGCGGGCACAGCGTCTCTCCTGTTGATCGTTATTCCCCGGAGCATACCGCCAAGCTGTGACGGCGCGCTAGTCAGAGTGGCCTCGTTGGGCGACACTGGTGGAAATTCAGCCTGAAAGGAATCGATGTGAGCACGCCCCAACTGCCTTCCTACCTTTCCAAAGAGAACATTGGTCCCTGGCATATCTTCCTGCAGCAAGTCGAACAGGTCGCGCCTTTGCTCGACAAGTCGCTGTGGCCGTGGGTGGAGACCTTGCGCCGGCCGAAACGCTCACTCATCGTTGATGTGCCGATCCGCCTGGACAGCGGTGTGGTCGAGCATTTCGAAGGCTATCGCGTGCATCACAACACCTCGCGTGGCCCGGGCAAGGGCGGCATCCGTTTTCACCAGGACGTGACGCTTTCCGAGGTGATGGCGTTGGCCGGCTGGATGACCATCAAGAACGCGGTCGTCAACGTGCCCTTCGGCGGCGCCAAGGGCGGCGTGCGGGTCGATCCGCGGCAACTTTCCCTGACCGAACTGGAAGGGCTGACCCGTCGCTACACCAGCGAAATCAGCTCGATGATCGGCCCCGACAAGGATATTCCGGCCCCGGACATGAATACCAACGCCCAGGTCATGGCCTGGATGATGGACACCTACTCGATGGGCGAAGGGCGCACGGTGACCGGTGTCGTCACCGGCAAACCGGTCTCGCTCGGCGGTTCACTCGGCCGGCAGGATGCGACCGGGCGCGGTGTTTTCGTCAGTGCCCGCGAGGCGGGGCGGCGCCTCAACGTGCCGATTGAAGGCGCGCGGGTCGCCGTCCAGGGCTTTGGCAATGTCGGCGAGGCGAGTGCGCGAATTTTTTCCCAACACGGCGCAAAAGTGGTGGCCATTCAGGACGTCAGCGGCACCGTTATCAACGAAGCCGGACTCGATGTGGTCACCCTCAAACACTATCTGAGCGAGCACAAGACCCTGACCGGCGCGCCGGGCACAACGACGATCAGCAATGATGATTTCTGGGCCGTGCCCTGCGAGTTTCTCGTCCCGGCCGCACTCGAATCGCAGATCAACCGCTACAACGCTGAGCGCATCACCGCCCGCATCGTCGTCGAAGGCGCCAATGGCCCGACGACGCCGGAGGCCGATGCCATCCTCGCCGGGCGTGGCATTACCGTTGTGCCCGACGTGCTGGCCAATGCCGGCGGCGTCACCGTCAGCTATTTCGAGTGGGTGCAGGATTTCTCGAGCTTTTTCTGGACCGAAGATGAAATTTACGGCCGCCTCGACCGGATCATGGCTGAGGCCTTCAACGCCATCTGGCAGATGGCTGCCGACCGCAAAATGCCGCTCCGCTCTGCCGCTTTCGTGATCGGCTGCAGCCGGGTGCTCGAGGCGCGGGCGACGCGCGGTCTGTATCCGTAATTTGACGATTGCTACGGTCAACCGGGAAAAACGGCCAAATTTGAAGTCGGTATAAGCGGCCGGCCGCGCGGCAGAATGGTGCGAAAGTCCGCGCCATGAGGCATTTCGTGGGTTATTTCACAGGGGAACTGGCGGCGCCGGGATATTGTTCGCGCATATGCCGCCCATTGGCGTGGCGCCGAACTGACCAACAAGGAATCTTCCCATGAAAAAACTGCTCGTTATCGCTGCCCTGCTGAGCGCTCCCGCCATCGCCCAGGCCAACCTCGTCGTCAATGGCAGCTTCGAGGATTACACCACCGTTACGCCGGGTCATTGGAGCATCTTCAACTCTGGTTACGGCTGGACGACCGGCGCCAATGGTGTCGAAATTCGTAACGCCGTAGCTGGTACGGCCGCAGATGGTGTCCGTTTTGCCGAACTCGATACCACCGGCAATGGCTGGATTTCCCAGACCATTCAAACCAATGCTTTCCAGTCGCTGGAACTGGCCTTCTCCTACGCCCCCCGTGCCGGTGTCGCGGCCAAAAGCAACGGCATTCAGATCTTCTGGAACGACCAGTCGCTGGGCTCCATCACCGCCAACGGTGGCAGTGGCCCGAGCTGGCTTGATCTCGTCTATGACGTACAAGCCGATGCAAGCGGCTTCGGCGTCCTGAAATTCGCTGCCATTGGCACTTCGGATGGGCTCGGCGGATCTCTCGACAACATCTCGGTAACGGCCATTCCGGAACCAGGTAGCGCGGCCATGCTGCTGGCTGGCCTCGGTATCCTGGCTGTAACGGCTCGCCGCCGTCGCGCCTGATCGACCCGAATTCGCCGCAAAGGGCTGCGGCCCGAATGCCATTCAGCGCGGGCTGAATGGCATTTTTATTTTGTGCCGCCGCCAGGGAGGCAACGGCCAAGCAGGCTTGCTACGGTCAACCGGAAAAATAGGCCAAAATCGGAATTCAGCGCCGGGCCAGTATCAGCGAGCCTTTTTCGCGTGGTTCGAGGTCGATCCGTTCGATCGCTGAAAATCCGGCAGCCGTCAGCCAGTCGCAATAGTCTTCGTGACGGTGCGTCTGGGTCCCGGTTTCCAGCAGCAGGGTCAGGCGGAAGGCTGCATTCAATGCGTCGAGCGAGGTTTCGGCCAGGTATTCGTGAATGACCAGCAGGCCGCCGGGATTCATCGAGTCGCCAATCTGCCGGATGGCCAGGCGATTCTCCTCGGCCGAATGGTTGTGGGCGACCGACAGATAGAAGACCAGATCGTTGGCGCCACCCCAGTCGTGCTCCTGCAAGGTGCCCGGGCTCAGGCTGATGCGCTGGCTTAGCCCGGCCTTCTCGATTTCCGGCCCGGTTTCGGTCAGGGCGCTCGGCATGTCGACGATGACAGCTGCAAGCTGCGGGTAGTGCTGGCAGAAACGGATTGAGTGCAGGCCGTGCGAACCGCCGAGGTCGAGCAGGCGGCGATAGCCCGGCAGCACCGGCACATGGGTGATCAGATCCGGGCCAAGGTCGGCGGCAAAGGCACCCATGTAGGACGAGAAGAGCGGGCCGAGATGCGGCTTTTCGATCATCGCCTCCCACAGCGTCTGCTCCGGTTCGCCCTTGCGCACCGTTTCGGCCAGGCTGCCCATCATCGCCCACGCTTCGTGGGTCCACAGCAGGCCGGGGGTGTAATCGACCTGGCCGGCACTGGTGAACCAGCGCTGTGTGCTTGCCGTGTTGGCAAAGGCGTCGTCTTCCTTTTCCAGATAGCCGATGGCAACCAGGAAATCGACCAGCGTTGCCGTACCGCGCAGGCTCGAATCGATCTTCGCGGCGAGTTCCTCCACCGTCAGCGGGCCATCGACCAGCGCCTCGAAAAGGCCCAGCCGGCCGGCTGAAATGATCGCCGACGACTTCATCATCGGCATGTAAACGTCGAGCATGGCGAGTTCGGCCGAGCCGGTCGGCTGGCAGACATCCGGTTTGCGTGTACGGGGCATCGATTTACTTGTTTTGGATTGCAGGGTGGAGCTTAGCCGAGCGCTGCTTCAATCGCGGCGACCAGCGTCGGGTCGTCGGGCGTCATGTCCGGAGAAAAACGCTGAACAACCCGGCCATCGCGCCCGATCAGGAATTTCTCGAAGTTCCACAGCAGGTCGCCCGTCTGCTTGGGCGAACAGCCGTAACCAGCCAGCTTTTCGCGGAAATCGCTGCCGGCCGGGAAGACCGCTTCGGGCAGCGCGCCGATCAGCCTGGCATAGAGCGGGTGCCGGGGTTCGCTGTTGATGTTCAGCTTCTCGAACATCGGGAATTCAACGCCGTAGTTGGTCGTGCAAAAGTTCTGGATTTCATCGGCAGAACCCGGCTCCTGCGCCGCAAAGTCGTTGCAGGGAAAGCCAAGCACCTGCAGGCCGCGTCCGCGGTACTGCTTGAACAGGCTTTCAAGCCCGGCGTACTGCGGTGTCAGCCCGCATTTCGAGGCAACATTGACGATCAACAGGACTTGCCCCTTGAATTCGCCCAGCGTCAGGGCGCGTCCATCAAGGCTGTTCAGGGGAATGTCATGGAGGGATGCGTTCATGGCGGGCTCTCTTGTCGGGTGGCAATGGCCAGCGTCGTGGAGGCCGGCGGCGGCTGCCATTTTACGCACTGATCGGGCGATGGGGTGTCTGCGGCGCATGCCACGGCTGCGAAATATACCAAGTGGCTGGTACTGTGAATCCTCGCGTCGCTGTATGGCGTTTGCCCGGTCTTGTTCGTAGATTAGGGATCAATGGGCACGGCAGGTGCACGGCGCGGTTGCGCGCCGGTATCGCCTTGATAGCCAGGCAAGCAAGGAGGGCATATGAATATTCGTCCATTGCATGACCGCATCATCGTCAAACGACAGGAGGATGCGCTGATGACGCCCGGCGGCATCGTCATTCCTGAAACAGTGGCCGAGAAGCCCATCCAGGGCGAGGTTCTCGCCGTCGGCGATGGGAAGCGCCGGCCTGATGGCACGTTGCAGAAGCTCGACGTCAAGGTTGGCGATGTGGTTCTGTTCGGTCGCTATGCCGGCAACACCGTCAAGATTTTGAACGAGGAAATTCTGGTCATGCGCGAAGACGACGTGCTCGGCATCATCGAGTATGGCGAAGAGGGAGGGAAATCAGCATGAGCGCCAAAGAGGTAAAGTTCCATGACGCGGCACGCCACCGCATCGTGGCGGGAGCCAATGTGCTGGCCGATGCCGTCAAGGTGACGCTGGGACCGAAGGGACGTAATGTCGTGCTCGAACGCGCCTACGGTGCGCCGCTGGTGACCAAGGACGGCGTTTCGGTGGCCAAGGAAATCCAGTTGCCGGACAAGTTCGAGAACATGGGCGCCCAGATGCTCAAGGAAGTTGCTGCCAAGACCTCGGATGTGGCCGGTGACGGGACGACGACGGCCACGGTGCTGGCCCAGGCGATCATGCAGGAGGGCATGAAATACGTGGCGGCCGGCATGAATCCGATGGATCTCAAGCGTGGCATCGACAAGAGTGTCGAGCTGGTGGTCGGCGAATTGAAGCGGATTTCCAAACCCTGCACGACGAGCCGGGAAATCGCCCAGGTCGGCAGCATCTCGGCCAATGCCGACGAGGCCATTGGACAGATCATTGCCGATGCCATGGACAAGGTGGGCAAGGAGGGCGCCATTACCATCGAGGACGGCAAAAGCCTGAACAATGAACTGGAACTGGTTGAGGGCATGCAATTCGACCGCGGCTACCTTTCACCCTATTTCATCACCCATCCCGACAAGCAGTCGGCCACTCTCGAAGAGCCGTACATCCTGATTCACGACAAGAAGATATCGACAATCCGCGACCTGCTGCCGGTTCTCGAAGAGGTCACCAAGGCGGGCAAGCCGCTGATGATTCTGGCCGAGGATGTCGAGGGCGAGGCGCTGGCGACCTTGGTGGTAAACCACATTCGCGGCATCCTGCGCACCTGTGCCGTCAAGGCACCCGGATTCGGCGACCGGCGCAAGGCGATGCTCGAGGATATCGCCATCCTGACCAACGGAACCGTTGTTTCGGAAGAGCTCGGGATCAAGCTGGAAAACGTCAGGCTCAAGGATCTTGGCCGGGCCAAACGTGTCGAGATCGATCGCGAAGAAACTACCATCATCGGCGGCGCCGGTGAGCAGACCGCCATCGAGGCTCGTGTCAGGCAGATTCGCCAGCAGCTTGAAGTATCTACCAGCAGCTTCGACAAGGAAAAGCTGCAGGAGCGGGCTGCCAAACTCTCCGGCGGGGTGGCCGTGATCAAGGTCGGTGCCGCTACCGAAATGGAAATGAAGGAAAAGAAGGCGCGTGTCGAAGATGCCCTGCATGCCACGCGGGCAGCCGTCGAGGAGGGCATCGTCGCTGGTGGCGGCGTTGCCTATCTGCGGGCGCGAAGTGCCGTGAAATCATTGAAGGGCGACAATCCGGATCAGGACGCCGGAATCAAGATTGTCATGCGGGCGCTTGAGGAACCGTTGCGGCAAATCGCGGAGAATGCTGGAGACGAGCCGTCGGTGGCGCTTGAGCGGGTGTTGCAGGGATCGGCCAATTTCGGCTACAACGCCCGCACGGAGGAATACGGCGACCTGTTCGACATGGGTGTGGTAGACCCGACCAAGGTTGCCCGATCGGCACTCCAGAATGCGGCCAGCGTCGCCGGGCTGATCCTGACCACCGATGCGATGGTGGCCGAGCTGCCCAAAGAGCTCGCGCAGGTGAAGGCCGGTGCGCACCCGGGCGATGAGTACTGAGCCTTTTGCCTCGTCGGCTGGTTGGCGAAATTCAAGGCGCTGGGCGGGGATGCCTGCCCACGCCCGGATATTTTGCGTTTGATGAAGCCGAAACTTGTCCCGAATGGATGGCGTTTTGGCGTGCGCCGATGTCCCGGCTGGCCAGCGTTTGTCCGAGATTTTTCAGAGCTCTAGAAGACCTTTTCTCGTCTTAGCCAGGCGTTGAGGTCGGCGCGTTCGATCGTGGTTTCGAGTCGGTTGATGTTGCCCGGCAGGCTGGCTGATTCCCTTTGCTCGGGAGGCCAGCGTTTGACCTTTGCCGGGAGGTCGCCGTACTCGATGGCGCGGGCCAGCATTACCTCTGCATCATCGACCGAGACCTGACCGGTTACCAGTAGCTGAGCCGCTTCGTGAAGGCTGAAACTGATTCGCGGCTTGAAGTTCGTGCACGTAGTTTCCATCGCTGCGCAGGTTTTTTCTCGAAAAAAGTCTATAAAAAATCCCCCGCGCATAAGCAGCGGGGGGAAGGGAGGTCTGTGCATGCGAAGAAGAATATCAATCCGGCATTTGTTCCTGAAATACAGCATCCTCAGTATTTGAGCTACCCGGATCAGCCGGCCGAATACAGTCAACCCCGTCAAGCCTCCCATTGCCGGGTACTATCTGCCTTTGACCAATCAAGAGAAGCAATTTCGGATGCAGATGGAAGTAGAACAAAAGCTCAGGATCGCCGTTGCGGCGGCTGTACAACTGCCGAACGTGAGCGACATGGAGTTCGAGGCGTCGTTGATGGAGCTGCGCGAGCTGGCCAAGACACTGGGTTTCAAGGTCGTCCATACCTTCGTGCAGAAGCGCACCAGCTTCGATACAACGGGTTATCTGGGCGTTGGCAAGCGGCAGGAAATACGCGCTTTCGTGCATGGCGAGCCGATTTTTGACGAAGCGGGCGATCAGGTGCTGTCGCTGGCCGAGTCGAATCTGCCGGAGATCGACGCCATTCTCGTCGATCACGAAATTTCGCCGTCGCAGGCACGCAACCTCGAAATCGAGGCCGGTTGCGAGGTCATGGACCGGACCATGGTCATCCTCGAGATTTTCCATCGCAATGCCCGCTCGCGGGCAGCCAAGGCGCAGGTCGAAATCGCCCGCCTCGGCTACATGGCGCCGCGCCTGCGCGAGGCGGCCAAGCTGGCCGGGCCGCAGGGTCGGCAGCGCAGCGGCGTCGGCGGCCGCGGGGCCGGCGAGTCGCACACCGAACTCGACAAACGCAAGATCCGCGACCGCATTGCCGAACTGCAACTGGAAATCCTCGCCATGGAGGCCGAGCGCAAGACCCAGCGCGCCCGTCGCCAGGAGCGCCAGAGCCAGGCGGCCGTCGCGCTCGTTGGCTACACCAATGCCGGCAAATCGACGCTGATGCGGGCGCTGACCGGTAGCGAGGTGCTGGTCGCCAACAAGCTGTTTGCGACGCTCGACACCACCGTCCGCGCCCTCTACCCGGAGAGCGTGCCGCGCGTGCTGGTCAGCGATACGGTCGGCTTCATCAAAAATCTGCCACATGGCCTCGTTGCGTCGTTCAAATCGACGCTCGATGAGGCGCTCGATGCGTCCTTGTTACTCCATGTCATCGACGCCAGCGACCCCGGTTTCGAGCGTCAGCTCGAAGTGACTGACAAGGTGCTCGAAGAGATCGGCGCCGATGTCGTGCCGCGCCTGCGCATCTTCAACAAGATCGACCACGTCGGCGATGCCGACGCGCAGGCCGAGTGCGAAGCGGCCTTGCGCGCCAAGTATCCGGATTGCGTCGTGATGAGCGCTCGCCGTCCGGAGGAAGTGGCCGCGCTGCGCCTCCAGATCATCGCCTTTTTCCAGCGCGATCATGTCGAAGCCGAGCTTTTGCTGCCCTGGTCGGCGCAGCAGTTGCGCAAGGACATCTTTGCCAGTTGCGAGGTACTGGAAGAGCGCGCCGACGCCGATGGCGCCATCTTCACGGTGCGTGGCGAACGCCTTGTTGTCGACGGTTTGCGCGAGCAGTTCGCGCTGCTCCAGGACTGAGGTGCCAGAGCGATTTTGAGCTTGCTGCGGTCAACCGGGTTTACTACGTGAAACGTAAAAAACGGCCAAAATCAGAATCGCCCGTAGCGCCTGGCCAGCCAGGTCAGTGCGACGGCTATGGCCGGCAAGGCCATAGCCACTGCCGGCTGGTCGAGGCGTTCCGGCGCCACTAGCAGGATGGCGCCGAGGCCGGCCATCATCAGCCCCGAGAGCAATTTGAGCAGTCGGCCGTCGCGTTCGCTGAGCTTGTGCCTGCCCATTGAGCGGACAAAGGCGAGCACGATGACGAGCAGCGGCAAGACGTAAATCACGTTGTAGAGCGCCAGATACAGGTAGTGCTGGCCGAGGCCATGTTCGCGCAGGGTGAGCAGGCGCGTGAAAACCATCGGGAAGCCGGCCGTGCACAGCAGTTCGTAGAAATTGGCGGCAATGGCCAGGACGACGGTCGCCGCCAGCATGGCCGGCAGGCTGCCGGCGGCCAGGATGCGCCGGCCGCGCTGGAAAATATCGGCCTTGCGCCCTTCCGGAATCGACAGCGAAGGCCCGCGCTTGAACGCAACGAAATCCTTGATGTTGAGCGCCCCGATCAGCAAGGCAACCAGCCCGGCGCCGGCGGTGACCCAGGGCAGGCTGCCGACGACCAGAAACAGATTGAGCCAGGCGGCCATGAAGGCGAAATACATCAGTCCGGAAAAGGCGACGAAGACGCCGCCGATGAGCAGCATCCGGCTGCGCTGCCGCTGATGGACGAGCAGCGACAGCAAAAAGAGCAGCACGAAAAAGGCGCAGGGGTTGAAGGCGTCGAGCCCGGCCAGCAGCAGGGTGAGCAGGGGGAGCGAGGCTGACGCCGGATCGATTTCACCTATCAGCGGCAGGTTCAGTGGCTCGTTGGCAACCGGCTTGGCAGTCCCGCTGCTGCCGTCGCGGCAGGCTTTCAGCCGGGCGAGCAGGGCCGCCTGGGCTTCCGGGCGATCATCCCAGCCGACCTCCATGCGGCCGCAGTAAATCAGCGTCGGGACGGACTGCGCCTCTTCGCCAAGCTGGCGCGCCATGGTGACGAAGCGTTCGAGGTTTTCCGGTGATTGGGTGATTTCCTGGTCATGCAGGCGTAGCCACGGCTGCTCTGCCGCCAGCGCCTGCACCTGCGGCCGCGCCTCAAGGCAGTGCGGGCAGCGCAAGGACCAGAACAGGTAAAGATCAACCTCGCCCTGTGCCCAGGAGGCCGGGAAGGCGAGGCACAGGCTGAACAGGGAGGCGAAAAGGAGGCGGGAGAACATGCTTGTCAACGCGGCGGGATAGCGGCGCTAGTCTCAGGATAGCCGGTTTCGCGGCAACCGCCAGTCGGCGCAGCGCTTAGCGCCCGGCCTTGGCCAAACGCTCGACCACCGCCGCCTGCACGTCTTCGGTCAGCCAGTCGCCGCGTATGCCGGCCGGGCTTTCCTTGACGGCCGGGAAGTTGATGAAATTGACGGCACTGCCGTTCTTGCGCTGGAAGCCAGCCTTGCCATCGATCAGGATGGCGATGGGGACGTGGCCTTTGAGACCGATGGTTTCAAGGCGTTTCTCGCCGGTCGAGCTTTCGGCGTCAATTTCGACGACTCTGACTTTGCCAGCCTGGCCGGCCAGCCATTCGCGTAGCGGTTTGAGGGCGCTCTGTACCGGCGGATGGGCCATGGCGATGATTTCGACGGTCGGCGGGGCGGCCTGGGAAAGTGCCGGAATGAGGCCGATGAGGGCGATGGCGAAAGTCGCAATGAGTTTTTGGCGGGAGCTCATGTTCTGTCCGTTTTCAGCTTATTTGCAGTTGTGGTGCAGCTTCCATTTGTCGGCATGGCCCATGGCGACCGCCCAGTCCGGTGGCGTGCATTCGCTGGCGGGCTGGGTTGTTTCGGGCGTCGCAGCGGCGGCCGGTTGAGGTTCAGCATCGCGGGCGTCGTTCAACAAGGCTTGTCCGATGAACACCATACCGACGAAGAACAGCGCAGTCACCGCCATCTGGGCGCGGCTGACCGGCAAGGCCGTTCGCGTCTCGCAAACGCCGCCGGGGCAAAGCTGGGCCTGACGGCGGCTGAACAGGTTGTAGATCTTGCAGCCGAGGCAGATGCCGAAGGCTGATTCGAAGAACATCAGGAGCAGGCAAGTGGCGCAGATGATCAGGTTGACCGGCCCGATGACGCGGTTGATGACGACGAGAAACAACATGGCCAGCGCCAGTGTCCAGCCGATGGCCCAGGCGAAGCGCTTTTGCGGCGCGCCGACGTATTCGGGCTGCTGCCGGCGCACCATGAGGCGGCCAAGAACGAGGCTGGGAGCATATTTCGGGTTGATGAAGACACGGATGCTGAAATCGATCAGGAAGGCGACGACGAAGACCCGCGTGAAGCGAAAGTCGCCGACCAGCCAGGCGTTCATGAAGGCGATCAGGGCCAGGAAAAACAGGATGCCGGCACTGGCCCGAACTTCCCTTTCGTTGAGGACGGGAACCTCGTAGCCGTTGATCTGTTCGCCGAAGGTAAGCAGTTTGTTCATGTTGGTTTCCGTCGTGGTCAGGCTGGTAATTTATCGTGAACCCGGTCGTCGGCGACGATGTCGCCGTCGACCATTTCGATGATCCGGTCGCAGCGGGCGGCCAGGCGGCGGTCGTGGGTGACGATCAGGAAGGTGGTGTTGAGCCGGGTGTTGACCTCACGGAGCAGGGCGAAGACGTCGTCGGCGGAATGCGTGTCGAGATTGCCGGTCGGTTCGTCGGCGAGGACCAGCGAGGGGCTCATGGCCAGGGCGCGGGCGATGGCGACGCGTTGTTGCTGGCCGCCGGAGAGCTGGTTGGCGAGGTTCTGCTTGCGCTCGGCGAGGCCGACCTGGTCGAGCAGCGTGCCGGCCTGGGCGAACATGTCGGCGTCGGGCCGGCCGCGGGCGACGAGCAGCGGCATGGCGACGTTTTCCAGCGCCGTGAAGGCGGGAATGAGGTGGTGGTGCTGGAAAACGAAGCCGATGCGCTGGCCGCGCAGGCGGGTCAGGCCGGTGTCGTCGAGCTGGCCGGTTTCATGGCCGTCGATGAACAGCTGGCCGCCGCTCGGTCGGTCGAGCAGGCCGATGAGGTTGAGCAGGGTGCTTTTGCCGGAGCCGGAGGGGCCGATCAGGGCGGCGAATTCGCCGCGTTCGAGGCGCAGGTCGATGCCGTGCAGGATTTCGCTTTCCGTTTCGCCGCTGCCGTAGGATTTGCGGATGTTTTTGAGCTGGAGAACGGGCGTTGTCGTCACGGGATCAGCCACGGATCGCCACCACCGGATCAAGACGCGCCGCCCGGCGGGCCGGTAGCAGGGCGGCGAGGATGCCGACCAGGCTGGCGCCGCCGGCGGCGATGGCGACCAGCCATGGGTCGACGCCGATGATGAACATCGGCGTGCCGTCCGGGTTGCGCGCCATGAGCCGCCAGAGCATCAGGAATGTCCAGGCCAGGCCGGAGCCGAGCAGCGAGCCGAAGAAACCGACAATGCCGCCCTGGAGCAGGAAAATGCGCAGCATCTGCCCCTGCGAGGCGCCCATGGCGCGCAGGATGCCGATTTCGCGGGCACGCTGGATGACCGAAACGACGAGCACGCTGGCGATGCCGAAGGCGACCGAGAGGCCGATGAAGAAGCGGATGACGTTGCTCGACACGCGCTGCGAGGTCAGCGCCGTGACGAACTGGGCGTTGGTCTTGATCCAGCTGTCGGCGGTCAAGCCGGTTTCGGCGGCAATTTTGCTGGCCAGCCGTTCGGCCTCGTCGATGTCGTGCAGCGAAATGTCGATGCTCGACACGCCGCCGACCAGATCGAGCAGGCTTTGCGCCGAGCGCAGGCTGACATAGACGTTGCGGGCATTGACGCCCTTGTTGCCGAGGTCAAAGAGGCCGCTGACGGTGAAGGTTTCGGTCGCGTCGCCAGCGGTCGTGACGCGGATCTTGTCGCCGATGTCGGCGCCCAGATCCTTGGCCAACTCGATGCCGATCACCGCCTCACCAGCGCCGACACGCAACTGGCCGGCGACCATGCGTTCAGGCAGGGCGATGACGCCGCTGTAGCGCACCGGCTCGATGCCGAGCAGGGTGATCGCCTTGTTGGCATCGCCGCGCACGACAAAGGCCGGGCCGGAGGCAATCGGCGAGATGGCGGCAATTTCCGGCAAGCCTTCCAGCCGGGCCTGAATCTGTTGCCACTGATCAATCGAGCGCAGGCGCTGGGCCTGTTTTTGCAGGCGCAGGGCAATGCCGGCCGCCGGTGATTGTGGCCGGGCGATTTCCTCGGGCGGCAACAGGACGATGTGGGCCTGCGAACTGAGCGTGCGCTTGACCAGATTGGCCTGCAGGCCGGAAAGCAGCGCCGACATGAAGACGATGACAGCGACGCCAACGCCAACGCCAACGATGATCAGCAGCGACTGCATGCGGCCCTCACGCAGGAAGCGGATGGCGGCGATCCACTCGAAAGGCATCCAGGATTTCATTTTTGGCCGTTATTTCCGGTTGACCGTGGAAACCTTGCGGCCCTCGGCCAGATTCTGGCTGGCCGCGGCCAGCGCCTCGCCGGCAACGATGCCATCGAGAATTTCCACCCGGCCGGCGCCACGGATGCCCAGCTTGACCGGCTGGCGCTGCGCCACGCCATCGCGCACTACCATCACCCAGGGCTGGCCGGACGCCTGGTCGCGGATGACATCGGCCGGTACGATCAGCGTGTCGGCGCGGTGGGCCGAGGCGATGTCGATGGAAACGGTCATTTCGTGCTTCAGGTAAGCCGGCGGCTCGGCGACGCGCAGGCGGATTTCGACCGAGCCGCGCTGGGCATCGACGGCCGGGGCGATGTAAGTGACCTCGGCCTTGAAGTGTTCGCCCGGGTAGGCATCGGCTGAGGCCAGCGCCGTCTGGCCAAGCTGGAGCAGCGCGAGGTTCTTCTCGTCGATCTGCGCCGTCAGTTCGGTCTCGCCCTTCGGCGCTACCGTCAGCAAAACCTTGCCCGGCTGCACCATGTCGCCGGCTTCCACGCTACGCGTCAGCACCCGGCCGGCTCCCGGCGCCGTCAGCGTGGCGTAGGTCAGCCGCGCTTCGGCCACGGCCAGCGCGGCGCGCGCCTGCTCGACATTGCTGCGCACCACCTGCGCCTCGCTGCCACCCGGCTGGTTGCTGGCCAGCTGCAATTTGGCCGCCTGCCACTGACTGTCGGCGACCTGCGCGTTGCGCCGGGCATCGTCGAGCTGGGCGGTGCTGTAGAAACCCTTGGCAACCAGTTCGCCGACCCGCTCCAATTGGCGCTTCGCCTGCTGGGCGTTGGCTTCCGCCTGCTCCACGCTTTGCTCGGCCACCGGCCGGCCCAGGCGGTCGAGCTGGCGCTGTTTGGCCTCGGCCTGCGCCAGGCTGGCCTGGGCCTGGGCGGCGCTCGCCCGCCATTCGGTGTCGTCGAGCTGGACCATCGTCTG
This sequence comes from Azonexus sp. GW821-FHT04F04, assembly GCF_059420025.1. Taxonomy (NCBI): domain Bacteria; kingdom Pseudomonadati; phylum Pseudomonadota; class Betaproteobacteria; order Rhodocyclales; family Azonexaceae; genus Azonexus; species Azonexus sp. GW821-FHT04F04. The sequence continues at coordinate 188,203 of NZ_JBWKSX010000002.1, read as the reverse complement.
GCCAGCCGTCACGGCATCGCCTTCGCGCACCTTGACGGCGACGACGCGGGCGCTGATCTGCGCAGCCACCTCGATACGCAGCGGCGTCCGCACCCGGCCGCTGGCCACCACCGCCTGGCGCAGTTCGCCGCGTTCGGCCACGGCAACCACAATGCGCTCGCCACCCCAGCCGGCATAGCCGGTAACAAGCAAGGCCACGATGGCAATGCCTGCTATGACGAGCAGGCTGCGGCGGGAACGAAGGAGGCGGGTCATGGGCGGGCGGGGCTTTTCTGAAGAAAAATTAGCAAATGCTGATGTTAAACGAATGGCAGCAAGTCCGAGGTGTATAATTGTTTGCTTATGTAACCGAAAGCCATTGCGGGGCTTCTGGAGAGCATCGTGCTGAAGTTTTTGTCCTTTGTTTCAAAGAATCTGATCCTCGCCATTCCGGTCATGATGGTGCTCGGTTTCGGCTTTGGCCTGTTGGCGCCGACCGGCTGGCTCAAGTCGCTGATCGTCCCGCTGACCTTCCTGATGGTCTATCCGATGATGGTCACGCTCAAGCTGACCAAAGTGCTCGAAGGCGGCGACAGCAAGGCGCAACTGCTTGCCCAGTTGATCAATTTCGGCATCATCCCCTTTGTTGCCTTCTGGCTGGGCCAGTACTTCTTCCCGAATCAGCCGTACTACGCCATGGGCCTGCTGCTCGCTGCGCTGCTGCCGACCTCGGGGATGACCATTTCGTGGACCGGTTTTGCCGGCGGCAATCTCGGCGCGGCGGTCAAGATGACGGTGCTCGGCCTGATCCTCGGTTCGCTGGCGACGCCGTTCTACGTTCAATGGCTGATGGGCGCGACGGTGCCGGTCGATCTGTGGGCGGTGTTTTCGCAGATCGTCTTCATCGTTTTCCTGCCCATGGTCGCTGGTCACTTCACGCAAAGCTACCTGCTCAAGAAATACGGCCAGAAGGCTTTTCAGGCCGAATGGGGCCCCAAGTTTCCGCCCTTCTCGACGCTCGGCGTGCTCGGCATCGTCTTCGTCGCCATGGCTCTCAAGGCCCAGCAACTGGCCGCCCAGCCGGCCGAACTGCTGCTCCTCGTCGGCCCGCTGCTTGCCCTCTACGGCATCAACTATCTGCTCAGCACCCTCGTCGCCAAGGCCCTGCTGCCGCGTGGCGACGCCATCGCGCTGGTGTACGGCACGGTCATGCGCAACCTGTCGATCGCCCTGGCCCTGGCCATGAACGCCTTCGGCAGTGCCGCCTCCGACGCCGCCCTGGTCATCACGCTGGCCTACATCATCCAGGTCCAGTCGGCAGCCTGGTACGTCAAACTGACCGATACGCTGTTCGGGAAAAAGCCGGTTCAGGCCTGATGCTGAGCCCGCTCGGCGGGAGGCTCGTGGTCATCTGCGGCATGTCTTCCCGGATGACCACGAAAAATGTATGACTGAATACCATCCGTTTTTCGGGTACCACGCAGTCAAGCCGGGACATTCGCGGATGACTGCAAAATGGTTCAGATCCCGAGATACAGCCGTCGATGGCAGGCCATTCATTTCAGCGCAGCACAGACATCTCTGATGTGACTACGTAGCCATCGATGCGCCGGATCTGCATCCTGTCTCGGGTGCCAAAGCAATGAAACCGTGATCTCTGGCATTGAAACGGGAATGGGGAAGCTATGCATGCCGGTGCGCAGGTTTCCGGTATGTCGTTCGGGAACGCTGGCGATCAGGTCCGAGGCCCGAGCCAGGGCCAGCGCTGTCGAAAATCCGCCAACGATGGTGACGATCTTGCGTTCCAGCCCGAATGCGTTCAGGGCCTCATCAATCGGCCCCTTGTCCACACCCTGACGCGAGACGTAGACATGCCGTCCAGCCGCATAGCGGGCAGGGGTGACTTCCCCTTCGCTCAGCGGGTGCCCCATGCGCACGACGCCAATGAAACGGTCCCGGAACAAGGCTTGCACACGTAGTTCCGGCGCTGTCGTTTGCCCGACAACACCGGTTTCCAGATCGACCAGACCGTCGCGCAGCGGCTTGCTGTCCTTGTCCGGTTTCTGCACGAAGCGCAGGCGCACGCCGGGTGCTTCCTCGCCGACGCGGGCGATCAACTCCGGGCCGAAATTTTCGACAAAACCCTCGCTGGTCCGCAGCGTGAAGGTTCTCTCCAGTTGTTTGAGATTGAGCTTTTCGGTCGGGCGCAAAACGGCTTCCCCATCCTGCACCAGCTGACCGACGCGCTCACGCAGTTCGATGGCGCGCGGCGTCGGAACGAGACCGCGCCCGGCCCTGACCAACAACGGATCGCCCGTCGTCTCGCGTAATCGTGCCAGCGCCCGGCTCATCGCCGAGGGGCTGAGCCGCAGCCGCCGGGCAGCGCGTGCCACGCTGCCTTCGGCGAGCAAGACATCAAGGGTGAACAGCAGGTTCAGATCGGGTCGAGACATGGGGCAACGATAGCAGTGTTTATTCAATATGTGGCGTCATATGCATTCATAACCTGCAAATGCTGCGTCTTCCGCCATGTCATGCAAGGGCCTAGGATTCAGATAGCCCCATCGGAAGCGCACTACTTGAAAGGAGTTCACGGTGAAAACAATCGTTGCAGGACACATTGAAGCGGAGGCTCGACGCGTGGAAACAACGCCATCAGTGCGCTGGGCGCTGGCCAGCCTGGCGCTTTCCGTACTGCTGTCATCACTCGGTACGAGTATTGCCAATGTGGCTTTACCGAGCCTGGCGGAGGCGTTCAATGCCTCCTTCCAGGCTGTTCAGTGGATCGTCATCGCCTATCTGCTCGCCATCACCACCCTGATTGTCAGCGCCGGACGGCTAGGTGACATCGTTGGTCGCAGAAGCCTGCTATTGATCGGGGTGTCATTGTTCTCGCTGGCCTCGCTCCTGTGCAGCATGGCGCCAACCCTGTGGCTGCTGATTGCTGCGCGGGCGCTGCAAGGGCTTGGCGCAGCGATCATGATGGCCCTCGCCATGGCCTTCGTCGGCGAGACGGTGCCGAAGGAAAAAACAGGCAGTGCCATTGGCCTGCTGGGAACAATGTCGGCAATTGGCACCGCGCTTGGCCCATCACTTGGTGGCGCCCTGATTGCCGGGCTTGGTTGGCGGGCAATATTTTTCATCAACCTGCCGCTGGGGGCGCTGACACTTTATCTCGCCCATCGTTACCTGCCCGTTGATCAAAGGAAAGCGAAAACGGAGCGCGCCGGCTTCGACGCGATCGGCACGCTACTCCTGGCCCTGACGCTCGCCGCCTATGCGCTGGCGATGACGACCGGACGCGGCAGTTTCGGTCAGCTCAACATGGCGCTGCTTTCGGCTGCCATTATCGGTGCCGGTCTTTTTATGTTTGCAGAAGCGAGAACTACATCACCTTTGATTCAAATGGCGATGTTTCGCCAGCTTCAACTGAGTGCGAGCCTGGCCACCAGCACACTCGTGTCGACCGTGATGATGGCGACGCTGGTGGTCGGGCCGTTCTACCTCTCTCGTTCGCTCGGGCTTGACGCGGCAATGGTGGGGCTCATCCTGTCGGTCGGCCCGGCGGTAGCCGCACTGACCGCGGCGCCGGCCGGGCGCTTGGCAGACAGACTGGGCACCCTGCGCGTAACCATAGTCGGGCTCGTCGGCATGGCGACCGGCACCATCACGCTATCCATCTTGCCGACGACTTTCGGCATCCCCGGCTACCTCGCACCCATCGTCGTCATCACCGCCAGCTACGCGTTCTTCCAGACGGCCAACAACACGGCAGTGATGACAGATGTCAGGCCGGAGCAACGTGGTGCGATTTCCGGCATGCTTAACTTGTCGCGCAACCTGGGGCTTATCACCGGCGCATCGGTCATGGGTGCGATCTTTGCATTCGGATCGTCTTCGAGCGACATTGCTACTGCGTCTTCCGATGCCGTTGCCACCGGCATGCAGATAACGTTCGCCGTCGCGGCAACCCTGGTTGTCGTTGCCCTTGCCGTCGCCATTGGCGCCAATCGTCGCGCATTCCGGAATCGACTCGTTGCTCCAAAATGAGCATATTTAGATCCGACAAACGCAGGTCATCTCAATTCACAATGAAATCGGCAGTCTTGTGATCAGTAACCTGCCAAAGCGTCGCACCCGTCATGTGATAGCAAAAAGTCGCAGGCTGCCAGTAGAACCTGGGGGAAGCAGTCGCGCGACTGAGTGTCTGCTGACCGGAAGGCGCATCAGGCTGCAGTCGGCCATGACCTGCCGGTGAAGGTTACGTTTCAATTTCTGCTGGTGGTGCACCCGGAAATCGAGTTGAGTGACCGCTATTCGGCGGGCAGGTTGATGACCCCACGGCAGCTTGAAGTGATGACCGACGATAAATAGAAGCTATTCAACTTAAGCATTCAGCTTCAAATCCAGCATCAATGATGGCCTGAGTGATGTCATCAGGACTAACGAATTTGCCGTGCTCGATACTTGCTTCTCCTTTTTCCAGCGAAATCTCGATGTGGCCGATATTTGGTAGGTCTTGAATCGCATTAGCCAAAATGCGGACACAGGACTCGTCTTTCAGGCCTGTGATTTTGAAAGTCAAATTTTGCATGGTGCATCCGCCAGTTTTTAGGTTCTGATGACTTCGGGCAACAAGTTCTAAGAGAAGTTCGCCAACTGGGTTAGCGTTTTTGAGAGTCTGGCCGCATATTGATGAGGTGGTGGCATGCCTCATGAACGTCGAACAAGCCAGCATCCACTCCCTATATTGGGCACGCTGTACTCAGTGGCGACCAGCTGCTTTCGGGTAACAGAATCCCGATGACCGCTTTACGGCGATGAGTTCGGTGAGAGGTCGGTCTCTTGGGTGCCCTATGCGGACATCGGCCCGTTGGGAAAGCGGACGCTCAAGAACCGTCGAAACTCTGCCGACGGGTTAGAGGGGCGACAACGTCAGCGGATAGCCTTTAAGCGCTGAACAGTTACATTCCGCGAGGGATCCAATTATCCGGACCAAAAACAGGAATGAAGAGGGCGTTTTCTTCTTGGGTTGAACAATCGCCGAAGTAACCGTAAATAGGTGCTGCTTCACAAAAACATTTTTCGATTTGTACTCGCTGTTGTACAAAATCCGATGGGAAATCATAGAAACATACTTCGTTGGAGTACCAATTCTTGTTTCGTATTTCGAAGACACCGCCCAAGTAGAAAAATGCGAAGTGCCCTTGCATGCTTGTATCCCTACAAGTGGCACTAATTGTGAATAGGTATGCATCCCGCTCGGGGTCGGCAAGCCAGACGAAGTTCCTGGACCTCTTGACCAATATGCGTTCTTTAAGGCTGCCGTTCATCGTAGAAGTTGCTATCTTTTCAACTACATCAACTGACGGTGTGTGGAATTCGAATGCCATAGGGTTTAGGCGTTGTGAGCATGGATAGTGGTGCCAAACAGTTATTCAATGAACCCACCGGTCAGCATGTGCAATGATAGTACGGACCTGCGAAAAGCTGGTATGCCGATAGCAATAATGTCTTGATGAATGGCTGCAATCAAGGAAAAACTTGAACGGCTGGTCGTGGCCGGGTGTGTGAGGTCGCCAACATCCGGTTCGGAGGAGTCCAGTTCAAAAATGCCCAGTTTGGCTGAGCGGCCGCTATCGGGAAACTGCGATGACCGGATTAAGCACATTCCAGACTGAAAAGTTAGGCGTAACACTGGCCGCGCTTCGATGAAAAAACCCGGCACGAGGCCGGGTTTTTGTTGGGTGCCTTTTGATCAGGCGGCGTTGAGTGCCTGATCCAGATCAGCGATCAGATCGTCAATGTGCTCGATGCCGACCGACAGGCGAATCATGTCTTCGGAAACACCGGCCTTGGCCAGTTCTTCCGGCGACAGTTGGCGGTGGGTGGTCGAGGCCGGGTGGCAGGCCAGGGTCTTGCAGTCGCCGATGTTGACGAGGCGGGTGACGAGTTGCAGGGCATCCTGGAACTTGCCGCCAGCCACGCTGCCGCCCTTGACGCCGAAGTTGAGGATGCCGGAGGCGCGGCCGCCCATGTATTTCTGGACCAGCGCGTGGTCCTTGTGGTCGGGCAGGCCGGCGTAGTTGACCCAGCTGCACTTCGGGTGGCTCTTGAGGAAATTGGCGATCTTGAGCGAGTTTTCGCAGATGCGGTCCATGCGCAGGGCCAGGGTTTCGATGCCTTGCAGGATCAGGAAGGCGTTGAACGGGCTGATGGCAGCGCCCATGTTGCGCAGCGGCACGACGCGGGCGCGGCCGATGTAGGCGGCGGGGCCAAGGGCTTCGGTGTAGACGACGCCGTGGTAGGAGACGTCCGGCTCGTTGAGGCGCTTGAACTTGGCCTTGTGCTCGGCCCACGGGAATTTGCCGCTATCGACGATGATGCCGCCGAGGCTGTTGCCGTGGCCGCCGAGGTACTTGGTCAGGGCGTGGACGACGATGTCGGCGCCGTGCTCGAAGGGGCGGCACAGGTAGGGCGAGGGGACCGTGTTGTCGACGATGACCGGCACGCCGTGCTTGTGGGCGATTTCGGCGAGTTTTTCGAAATCGACGACATTGCCGAGCGGGTTGCCGACGGATTCGCAGAAGACGGCCTTGGTCTTGGCGTCAATGAGCTTTTCGAAGGCAGCCGGATCGCGGTAGTCGGCGAAGCGGACATCGATGCCGTATTGCGGCAGGGTGTGGGCGAACAGGTTGTAGGTGCCGCCGTACAGGGTGCTCGAGGTGACGATGTTGTCGCCGGCTTCGGCGATGGTCTGGATCGCGGCGGTGATGGCCGCCATGCCGGAGGCCATGGCCAGCGCGGCGATGCCGCCTTCCATTTCGGCGACGCGCTTTTCGAGCACGTCCTGCGTCGGGTTCATGATGCGCGTGTAGATGTTGCCGGCGACCTTGAGGTCGAACAGGTCGGCGCCGTGCTGGGTGCTGTCGAAGGCGTAGGAGGTCGTCTGGTAGATGGGGACGGCCACGGCCTTGGTGGTCGGGTCGGGCGAATAGCCGCCATGGACGGCGATGGTTTCGATCTTCATGCGTGTCTCTCTTGTTGTGTAAGTGAAAAATGAAGTCTAGCAGGCCGGCTGATTTGCCGCATGGCCGGGGAGCGATGTCACTTTCCGGCCGGGTTAGCTGGATTCACCTTCCGCCTTGCCGATGCAGATGTGACCGTCGACAACGGCGAGGGGGATGGGAACGAGCCCTTCGCCTGCGCACTCGCCTGATACGCATCGCCCATCCGTCCAGTTGTAACGTGCGTAATGGATGTTGCACTGAAAATGCTCATGCGGCTGATAACGCAAATGCTTCTGCTGGTTGGCGAGGGGCACCCCGAAATGACTGCAGCGATTGAGGTAGCCAAACAACGATGAGCCACTGCGTAGGACGAGCAGGTCAAAGGTGGGAGCGGCGCTGCCCAGGGTCAGCATCAGCGCGGCCCCATCGTCGATCTCGGCCAGGGTACAGAGGCGGGTGCCAGTCTCGGGGGCGTTGGGCAATGCTTGCCAGTCCATGTTCATTCCTCTTCCGGGCTGCTGCGTTCAAGGGGGCGAATGACGAAACGGCCGGGGTCGAGTGCGTTGGTCAGGTCGTTTTCCAGGGGGAGCGGCTCGCCCTCCAGTCGGCTGACCAGCAGATCGGCCATCAGTGCCGACCACACGATGCCACGGGCGCCAAAGCCCTGGACACACCACAGCCCGGGCTGGCGCGGAACATTGTGCAGGCGGGTATTGGGCGTCGCGGCCAGGGTGTCGGGTACGGCGCCGACGATGGGCAGGCGGTCCGGCGACATCGGGCGGAAGCCGACGCGGCCATGCAGCGTGGCCGGGTCGAGGCTGGCGGCGAAGTCGGGCAGGGTCAGGCGCAGGCGGGCGAGGTTGTCGGCGTGGTCGGATTCGCGCTCGGCTGCTTCGTCGTCTTCGTAGGACAGCGAGGCGCCAATCAGTTGGGTGCCGTCAACTTCGGGGATGGCGTAGCCGACCTGGAAGAGCACGGCCTTGAGCGGCGTGCCGGCCGCCGCTGGCAAATGGCTGACCTGGCCGCGCCCGGAACGTTGCGGTAGCGAGGCGAACTGTTCGAAACGTGGAGCGGCGGCGCCGCTGGCCATGACCAGAACCGGGGCTTCGGCCAGGATGTTGCCGGCTGAATCGAGCGCCTGCCATTCCGTTTTTGGCCTAAAAATCCGGTTGACCGTGGCATTGAAGCGCGTCGTGATTTTTTCGGGAAAAGCGGCCAGTGCGGCTTGGCAGACCGACGGCGGTTGCACCCAGCCGCCGTTCGGAAACCACCAGCCACCGATATTCACCGGTTGGCCGAGCAATTGGCTGGCTTGTTCCTTGTCGACGAACCGGAGGAGTTCGGGCGGCAAGCCGAGTTGTTCGACGGCGCGCTTTTGCTGTGCTTCGTGCTCCGGTTCACGCGCCAGATGCAGCACGCCGCAGGGTGACCAGCGGGCGTCGGGCAGTCCGGCGAGCAGGGCGCGGGTGGCGAGAAAGCCGGCGCGGGTCAGGCGCGACAGGCGGTTGTCGTCGGCGCTGGGCAGCGGGCGCAGCATGCCGGCCAGATTGCTCGAGGCGCCGGTGGCCGGGGCGGCAGCCTGTTCGAGTACGGTGACCTGCCAGCCGGCGGCGGCCAGCGCGTAGGCCGTGGCGCTGCCGGCAATGCCGGCGCCGATGACGATGGCCCGGCGATCTGTCGGCGCGACGTGACGATCCGGCCGCCGCGAACGGAAGCGGCCGACCAGCATCTGGCGCTTGCCGACCGGGCCGGGACGTTTTTCGACGTCGAATTCGGCATCCTTGAGCGCCTGGCGAACATGGCCGGCGACCGTCCACGTGGCCAGCGTCGCGCCGGGAGCGGTGAGCCGGGCGAGGCCTTTGCAGAACTGCGGCGACCACAGTTCGGGGTTCTTTTGCGGTGAAAAGCCGTCGAGGAAGAAGGCATCGACCGAGGCGTCGATGGCGCGCAGCTGGGTCGCGGCATCGCCGAAAACCAGCGTCAGAATGACTTGCCCGCCATCGAGATGCAGCCGGTGCATGCCCGGTACCAGCGGCGGCCAGTGTTTTTGCAGTTCCGCCGCCAGTTCGCCGAATTCCGGCCAGGCTTGCTGGCAGGTGGCGAGGTCTGCCACGGTCAACGGGAATTTTTCGCAAGAAACGAAATGCAGTCGCCGGCAGCGTTGCGGATCGGCCCGCCAGGCTTGCCAAGCGGCGAGGAAATTCAGCCCGGTGCCGAAGCCGGTTTCGAGGATGACGAAGCGGTCGCGACCCTGCCAGCGTTGCGGCAGCTCATTGCCACCGAGAAAGACATGCCGCGCCTGCGTCGGGCCGCCGAGGGCGGAGTGATAGACGTCGTCGAAGGCGGCGGAGTAGGGCGTGCCGTAGGCGACGAATTCGATTTTGGCGGGCTGCAGCTTTTCCACTAGTGGAGGCGCGAAAGGTGTTCGCTGCGCGGTGCTGTGCCCGCTGTTGCAGGGGTGTCGTCGAGCGCCAGATTCCACTGTGCGTGCTCGGCACCGGCGCGCAGCATGGCGCACAGAGTCTGCAGCAAATCGGCATTGACGGCGAGCTGGAAACTGCGCTCCCGACCTTCGCGGAAGATCAGGTTAAACGTGCCATCGCTCAGGGTGTCGACCTTGAGTTCGTTGCTCAGCAGTGGCGTCGAACCGAGTGGGTAGGTGGCGTTTTCGTCGGAAAAAGCCTGGTCGAAGTTGACTGCCTCGTCGGCCGGAGTCTCATCGACAATCGGCGTCACCGTCGTCTGTTTCCCGGCCAGCCGGGACAGGTGCGGCCACACTTCGCGCAGGAAACGCCGGGTCAGCCAGATCCGGTATTCCTCGTCGTCCTGCGTCGAGATGCGCAGAAGCAGACGATCCTGCACTTGGTCGCAAGCAACTTGAAGCTGACGAATTTGCATCAGAATTTACCGGGAAAGCTCGATGCGTGAGCGAGCGCAGCCAAATCAAGGCGCCGACGGCCGCCGCATAGCAAGCTATGCAAGGTCGCCGGCAACGCCGAGTTGGCAAGCGCAGCCACGCATCACTCGGGGCGCATGGAGGGGAAAAGGATTACATCGCGGATGGCGGCTGCATCGGTCAGCAGCATGATCAGCCGGTCAATCCCGATCCCGCACCCGCCAGTCGGCGGCAGCCCGTATTCCAGCGCGCGAATGAAATCAGCGTCGTAATACATCGCCTCTTCATCGCCCGCATCCTTCGCCTTCATCTGTTCCTGGAAGCGCGCCGCCTGGTCTTCCGCATCGTTGAGTTCGGAGAACCCATTGGCAATCTCCCGCCCAACAATGAACAGCTCAAAGCGCTCGGTAATCTCTGGATTGGTATTCGAGGCGCGAGCCAGCGGAGACACTTCGACCGGATAGTCGATGATGAAGGTCGGCTCCCAGCACTGGGCTTCGGCGCAGGCTTCGAACAACTGGAGCTGCAGGCTGCCCAGACCGCCCGGCTTGAGCGGCTCGCCGAAATGCTTGATCTTGGCCTTGAGGAATTCGGGATCGGCCAGCTGCGCATCGGTGAAGTCCGGCTGCTGGCGCTGGATGGCCTGGTTGATGGTCAGGCGATGGAAAGGCTTGGAGAGGTCGAGTTCGCGGCCCTGATAGACGAAGACTTCCTTGCCCAGCGCTTCGCGCGCGGCGTGACGCAGCAGGCCTTCGGTGAAGTCCATGAGCGTGTGGTAGTTCGCATACGCCTCGTAGAACTCCATCATGGTGAATTCGGGGTTGTGGCGTGGCGAGAGACCTTCGTTGCGGAAGTTGCGGTTGATTTCGAAGACCTTCTCGAAACCGCCGACCACCAGGCGCTTGAGGTAAAGCTCAGGGGCGATGCGCAGGAACTGCTGCATGTCGAGCGCGTTGTGGTGCGTGACGAAGGGCTTGGCCGAGGCGCCGCCGGGGATCGGGTGCATCATCGGCGTTTCGACTTCCATGAAGCCGTGGCCGGTCATGTAATTGCGGATCGACGAGACAATGGCCGAACGGGCGCGGAAGGTGAAGCGCGTTTCCTCGTTCATGATCAGGTCGACGTAGCGCTGGCGATACTTCATTTCCTGGTCGGCCAGGCCGTGGAACTTGTCCGGCAGCGGGCGCAGCGACTTGGTCAGCAGACGGATTTCGGCGGCCTGGATGGACAGTTCGCCGGTCTTGGTTTTCATCAGGATGCCGCTGACGCCGATGATGTCGCCGAGGTCCCAGGTCTTGAAGTCGGCATAAACCTCTTCGCCGACGCGGTCGCGCGTCACGTAAATCTGGATGCGGCCCGACAGGTCCTGAATGGTGGCGAACGACGCCTTGCCCATGACGCGCTTGAGCATCATGCGGCCGGCGACCTTGACCTCGACCGGCAGACCTTCGAGTTCTTCCGCCGTCTTCTCGCCATAGCCTTCGAGGACTTTCGCGGCGGTGTTCTCGCGCTGGAAGTCGTTCGGGAAGGCTTTCCCGGTCTTTCGCCACTCGGCCAGTTTGGCGCGTCGCTCGGCGATGAGCTGGTTTTCGTCCTGCTGGACCGGGGCTTGCTGTTCGGGGTTGGACATGAAGAATCCTTGGGGAAATGGGGGGTGCTTCAGGCAAAAGCCTAGAACCGGTGATTTTCGCCGATTTTGGCACCTTGGGACAAGGTTGGGGGTAGATGTTTTGTGGCGTGAATCAGGCTTTCTCATGTTTTTGGCTTGGGGTTCCGCCTTGCTGGCGGCATTACTTTCTTTTGCTTCGCCAAAAGAAAGTAAGCAAAGAAAAGGCGACCCTGGGTCGGTGCCGGCTGCGCCGGTTCCCTGCGCTACTCGAAACGCCGGGCGGCTGCGGAACTCGGGCTTCGCCCTCAAACAGTCCTCGCCGAAAGCCCCCGGCCTTTCTGCGTTGCTCGGCACCTCACAAGGGGCCCGGTAAGGTGTCCACTATCAAGCAGTGGATTTCATTTTTTGGCTTTTTTTCCGGTTGACCGTGGAAACCCGCTTTTTTCGGTGTAACGGTTGAACGTGGACGTTTTTGGGGGCCCCGTGGAAGGCGCTGAGCAACGCAGGCGGGCCGGGGGCCTTCGGCTTGCGTTGTCTGAGCCGCAGGCGAGTTTAGCAAGCCGCCCGGCCTGCCGAGTAGCGCAAGGAACCCGAAGGGCGCCGCCCCCGGGGTCGCCTTTTAGCTGCGCTAGCAATAGCCTTTGGCTACTTTCTTTTGGCGAAGCAAAAGAAAGTACGCCCGCCAACAAGGCGGAACCCCAAGCCAATTCAGAGGATCAAGGGAAATCGCCAATACAACAACCAACATCCGCCAATGCAATAATCCCGCCTTATGGAAATCCTCATCGAAATCATCCTCAAAGCCGGCCGTTCCGCCGTCGAGCTGGCCTTCTTCGTCCTGCTCCCCGTCATGGTCGTCATGCTCTCGCTCATGCGCCTGCTCGAAGCGCGCGGTGTGCTCGACTGGGTGGTCGCCCGTCTGGCCCCGCTGCTCAAGCCGGTTGGCCTGACCGGGCTGGGCGTCTTTGCCGCCTTGCAGATCAATTTCGTCAGCTTCGCCGCCCCGATGGCGACGCTGACCATGATGGAGCAGCGCGGCGCTTCGGACCGCCACATCGCTGCCACGCTGGCCATGGTCTTTGCCATGTCGCAGGCCAACGCAGCGTTGCCGATGATGACCATGGGCCTTGATCTGGCGCTGACCCTGACCTATTCGCTGATCGGCGGATTGACGGCTGCGGCGGCGACCTATTACCTGTTCGGTAGGGCGCTATCGAATACCGAAAGCCGGCTCGATGAAACCCTGCATCATCCGGTCGCCGAGAGCGCCAAGGGCATTCTCGATGTCATCAACCGGGCCGGAGCCGAGGCGTTCAAGCTGTCCGTCGGGGCCATTCCGATGCTCGTGCTGTCGCTGGTCGTCGTCACGGCGTTGCGCAGTGGCGGCGCCATCGATGCGCTGACCAGCCTGCTGGCGCCGGTGTTGACCGCGGCTTCGATCGACAGTGCGCTGATCCTGCCGACGCTGACCAAGTACATGGCCGGCGGCACGGCGATGATGGGCGTCATGGACGAGATGCGCAAAGCCGGCCAGATCAGCGTCGAGCTGCTCAACGCCAGCGCCGGGTTCCTGATTTCTCCCTTCGACCTGCCCGGCGTGGCGGTGCTGATTTCTGCCGGGCCGCGTATCGCTGCAGTGTGGAAACCGGCCGCCCTCGGTGCCTGTATCGGTATCGCTGTACGCACTGTCGGACATATACTTGCCGTATGAACCGACCAAAATTGACTCGCTTGATCCTGGCTACCAGCGCCGGCTTGATGATGGCCGGCGCCTCGGCGGCCCCCCTGAATCTGCTCGGTTTCGACGATATGTCCTGCGCGGCATGGAGCAAGTCGAAGGATGACCCCGATCAGCGTTCCGCCTATGTGGTCTGGGTCCGCGGCTTCCTGACCGGCCATAACTACGCCTTGCCGAACCAGCAGGTTTCGAGCTTTTCGAGCGGTACGCTGGAACTGAAACTGAATCAGTATTGCAGCCGGAATCCGACAGGGCAGATCAGCGATGCGGCGATGCGCATGAGCGATGAGCTTTCCGGGCGGAATCAGCCGATCAAGAAATAAGCAACAAGCGCATCTGATCGGCAGCTGGTCGTGGTGCGATTATTTCGAAAAAATCGCGTTGAATTTGTTCTGATCGACGTATTTCGTGAAAGTTGTAAACGCCACGTTGACGTTCTGATTGCTCATCAATTCCTGCATGGCCAGCCTGCCGATGATTTCGAAAGCATCTTTGAGCGCGTTGCTGCCTTCCTTGTCGCGCGCCAATTTGACTTGTTCTGTGCAATTTTCGGTCATCAGCATGGTAACCAGCGTAGCCATCTTCCGATCGAAAGCCTCTCGATCCGCCTGGGTAACGTTGGAAAGGCTTTGTATTTCCGGGTGGGCTGACATGCCGATAAAGACCCAGCGCGCCATGTCCTTCCGATCCTTGCCGGTCGTGTTGTCCGCCAGGCAGGTCGTCAACGCATCGGTAGCAGGGCCGGCGACTGACGGGGTGGCTATGGTGGCGAAGAGGCTTGCTGCGAGGATCGCGACGATGTTTTTCATGCGGCATTCTCCAAACGTTTTTTCGAAATCACGGAATGACGCGCCATGATGTATGCAATTGGCAAAATGAAAAAGCGCGATGAGCAACTTTGAGCAGAACAGCATCGCTAGGTTGTGCCAAAAAGTTGATGGCGATGCTAGGGCGAGATGTAATGAACTGCCAGCCAGACTGTTGGCTGCTCCGGGTCTGTCCATTCCACCCGGTGCCGGCGATGCGGGGCGATGTCGATGAAATCGCCTGGGGTCAGCGTGAGTGCTTCAGGCGCGTCTTCGAAGCGGAGAATGGCTTTGCCTTGCAAAAGCACCACCCATTCGCCCTCGGCTTGGTCGTACCAGAAACCCTCGGGGCTGCACTGGCCAGTCGAAACAATTCGTTCGATGCGCAGGCCGGGGCGATTGAGCAGATCTGAAAATTGCTCGTTTTTTACGCTTTGCGTAGTAAACCCGGTTGACCGTGGAAGATCAGAAAACAGGTTGTCAGTCATCGTCACTCCGGCTTGTAGAGCGGCAGGGCATCGAGACGGCGTTCGATTTCCGCCGTCAGTTGCCGATAGGCCGGGCTGCTGGTGTTGCCGAAGTGGCGCTGGAAATCGGCGGCGCTGATTGATTCAGGGAGGTTGCTTATGATGGGGATCAGGTCGCCGTCGGAAAACTCCTTTGTCCGAAGTGCGTCCAGGCGCGAGTCGCCGCGATTGAGTAACTCGCCAAAACGGGTGCCGGCCCGATCGGCGGCCAGGTCGGCAAACGAAAAGCCGCTGCCGTGGCGGGAGTCGGCCATTTCCTTGTAGACCCCGATGGCATCGGCGACCGGTTCGCCAGCCCAGGCGGCAAGGGTGGCGGAGACAACGAAATGCTGCGCACTGTCGTTCCGGCCGGCGAGCATCAGCGCGACCGGACGAAGCTGCGGCCAGCTTCGCGCTTCAGGGATGAGCGAGGCAATATTTTTCTCGGCGAGATAAACGCCGAGGACGAGCAGCGCGGCGCGGCGGTTTTCATGTTGATCGGTGCCGTTGATATCGAGCACGGTACGCATGACGCTGACCAGAGGCACTGGTCGGCCCGGCGCGTGGTGGTCGAGCTGGGCGGCCAGCGATTCATGCGCCGAGCGAATGCGAACCAGGTCGTCCGGCTTGAAGGCGATGGAACGGGCACGGTCGAGCAGGGCAGGTTCCCAGACGTAGGCGACGACGATTCGCTGGCGTTGTGGGTCGAAGATCAGCTCGCGGATGGCTTGGCGGGCGAGCGTCCATTCCGCTCCGTAGCCAGCGCCCTGAATAGCAGTGGCGAGGACGAATTCAAGTAACTGTGACGGAATCGGTAGCCGGCCGAGGGCGGCGGCGAAGATTTTCGGTTCGCCTTTGCCCTCGCGCAGTGTGGCGCGAAAATTGAAATAGTGGTCGCCCGGTAGCAGCGGCACGCGGCGACTGAGGCGGATTTCGGCCGTTTCCTCGCCGAGCACGAGTGCGCCGCGACCATGCAGGGCACGGCCGGCCAGATAGTTGATGCCTTCGTCGATCAACGCGGCGGGAACGGCGGTCCGGCGGGCCTCGCCGGATTGCAGGTGGCGCGGGTCGTTGGTGTGAAACAGCCAGCGCGCCTGATTGACGGCGGCTTGTGAGATGGTTTCGCTGCGTTCGACCAGTGGCCGGCTGTCGAGTGCCGCCAGCAACAGTCCGCCGGCGGCCAACACGAGAACGAGCAGCGTGCCAGCCAGCCAGGCAAGGAGGCGAGTCATGGCTGACTCACCGGCCTGTTTAAACGCCCTGTTTCAGGCTGGCCTCGATGAACGGATCGAGGTCGCCATCAAGCACTGCCTGGGTGTTGCCGGTTTCGTGGTTGGTGCGCAGATCCTTGATGCGGCTCTGGTCGAGCACGTAGGAGCGGATCTGGTGGCCCCAGCCGATGTCGGACTTGGCATCTTCGAGCTTCTGCTGCTCGGCCTGCTGTTTGCGCAATTCGAACTCGTAGATGCGGGCGCGCAGCATCTGCCAGGCTTCGTCGCGGTTGCGGTGCTGCGAACGGTCGTTCTGGCACTGCACTACGATGCCGGTCGGGACGTGGGTCAGACGCACTGCCGAGTCGGTCTTGTTGATGTGCTGACCGCCGGCGCCGGAGGCCCGGTAGGTGTCAGTACGGACATCGGCTGGATTGATGTTGATCTCAATCGAGTCATCGACTTCCGGAAAGACGAAAACGCTGGTGAACGAGGTGTGGCGGCGGGCGGCCGAATCGAACGGCGACTTGCGGACCAGGCGGTGGATGCCGGTTTCGGTGCGCAGCGTGCCGTAGGCGTAGTCGCCGGTGAACTTGACGGTGGCACCCTTGATGCCGGCGACGTCGCCTTCCGACTCTTCCATGACTTCAACCGTAAAGCCCTTCTTTTCGCCGTACTTGAGGTACATGCGCAGCAGCATCGAGGCCCAGTCCTGGGCTTCGGTGCCACCGGCGCCGGCCTGGATTTCCAGGAAGCAGGGCATCGGATCGGACGGATTGTTGAACATGCGGCGGAATTCGAGGGCGGCGACCTTCTTTTCCAGCTCGGCGTTGTCGGCTTCAACGGAAAGCAGGGTTTCCTCGTCGCCATCTTCCTTGCCCATGTCGAACAGTTCGCGGCCATCGTCAAGGCCGGACTGGACTTCTTCCAGAACCAGCACGATGTTTTCCAGTGATTTCTTCTCGCGACCGAGTTCCTGGGCGCGCTTGGCGTCGTCCCATATCTTCGGGTCTTCCATCTCCTGGGTGAGGAGGGTCAGGCGTTCGCGTTTCTGATCGTAGTCAAAGATACCTCCGCAGCTCGGCGGCGCGCTGCGCCAGATCGTCGAGCTTGTTGGAGATGCTGTTGATGTGTTCGGCTTCCATGATGTTCGTCTCGTTGCGTGGCAAAAGCGCAATTATAGCTGCTGGGCAAGGCAGGGTTTGGCTGCACTTATTGAGTGCGCGGTCGAGTAAACAATCCGGAGGTCAAGGCACTTTGTTGGTGCAATACCCCGAAGTGGCGATGACGAATAACTATAGTTTGGTATTTTTGTGTATTAATAAACGCTAATGTGCAGTCTAATTGATTGATTGTAAATGGGTAAATATTTTGGTGCATTGGATGGCAAGAGACTTGCTTTTGTCCTAACAATCCAATAACTGTGCATGACTGATATGACAAGCAACGAATCGGAATCTGCCTTGCGCTACTGTATGAACTCGTTGCGGCTGCGTTTGTTTTGGGCCTGGCTGCTGGCGCTAGGCAGCGGTGCAGCCCTGGCCGGTCTGGTGCTGACGAGTCAGGCCGAACTGTTGGCCTGCGCTGCCGTGGCGATGCTCGGCATTTCGCTGCTGGTCGCCGTCAGGCTGCAGTATGGACTGGAAACGGCACTGGCCCTGATTGACGGTTTTGCGCTCGAACTGGCGGCCGGGCGTCTGGTCAGCCGCCTCGATGCCCGGCGTTGCGGTGCCTTGGCGCCGCTGGCCGAACGTCTGAACGGCATGGCACGCTCGCTGTCCGGTCTGTTCCTGACCTTTGCCCGGATGTCGCAGGAAATTTCAAGTGTCGCCGGCGAGAGCAGTGTCAATGCCACTGGCGGCGACGACGGTGTCCGCCGGCAGCGCGATATCACCCTGTCTTCTTCGGCGACGCTGGAGCAACTGACGGTCAGCCTCGGCATGACCAGCGAAAGTGCCCAAGGGGCAGCCTCAGTGGCCGAGGCTTCCGGGGAGATGGCGATGGCGGGTGCGGAACGGGTCAGCCGCCTGGCCTGCAGTCTGGAAAATCTCGCCGCGACGGTTCAGCAGACTTCGGAGAGCGCCAGTCGCCTCGGTCTGCGCTCGCGGGAGATCGACGTCATTGTCGAGCTGATCGCGGAAATTGCTGCGCAGACCAACCTGCTGGCGCTAAATGCCGCCATCGAGGCCGCCCGGGCCGGCGAACAGGGGCGTGGTTTTGCCGTGGTTGCCGACGAGGTGCGCAAGCTGGCTGAGCGGACCAGCAATGCCACTCGCGACATTGGCGAGCGCATCGAAGGAGTCCGGAATGATGTTGGTGGCATGATCGATGCCATGGCGGCGACGACCAGCCAGGCCGCCAAGAGCCTGAGCGACGCCGGCGACGCGGTCGCCGACCTTCGCCGGGTCGAAGATAACGCCCGCCAGACGCTGGCGCTGATCCGTGATATCGCTGCCGCCAGCCAGGAGCAGAGCGAGGCCGGTCAGAACATCGCCCGCGATATCGAGCAGGTCGCCCAACTGGCTGATGCCAATGAACACCTGGTCCGCGAGAACAGCGAGCTGTCCCGTTACCTGAACGACCTGTCCGTTCAGCTGACCGGGGCCCTGAAAAAATACCAATACGAGTGAGGTCGGCATGAACTGGACCATTTACACGATGCTGGCGCTGGCCATCCTCATCCTGGCGGTGTCGACGATGCTCTATCGCCGTCGCCGCTGGGTCGATGCCGAAAAGTCGCTGGACAACACCTTGGCTGCCTGCCGTTCGCTGCTCGCCCTGGTCGGGCATTTTCAGCAGCACCGCGGCATGAGTTCCGCCTTGCTGTCCGGCGACCAGTGTTTCAGGACGCGGCTCGATGGCAAGGGGCGCGAGATCGAAGGGCTGATTCCTTCCTTGCGGGAGGTGGCCAGAGCGGAAAGCGCCCGGGCGCATCCCTGCCTGACGCTGAACGATCTTTCGCTGTTTCAGTACAACTGGGGCCTGTTGCGGGAAAAGCTGGCTGGGCTTTCCGTCGAGCAAAGCATCGCCCAGCACAGTTTTCTCATCGATCAACTGCTGCAGTGGTTGGCCGCTTTGGGTGAATCCCGGGTCGAGTTGCTGCTGGGGGATCGTTCCGCCCGCGGTCTGGTTCGCAACTATGCCAGCCGTTTGCCGGCCCTCACCGAGTGCCTTGGTCAGGCCCGAGCCTTGGGAATGAGTGTAGCTGCCCGGCGTGGTTGCTCTGCTGTGGCGCGGGTCCGCCTGATGTTCCTGGTGGCGCGCGCCGAGACACTGCTTAACCAGGCGAATGAGGCGGGCGGGCGGGGGCCAAAGGCGGAGAAGGCGGCGATCGCGGTGCAACAGATGGCGCGGGTGATTCGCACACAGATGCTGCTGAGTTCCGGCATCAGCGTTGCTGCCGAGGAGTATTTCGCTATCGCTACAGCCGCCGTGGACAGTGTGTTCGCCTGGATAGGCGAGTGTGGCGACGAATTGATGCAGGCAGGAACCGGGAAGGCTGATGTTGGAGCATCAACTCGATTGCAGCGTGTCTAGGTTCGGCTTTTTAGCCAGACCGGTCCAGCGCATGGGGTTCGGCTTCGGGCCGGCCTGTGGTGTGGGTGGCGGTGGTGCCCGGAGCATGCCGGCCATGAGTACCTTGTTTTCCGGCCTGGACGGCATGCTTTTTCGTTGCCTGGTGGACGACTGCCGGCACTTGCTGTCGGTCAGTCCCGGCTGCCGCGATCTGACTGGCTATGTGGCCGAGGATCTGGTCGGGAGTGTGACTCACTCGCTGGAGTCCCTGACTGACCCGGAAGATCGGGCTGCCGTGCGCGGCACCATACTGGCGGCGCTCGACACCGGGGCGCGCTACCGCATCGAGTACCGCATCGTTTGCCGGGACGGCGAGGAGAAGTGGGTGCTGGAGCGTGGCATCGGCCTGCGCGACGAGGCCGGGCGGCGGATTATCGAAGGTTATCTGGAAGATATCACCGATCGGGTCCTGGCCCAGATCCAGTTGGCGGAAACCGAGTTGCGTTATCGCAGCATTTTCGAGAATTCAGTCATCGGCATGTTTCAGAGCACCGAAAATGGGCGATATCTAGCGGCCAACCAGGCCTTGGCGACGCTTTATAGTTACCCGACGCCGGAGGCGCTGATCAGCAGCCTGGCCGATATCGCCTCCGGGCTGTATGTCGACCAGCGGCGGCGCGCCGATTTCAAACGCATGATCCAGCAAGATGGCCGGGTCAGCGATTTCGAGTCTGAGGTGATCTGTCGCGACGGCAGCCGGATCTGGATTTCCGAGAATGCCCATGCCGTTTGCGCACCAGATGGCACGCTGCTCTATTACGAAGGCACGGTCGAGGACATTACCGAACGCCATCGCTACCAGTCGGTGCTGCAACACCAGGCGACGCACGATCCGCTGACCGGCCTGCCCAATCGCAATCTGCTGCAGGATCGGCTGGAACAGGCCGTGCAGTTGGCCCAGCGCCAGATGAGCAAGGTCGTCCTGGCTTTCGTCGATCTCGATAACTTCAAGGTGATCAACGACAGCCTCGGCCATGCCGCCGGCGACGAGTTGCTGATCGAAATCGCCAGCCGCCTGCGCCAGGCCTTGCGCGGGATCGATACCGTCGCCCGCTACGGTGGCGACGAATTCGTGCTGATCATGGGCGAGCAGGCGTCGAGCGAGGACACCCGGCATTTGCTGGAGCGCGTGCTGGCCACCATCCAAGCCCCTTTGATGCTGGCAGGGCACGCCCTGCGCATCAATTGCAGCATCGGGGTCAGCGTCTATCCGGACGATGCGCAGGATCTCGACAGCCTGCTGCGGGTCGCCGATGTCGCGATGTATCACGCCAAGAAAAGCGGCAAGGGCCAATATCATTTTTATACCCGTGACCTGAACCAGGTCGCTCAGGATCGTTTTGTCCTTGAAAGCAGCTTGCAGAGCGCCATCGAGCACAACGAACTGACCGTGGTCTACCAGCCGAAAGTCGATTCCGCGGCGCGGGTCAGGGGCTTCGAGGCGCTGGTGCGCTGGAACAGTGCCGGGCATGGGCTAGTGACGCCCGACCGCTTCATTCCGCTGGCCGAGGAAACCGGCCAGATCCTGGCGATTGGCGAGCAGGTGCTCTATGCCGCCTGCCGGGCGGCGGCCAGCTGGCCGTTGATCGATGGTCTGGCCCTGAGCGTCGCTGTCAATCTGTCGGCGCGGCAGTTGACGGAGCCCGGGCTACCGGCGATGGTGGCCGATGCCCTGGCTGTTTCCGGCCTGCCGCCGGAGTGCCTGGAGCTGGAAATCACCGAGAGCATGATCATGGGCGATGTCGAGCACACCATCCGCGTGCTCAAGTCGATCAAGGCGCTGGGCGTGCGGATTGCCGTCGACGACTTTGGCACCGGCTATTCCTCGCTGAGTTATCTGCAACGTTTGCCGATCGATACCCTGAAGATAGACCGCTCCTTTGTCTCCGGTTGCGATCGTGGCGGCAAGGCGATGGCGATTCCGCACGCCATCATCTTCCTGGGCAAGACCCTGAATCTGCATATCGTCGCCGAGGGGGTCGAAACCGAGGCTGAAAAAGATGCGCTGTCGGTTTGCGGCTGCAACGAGTTTCAGGGCTATTTGTTCTCGCGGCCGATGCAGATGGCCTCGGTGGGTGACTACCTGCAGGCGAGATTGCGGTGATGGCGGCCGGCGCAATAGCGGGCTGTTGTTGTCTGGCATAAATTCTCGCCAAGTCAGCGTAGAATGAGGTTGTTGCGCCGCAACATTAAGAGGAGAGGAGAGTACTCTCCCTGGGCGGCACACATTTCGGGGCTGGACTGAACATGAACAAGATGCTGACCATTGACGGCAATGAAGCCGTCGCCAACGTGGCTTACCGCGTTTCCGAAGTGATCGCGATTTACCCGATCACCCCATCGTCCGGCATGGGCGAGCTGTCCGATGAATGGGCAGCGCAAGGCAAAACCAATGTCTGGGACTGCGTTCCGCGCGTCGTCGAGTTGCAGTCCGAAGGCGGGGCCGCCGGCACTGTCCACGGCGCCCTGCAGGCCGGCTCGCTGGCGACGACCTTCACGGCCTCGCAGGGCCTGCTGCTGATGATCCCCAACATGTACAAGATCGCCGGCGAACTGACGCCGACGGTCTTCCACGTCGCCGCCCGCGCCATCGCGACGCACGCGCTGTCGATCTTCGGCGACCATTCCGACGTGATGGCGACGCGCGGTACCGGCTTCGCGCTGCTTTCGTCGAATTCGGTGCAGGAAGCGCAGGACATTGCGGCCATCGCCTCGGCCGCGACGCTGGCCGGCCGCCTGCCAGTGCTGCATTTCTTCGATGGTTTCCGCACCTCGCACGAGGTGGCCAAGATCACCGGCGTTGACGACGACGTGCTGCGCAAAATGATGCCGCAGGAGCAGATCGCCGCCTTGCGTCACCGCTCGCTATCGCCGGAACACCCGGTGTTGCGCGGCAGTTCGCAGAATCCCGATGTCTTCTTCCAGGCCCGCGAAGCGCAGAACCCGTGGTTCGATGCCTTCCCGGGCGTCGTCCAGCAGGCCATGGACCGCTACGCGGAGCTGACCGGGCGGCAATACAAGCTGTTCGACTACGTCGGCGCACCCGATGCCGAGCGCGTCATCATCATGATGGGTTCCGGGGCGGAAACGGCGCAGGAAACCGTTGAACACATGAATCGTCAGGGCGAGAAGGTCGGCTTGCTCAAGGTTCGCCTCTACCGGCCGTGGGCGCCGGAAGCGCTGCTCGCTGCCTTGCCGCTGACGACCAAGGCTATCGCTGTTCTTGATCGCTGCAAGGAGCCCGGCTCCGATGGCGAGCCCTTGTTCAAGGATGTGCTGGTCGCGCTGGCCGAAAATGTCGGTAGCGAGTCGCCGCGTTTCGCCACCTTGCCGAAAGTGCTCGGCGGGCGTTACGGGCTGGCCTCCAAGGAATTTACGCCGGCTATGGTTTTTGCCGTGTTTTTCCGGTTGACCGTGGGAATGGGAAAACGCCACTTCACCGTCGGCATCAACGACGACGTGACGCACCTTTCGCTGCCCTACGACCACGCTTTCCGCACCGACGCCGTGCGCGAAACCTTCGGCGCCGTGTTCTACGGCCTGGGTTCGGACGGCACCGTTTCGGCCAACAAGAATTCGATCAAGATCATCGGCGACGAAACCGACCTGCACGCCCAGGGCTATTTCGTTTACGACTCCAAGAAGTCGGGGGCGATGACCGTCTCACACCTGCGTTTCGGCTCGCAGCCGATCCGCGCCACCTACCTGACCGGCGAGGGCGATGCCAAATTCATCGCCTGTCACCAGCCGCTTTTCCTCGAAACCCACGACCTGCTCGCGCATGCCGCGCCGGGCGCTGTCTTCCTGCTCAACTCGCCGGTTCCGGCCGACAAGGTTTGGGCTACGCTGCCAGTTGCCATGCAGCAGCAGATGATCGCCAAGCGCATTCGCTTTCACGTCATCGACGCCTACCAGGTCGCCCTCGAAGCCGACATGGGCCGGCGCATCAACACGGTCATGCAGACCTGTTTCTTCGCCATTTCCGGCATCCTGCCGCAGGACGAAGCCATCGCCGCGATTAAGCATGCTGTTGAAAAGACTTACGGCCGCAAGGGCCGGCGCATCGCCGAACTGAACTACAAGGCGATCGACAAGACCCTGGTCTGCCTGCACGAAGTGCCGGTGCCGGCCGAGTTCGCCGCATCCGAAATTCGCATTCCCGAACGCACCGTCCAGCAAGCCTCCGAATTTGTCCGTAGGCTTACCCTGCCGATGATCGCCGGCAAGGGCGACAGCCTGCCAGTGTCAGTCTTCCCGGTCGACGGCACCTTCCCGACCGGCACGGCCAAATACGAAAAGCGCAATCTGGCGCTGCAAATCCCGGTCCTCGAGACTGACCTGTGCACGCAGTGCGGCAAGTGCGTTTTCGTCTGCCCGCATTCGGCCATCCGCGCCAAGGCTTACCCGCCCGAGCTGGCTGCCGAGGCGCCGGCCACTTTCAAGACCATGGCCATCCGCAGCAAGGATTACCCGGCCGGCTGGAAGATGAGTTACCAGGTGGCGCCCGAGGACTGCACGGGCTGCACGCTGTGCGTCGAGGTCTGCCCGATCCGCGACAAATCCAACGTTTCGCGCAAGGCGCTCAACATGGCCGAACAGGCGCCATTGCGCGCGCCGGAAGCCGAGAACTGGGATTTCTTCCTCAAACTGCCCGACTACGACCGCACCGTCGCCAAGCGCAACACCATTCCCGGCTCGATGTTGTTGCAGCCGATGTTCGAGTTTTCCGGCGCCTGCGTTGGTTGCGGCGAAACGCCCTACATCCGCCTCGCTACCCAGCTTTTCGGCGACCGCATGCTGGTCGCCAACGCAACCGGCTGTTCGTCGATCTACGGCGGCAACCTGCCGACCACACCTTACACCACTGATGCCAACGGCCGCGGCCCGGCCTGGAGCAATTCGCTGTTCGAGGATAACGCCGAGTTCGGTCTCGGAATGCGCCTTGCCACCAATCAGTTGGCCGAGACGGCACGCGTGCAATTACGCGCCATGGCGCTGGAAATCGGTGACGCCCAGGTGCAGGCGCTATTGAACGCTGACCAGACAAGCGAAGCCGGCATCCATGACCAGCGCCAACGGGTATCTCAACTGCAGGCAAAACTGTCGGCCATTGGTTCGCCGGCCGCTGACCATCTCGCCGCCGTCGCCGAATACCTGATCCGGCGCAGCGTGTGGATCATCGGTGGTGACGGCTGGGCCTACGACATCGGTTTCGGTGGTCTCGACCATGTGCTGTCATCCGGCGAGGATGTCAATATTCTCGTCCTCGATACCGAGGTCTATTCCAACACCGGCGGCCAGAATTCCAAGGCCACGCCACGCGGCGCCGTCGCCAAGTTCGCGGCCGGCGGCCAGCCGAATCGCAAGAAGGATCTGGCCCGTATCGCCATGGATTACGAGAACGTCTATGTCGCCCAGGTCGCCTACGGCGCCAAGGATGTTCACACGCTGAAAGCCTTCCTCGACGCCGAGAGCTACCCCGGCGTCTCGATCATCATCGCCTACAGCCCGTGTATCGCCCATGGTGTCGATCTGTCGAACAACCATCGCCAGCAGGATCTGGCCGTGAAGTCCGGGCACTGGCCGCTGCTCCGCTACGACCCGCGCCGGCGTCAGCAGGGCGAAAATCCGCTAACGGTCGACAGCGCAGCGCCAAGCATCCCGTTCAGCGATTTCGCCCGTAATGAGGCGCGCTTTACAATCCTCGAGCGACTGAAGCCGGACGCTTCGGTCTATTTTATGGCCCAAGCCGGCAAGGATGCCCGCCTGCGCCATCAGGAATATGTCGAACTGTCGGAAATGGTGCTGCCCGAAGCCGCCATCGATGAAAAAGTCAAAGAGGCCCAAGAGGCCGCAGACAAGAAGGAGGAGCCCAATGCCTGATCTGTCCACGACCTACCTCGGACTGCACCTCAAGAATCCGCTGGTCCCGTCATCAAGCCCACTTAGCCACGACCTCGATGCCATCCTGCACCTCGAAGATGCCGGCGCGGCAGCCATCGTCATGCATTCGCTGTTCGAGGAGGATGTTCGCCACGACGAGCGGATGATCGACCGCTTCCTGGTCCACCCCGACACCTTCGGCGAATCGGCCGGCCACCTGCCTTTCGGTCACGACTACCAGAGCCGGCTCGACAGCTATCTCGAAAAAATCCTGCGCCTTAAGTCGCGCCTCTCCATCCCCGTCGTCGCCAGCCTCAACGGCTCAACACTGAACGGCTGGGTCGAGCTGGGCAAGGAACTGGAATCCGCCGGTGCCGATGCGCTGGAACTCAACGCCTGGTACATGCCGAGTGACCCCAAGGTTTCTGGCGCGGCGATTGAGGACCACCACATTTCGCTGCTGCAGGAACTGAAGGGCGCGGTGACCATCCCGGTTGGCATGAAACTCTCGCCCTTCTTCTCCTCGTTGCCGCATTTCGTCCATCAGGCCGAAGCCGCCGGGGCAGCCGGCATCTCCCTGTTCAACCGCTTCTTCCAGCCCGACATAGATCTGGAAACCCTGAGCGTCGTCGACCGCGTACAACTGTCGTCCTCGGCCGATACCTTGCTCGCCATGCGCTGGATCGCCATCCTGCGTGGCAGCACGAAGCTGTCGCTGGCCGCCACCGGCGGTGTCCATACAGCGGCGGACGCCCTCAAAATGCTCCTCGCCGGCGCCGACGTCGTGCACATGGCCAGCGCCCTGCTCAAGCGCGGCCCGCAAGCGCTTAGTGAAGTACTGCAAGGCATGACCGACTGGCTGCAAGAGCGCGAATACACCTCGGTTGGGCAAATGAAAGGCTCAATGAGCCAGCAGAATTCACCGAACCCAAGCACCTTCGCCCGGGCCTCTTATCTGCATGTCCTGAATTCGTTTACGCCGCCGGCTGGAGTGCGGTATTGAGGGTGAATAGCGGAGTTCGGCCGATGCTGTTGAGATACTTGCTTTCTGGCGAAAATGGTGATTAAGCTAGAAATATTAAAGTTCTCAATCGCTCTGTATTCGACGATCTCGCCTCCGGGGAGGTTTCGACATACCTTGAAAAACCACGGTTTTGAGTTTTTCAACAGAATCAATCAGAAAGCTGCCTTAGAGTTTACAAAAAAGCATCAGGCAGTTTCGGGCATACAACTGCCGACCAACACAGGCAGGTCAATGATGTGATTTCGGCTGCTTATCGCCGATTCGTTTGAATGGCCAAGCCATCGCGATTCTGCGGTCAACCGGGCTTGCTACGGTCAACCGGAAAAAATGCCCAAAATTGAAATGCTAAAAATTCCGGCCAGGTCGAGGGCTCTGTTGGCCACTGTTTTGCGGAGCCATTACTTTCGGGACGCTGGCGCAACAGCCGGCAACTTGAGGCAGTATGTTGGACTCCGTTCATTCGGGATAACCCATGGAACTGTTGCGTCTGAGTCTGTTGTTTGCCGTCACTGCCGTTGCCGAAATTGTTGGTTGTTACCTGCCGTGGCTGGTCGTGAAGCAAGGCAAAAGTCTCCTCTTGCTCCTTCCGGCGGCGCTTTCGCTGGCACTTTTCGCCTGGCTGCTGACCCTGCATCCGACTGCGGCGGGGAGAACTTATGCCGCGTACGGCGGGGTGTATATTGCCGTCGCACTGCTCTGGCTGCATTTCGTCGATGGTATCGCGCTGACACGCTGGGATGCGCTGGGTGCGGGCGTTGCCCTTGTTGGCATGGCGGTGATTGCGCTGCAGCCTTCGGTGGCCTGATTACAGTCATTGAATAACCATTTCTGATCATGCAAAAAAACATCGAATCACCCCCCGTCACCAACCGGCCCGAGCGTGGCAGCCCAATTGAGGTTCTGGGTGCCTTCTTCAAGCTCGGTCTGACTTCATTTGGCGGACCGGTTGCCCATCTGGGCTATTTCCGTTCCGAGTTTGTCGAACGTCGGCAATGGCTCGACGACAAAAGCTATTCGGACCTGGTGGCCTTGTGCCAGTTCCTGCCGGGGCCGGCGAGCAGTCAGGTGGGCATGGCCCTGGGGCTGGGACGCGCCGGCTGGCTTGGCGCGCTGGCGGCCTGGCTCGGCTTCACCCTGCCATCGGCCATTGCGCTCATTCTGTTTGCGTTTGGCGTGGCCAACTGGGCCGGGTTGGCCCAGTCCGGCGTCGTTCATGGATTGAAAGTGATGGCCGTCGCCGTGGTGGCCCAGGCGGTGTGGGGCATGGCGAAATCACTTTGTCCCGACCGCCTGCGGGGTGGGATTGCCATCGGTGCCGCCATGCTGGTGCTGATCTTTTCATCGGCGTTCATTCAGATTGCCGCAATTGTGCTCGGTGGTCTGGTCGGCTGGCGTCTGTTGTCGCTCCCGCATCTGCCGACTGTCGAACACCGCGACTTCGGGGTGAGCCGGACAGCAGGCGGCTTGTTGCTGGCGCTGTTCGGGCTGTTGCTGCTCGGGCTGCCAACTCTGGCTGCGCTGTCCGACTCTCTCGTCGTTTCGGCCATTTCTGGCTTTTATCAGGCAGGCTCCCTGGTCTTTGGCGGTGGGCATGTCGTCTTGCCGCTGTTGCAGGCGAGCGTTGTTCCGCCAGCCTGGGTCAGTAACGACAGCTTTCTGGCCGGCTATGGGGCTGCGCAAGCGGTGCCTGGCCCGCTGTTCACGTTTGCCGCTTTCCTTGGCGCGGCGATGCCATCGCCGTTGGGGGGCTGGTTCGGCGGCATTGTGCTGTTGCTGGCCATCTTTCTTCCCTCATTCTTGCTGGTCGCCGGAACGCTGCCGTACTGGGAAACCTTGCGCCAGCGGGATGGCGTTCAGCGGGCAATGGGCGGCATCAATGCTGCCGTCGTCGGGGTTCTCGGGGCCGCGCTTTATGACCCGGTGTGGACGAGTGCCATTCATTCAAAAGCAGACTTCTGTCTGGCTTTGGCGGCATACGGGTTGCTGGTCTTTGGCAAGGCTTCGCCGGTCATCGTGGTTATCCTTGCCGCTATCGGCGGATGGTTTCTTGGAACGTGAGACCGGATTGCCGGCTGCTACGGTCAACCGGGAAAAATGCCCAAAATTGAAATGCAAAAACCCCGGCCTGACGGCGCCGGGGTTTTTGTTTTTGGTGGGTTTGTTCAGGCGTCGCGCAGGGCCAGGGTCCAGGCTTCCATGGCTTCGTTGGCCGGTTGCATCGGCGCTTCCATGAAGCTGATGACGTACTTGTCGCCCATGTCGGCGATGCCGATGGAGCGGGGGCGGACGGCGAGCATTTGCGGGGTCGGGATGGCGAAGCCGAAGCAGAAAATGATGTCGACTGCGGCCTTCATGCCTTCGACGATGGGGCCGCCGATTTTGCTGGTGTGGGCGTAGTGGTCGAAGACGCCGATGAAATGGACTTTCGGGTTCTCGGCGATCTTGCCCTTGTAGTAGGCGACAAGTGAATCGACGGTGTTGTGGGTGGTTTCGGTTTTGGCGATCTCGGCGACGAAGATGGGATATTTTTCCTGGAGCAGGGTCTGTTTCATGGCTTTTCCTGTGCGGTGATTAATAAGCAAGCTTGATGTTGATTGCGGTTTCCGGCCCGGTCAGGTCGAAGGCGCTGTCGGCAAACTTGGGCGGTCCCATGACTTTCGGGTTGTTGGACAGGCCGTAGCCTTCGGTCGGGAACATGCCGAAACGCAGGTTGAGTTTCTGGTCGATGTTGTCGTCGTGATAGGCCATGACGGCGTAGCGGCCGGGTGGCAGGCCGGTGAAGACGAGTTTGGCGTCGCCCTTGGCGGCCGGTAGTGAAACAACTTGCACGGCCTTGTCTTCCTTGCGGAAGGTGTCCGGTTCGCGGTACAGCGAGGCGCGCAGATTGCCGGTAGCGTCGCGCACGCCAAGCAGGTTGACGACCAGCCGGCTCTCGTCGGCCTGGCTATGGCCGGCGGCGAGCAGGCAGCCGAGCAGCAGGCCCTGAATGGGCAGGCGCGGGATCGAGCGGCGGCTCAGAAGCGGGGTGATGTTACGGGGTTTAGTGGTGATGTTCATGGCCTTGGCAATGGGTGTTGTCGGGGAGTGGCAGACGGTCGAGTGTGTTTTCCAGAAAGGCGCTGACGGCGCTGTCCGGGTCTTCTTCGAGGGTTATGACAGATAGGATACCGCGTTGCATGAGCTTGTGGTACAGGCCGTTGCCCATGCTGCCGGTGATCAGTACATTGATGCCGGCCAGTTCGTCGGCCATGCCGTGCTGGCGGGCATGGAAACTGTCTTCGATGGGCAACTCGACGAGGTGTTTGTCGGTGACGGCGCCTTTTTCAATATCGTAAAGCCAGAATTTGCGGCATTTGCCGGCGTGTTCGGTAATGTTTTTCCGGTTTTGGCTGGTGACAGCGATTTGCATGATGATTCCTAGAAAATGGGGGGCAGCCGTCCGTTCTGCATCAAACGCAGGCAGGCCAGCAGGAAGAGAATGACGGTTGCCGCTCCCGAGAGCAGGACACGACCAATGAGGTTGTGGGGAACGAAGCCGACGCCGCGCACAAAGCCGGCGCTCATTGCGCCGAACAACAGCGTGGCGGCCGTGTGATCGGCCGCGCCAGCGGCGTCAGTGGCCATGCCCGGCAGAATCGTCATGACGACGAGAATGAGCAGGGCCAGCAACAAGGGCAGCCAGGCCAGGCCGGGTTTGTCCGGCTCGCCTGATTGCGCTTCAGTTTGGCTGGTCATCGGGAGTGGTTGGGCGCAGCGAGGCGAGACGGGCTTCTTCGTTGTCGCCCCAGAGGGCGTTGAGGATGGCGAGCAGTACGGCGAAGCCGATACCGAGCGCCCAGGCGAAATACCACATGGCGAATTCCTTTCAGGCTTTGTCCTGTTCGTCGGCACCGATGATCAGGCGCGTGTCGGTCAGGTACTGGTGGGGCGGCACTTCGAGATTGGTCGGGGCCGGCTTGTTCTTGAAAACACGGCCGGCGAAGTCAAACGTCGAGCCGTGGCAGGGACAGAGAAAACCACCCGGCCAGTCGGCACCTAGGACCGGGTCGCCGGGGGTAAAGGCCGGTGAGGGCGAGCAGCCGAGGTGGGTGCAGATGCCTACGGCGACGAGTATTTCCGGCTGCCGCGAGCGCGTTTCGTTGGCGGCATAGGCCGGCTGCTGGTTTTCCTCGGAGGCCGGGTCGACCAGCATGGGTTCGGCTTTCTTCAGGGCGGCCAGCATTTCCGGGGTGCGGTTGAGAATCCACACCGGCTTGCCGCGCCATTCGACGATCATCATGTTGCCGGGAGCCAGCTTGCCGATATCGACTTCGACCGGCGCGCCGGCTGCCTTGGCCCGCTCGGATGGCATCAGGCTGGTGACGAAGGGAACGATGGCCGTGACGGTGAGGGCGCCGCCGACGCCAACGGTGGCCATCAGCCACTGTCGGCGGGCCGGGCTGTCGACGGTGGTGAAGGATGGGCCCTGGCAGATGCATTCAGACATTGAAGTCTCCTTAGTAAGCAGCGTGCTCGTTTTCGCGGATGTAGGCGGCGGTGACCTTGCCGGCCATCACCTTGTATGCCCAACTGGTGTAAACAATGATGAGCGGCATGAAGATCAGGGTTGCCCAGAGCATGATGTTCAGCGTCAACTGGCTGGAAACGCTGTCCCAGACGGTGAGGCTGGAGCGCAGGTCGGTGGATGAGGGCATGATGAACGGGAAGAGCGAAACGCCGGCCGTGCCGATGATTCCGAGGATGGCCAGCGACGATGCGACGAAGGCGGCCAGCGTTACGCCGTTGGCGGCGAGCAGCATGGCGGTCAGGGCGCCGGCATAGGCGAGGACGGGCAAGAGCATTGTGGCGGGATGGCGGTCGTAATTGGCCAGCCAGGCACCGGCTTCGCGCACCACGGTTTTGTCGAGCGGATTGGGTAGCGCGCCCGGGGTCACCGTCGATGTGATGGCGTAGCCATCAATCCCTTGCCACAGCCAGATGCCGGCTGCCGTGAAGCTGACCAGCAACAGCCCGCCGAAGATCAGCATGGCGGTGCGGCTACGTTGATAGACCGCGGCGTCCGTGCGATGCATCAGGTAAATCGCGCCGTGGAAGGTGATCATCGCAGTGGATACCACGCCGCAGAGCAGGGCGAAGGGATTGAGCAGGGCCCAGAAGCTGCCGCTGTAGGTCGACATCAGATTGTCGGCAAAGCTGAAGGGCACGCCCTGGAACAGGTTGCCGAAGGCGACTCCGAAGATCAGCGGCGGCACGGCGCCGCCGACGAACAGACCCCAGTCCCAGGTATTGCGCCAGGTCGCGTTGGCGATCTTGCTGCGGTAATCGAAACCGACCGGGCGGAAGAACAGCGCCCAGAGCACGGCGAGCATTGCCCAATAAAAGCCCGAGAAAGCGGTGGCGTAAACCAGCGGCCAGGCGGCGAAAATGGCGCCGCCGCCGGTGATGAACCAGACCTGGTTGCCGTCCCAGTGCGGGCCGACGGTGTTGATCACGATGCGCCGTTCGACGTCGTTCTTGCCGACGAAAGGCAGCAGCGTGCCGACGCCCATGTCATGACCATCCATGATGGCGAAGCCGATGAGCAGGACGCCAACCAGCAGCCACCAGATGATTTTCAGGGTTGGATAGTCAAGCATGTTCTTTCCTTGTGAATCGGGTTTGGGGTGCGGTGCTCAGTGGGCATCGGCGACGGCGAGCTTGAGCAACTTGCGGAACTGGGCTTCGGAAATGGCCGCCTGGATGCGGTTGACCGTGGCGATCTGCGCTTCCGTCGCTTCGCGTTTCAGTCGCACCAGTTCATCCAGCCGGGATTTGATGTCGGCCACGCCCTGGCGCTGGTAGAGGACGTCGTTGGCGATGGCCTGTTCCAGCTTTTCCGCCTTTTGCAGACGCGACATGACTTGCAGCGGCGCTTCGGCCATCAGCTCGCGGACCAGTTGCTTTTGCGCTTCATCAAGCCCCAGTTTGCCCGCCTGGCCATTGGCCGTGCGCAGGATATGCGGCAGGTTGGCCGGGAGAATCAAGGCGTAGTCCACGGTCTCCGCTTTCATGTGCGCCTCGTGTGGCGCTTCGGCCAGGGACGGGGCGGCGTTAAGCGCAAGCAGGACCAGGAGAGTGGTGAATCGAATTTTCATTGCGTGTTTCCTAAGTTAGGCGTGGGCGTATTCGTTGTCATAGCGACCGGTACCGAGGCTGCCTGGTCCCAGCTTGGCAAACTTGACCATCAAGTACATCTCGACGACCAGAAGGACCGTGTAGAAGCCGATGAAGCCGGCCAGCGAGCCGTACAGGCTGTTCACCGACAGCGTCGACACCGACATGTGGGTGGGCAATACGCCGTAGATGGTCCAGGGCTGCCGACCGTACTCGGCGACGAACCAGCCCAGTTCGCAGGACAGCCAGGGAACCGGCAGCATCCACAGGGCGGAGCGCAGGAGCCAGGGTTTGTCGGCGAAATTGCCTTTCAGCGAATAGACCAGCGCCGCGCCGAACAGGCCGAGCATCAGGAAGCCGAAGGCGACCATCAGGCGGAAGCTCCAGAACAGTGGCGTGACACGCGGGATGGTGTCGGCGACGGCTTTTTCGATGATTTCCGGGGTTGATTGACGAACGTCGACCACGTATTTCTTCAGCAGCAGGCCAAAGCCGAGATCCGCTTTGTGTTCCTCGAATTCGGCCTTCATCGCGGCATCGTCCGGGTTCTTGCGCAGCGCTTCGAGGGCAACGACGGCTTCCATGCCGGAAAGGATGCGCTCGCGGTTCTTCTCGCGGATTTCCCGAATGCCGGGGATCTGCTTGTCGAGCGAACGGGTGCCGATGATGCCCATGACCCATGGAATCTCGATGGCGAAGTCGTTCTTCATCTCTTTTTCGTTGGGAATGGCGATCAGGTTGAAGCCAGCCGGTGCCGGTTCGGTTTCCCACATCGCTTCCATGGCGGCCAGCTTGGTCTGCTGGGCTTCGCCGACGGTGTAGCCGGATTCGTCGCCGAGGACGATGACCGAGCAGATCGAGGCGAAGCCGAAGGCGGCGGCAATGCGGAAGCTCTTTTTGGCGAACTCGACGTCGCGACCGCGCAGCAGGTAGAAGGCCGAGATCGAGAGGACGAACATGGCGCCCGTGACATAGCCGGCCGAGACGGTATGGACGAACTTGGCCTGGGCGTCGGCATTGAACAGCACTGCCCAGAAGTCGACCATCTCCATGCGCATCGTCACGTAGCTGAATTCGGCGCCGACCGGGTTTTGCATCCAGCCATTGGCGATCAGGATCCACAGGGCCGAGAGGTTGGTGCCAACGGCCATGAGGATGGTGACCAGCAGGTGCTGGCGGCGCGACAGGCGATCCCAGCCGAAGAAGAACAGGCCGATGAAAGTCGATTCGAGGAAGAAGGCCATCAGGCCTTCGATGGCCAGCGGTGCACCGAAAATGTCGCCGACGTAGTGCGAGTAATACGCCCAGTTGGTGCCGAACTGGAACTCCATGGTGATGCCGGTGGTGACGCCGAGGGCGAAGTTGATGCCAAAAAGCTTGCCCCAGAAGCGGGTCATATCCTTGTAAATCTGATTGCCGGTCATGACATAGACCGCTTCCATGATGACCAGAATCCAGGTCATGCCGATGGTCAGCGGCACGAAAAGGAAGTGGTACATCGCGGTGACGGCGAACTGCAGGCGCGACAGGTCGACGAGTTGCTCACTGAACATGGGGGTTTCCTGGGTGGTGAATGGGGCTGGCTGCTACGGCCGGTGCCACGAGATGCGTGGCGATCCGCTCGCTATCCACCTCGACTTTTGCATCGCGCACGAAGGCCCACCACAGCCCGACGATCACCATCAGCTTGATGATCACGAGGAGGATGAGTTCGTGGCGAAGATTGACAGGCTTGCGGGGCATCGGACGTAATCAGGATAGAAATATCAGTATTTACTTATCAAGACTCGTGCCAGCCTTCATCACAGAATAATTCGCCGTTCGATCAATGGGATGGAAGGGGTGCGACATTCGGTCGCAGGGGTGTTTTTGCTGTATTTCGGGGAGGTGTTGCCGTATTTGGCGGGAAGATTGCCATTCT
This sequence comes from Azonexus sp. GW821-FHT04F04, assembly GCF_059420025.1. Taxonomy (NCBI): domain Bacteria; kingdom Pseudomonadati; phylum Pseudomonadota; class Betaproteobacteria; order Rhodocyclales; family Azonexaceae; genus Azonexus; species Azonexus sp. GW821-FHT04F04. The sequence goes on along the minus strand of NZ_JBWKSX010000002.1, from coordinate 153,891 downwards.
TGGCAGCGAGGGGGTGTTTTCCCTTGGCGCCTTTTGTTAGCCGGTCGGCATGGGCGATGCCACGGTCAACCGGGAAAAAGGGCGAAAATTGAAAATGGGCCGACGACTGGCTGTTTGCGCTGCCGGAGCTTTTGCGGGAAGCCGCAAGGACCTGGCTGCTCCTCGGCCACTAATGCCGGGGCTGTTAACAAAAAAAGGGCGGAGACAAGCTCCGCCCGAAACGCAAGGTCTTGCCGGATTACTCAGTGATGTCCGTCGACTTCCTCCCAGCCGGTAATCATCGCCTTGATGTGGGCGAAGATCGTATGGCCGGTTGTCGTCAGATAAACGTGGATGAAGAAGAAGGCGGTGATCATGTAGGCGCCGAGGGTGTGCAACACGGCCACTGTTTCCAGTGACAGGTTCTGGTCGATGCCCAGACGCACCCAGTCGCCGTAGAACAGGTAGAAGATCCCGGTGCCCCAGAGCAGCGGCGAAATGAAAGCGAGCAGGGCAAGGTAGGCCAGGCGTTGCAGCGGGTTGTGCTTTTGCAACACGGTCTTGTGGAACGGATGCGGCGCATTGGTGAAGATGCCGACTGTGTAGTACTTGATCATTGCCCCGACATTCTTCAGCGAAGGCAGGTACTGTCGCCATTCGCCGGTGGTGAATTGCCAGAAGATGGTGAACGCCCACAGGGTGAGCAGCGTCCAGGCAGCCAGGCTATGCAGTTGCACTGCCTTCTGGAAGCCGATCAGGGTGTAGCTGCCATGGACTTCGAAGCCGGTGATCATCATGATGATGATCAGCAGCGCCTGCGACCAGTGCCAGAAACGCTCGTAGCGCTTGTAGATGTAGATGCGTTCGCTCATTTTGCATTCTCCTTGCGGCGGCTGAGGATACGGACGATGCCGTGGAGCAGGCCGCCGCCGATGGCGCCGGCGATCATCAGCCCGCCAAAAAGGTCGACCAGTTTGTTGCTGTCACGGCCCGGCAGATAGATGTCGGTGATCGCGCTCAGGCGACCGTCCGCGGCACGGGTGTGACACTCCTGGCAAGGCACGGCTTTCTCTTTCGGGGCAACCATGTGGGTAATGAACCAGTTCATCTTCGTTTCAATAAAGCCGAACTTGCCGCTGTATGGCAGGCCGGCATAGTCCATCCCCGCCTTGATCGACTTGGCATAGTCATAATTCCGCCAGAGCGAGGTGTCGTCGTCGCCGAAAACATGGTTGACCACCAGGGTCTTGTTCTCGGTGTCGTAAGGCTGCTTGCCGCGCATGACCTTGAACGGCCAGATGCGTGCGTTCGGATCACTGGCCGAGCCTTCGACACGATTGAGTTCGAGGACCTTGCTGTCGTCGATCTTGTCGGTGATGGCGACAGGGTGGACGATGCCGTTGTACCACTTGTACTCGGGGCGGACATTCTCGCCATATTCGAAATCACCCTTGGCCGCCGAGTACTTCAGGTGGCCGTGATCATCCTTGACGAAGAGCGGTTTGCCATCCGGACCCATCTTGCCGGCTGTGGACCAGTCCCACAGCATTTTGGTAGCGACGCCGCCCCGCGCAAATTCGGGGATATGGCAGGTCTGGCAGGCCACCTTGTTGGTGTGGGTGTTGATCTTGGCTTCCTTGTGCGGCGCGAAGCCGTGGCAGGATTCGCAAGTGGCCCGGTTGTGATCGTCCTTGGGCAGGTCGAAACCGTGCTTGTCCTTGGCGGTTGTCGCATAACGGCTACCCGACGGCTGGTGCGCATTGAACGTATGGCAGTCAGCGCAGACAAGATTGGCGCCGTCCTTGGCCATGTGTACATCGAGCTCGCGCGACGGATTCTTCAACGATGAATCGAGGTCGCCGTGCTTGACCGCATCGCCGCCACCGCCATTGAAGTGGCAGGCGCCGCAGTTTGAGCGGCCTGGTTTGCCGACATGCTGGGCGATCTTGGTCAGGTCAGGGGCCTTGAACATTTTTTTGCCCGGTGGCCCTTCCATCGGCTCGAACTCCCGGTCCGCGTACAGCGGGTGGCCGGCATCAGTGCTGAATTTCTTGTAGGTGCCGGTGTTGTCATGGCAGGCCAGGCAATCGACGTTGTCCTGATTCGTGAAGTCGAAATTCTTGTCGTTCCAGCCGTAACCGGCGTGGCAACTGGTGCAGCGTGCCTCGTTGGAAATCGGCGAGCCGCAGAAGTTATTGGCCGCCCATTTCTTGCCGAGGGTCTTGCCGGTGGTCGGGCTCTTGGTTTCCCAGGTCCAGTGAATGCTCTTCATCACCTGATGTCCCGCCGTGTTGTGGCAAGACAGGCAAGCCTTGGTCACTTCGGGGCCGGTCTTGAACGGTCCCTTCAATGCCTCGAGCTTGCTGTGATCGGTCGTCGATTTCGATATTTCAGCCTTGCTGACGGCTGGTGGCGGCACCGGTCCTTCCGCTGCCTGAGCGAGTAAAACCGCTCCCAGCAAGGCCGCCCCAATAAGCCTGCGTACATGATCCATTGTCCAGTCTCCTCTAATTATCGCGGCGTGGATGACCTCTCAAGGATCAGAGGCCTCATTGCTCGCAGGCGTACAGCTACTACTTTAGTCAAGAATATAAGCAAATTTTAATATACATCTGATCCAGATCAAATCCTGTGTTTTCTGTTGCCGAGACATGAACGCTCAACTCATGTGCCAAGGCTGGCGTGCTAGAATCGCGGCATTGTCTTGAATATCTTGAGGAAAGCAGCGAAATGGCGGAAGTTAACACCAGCTACGTATCCGATCACCAGACTTGGATGAACGAGCAACTGGAAAAGCATCCCGAGTGGGTTGAGGACCAGAAGGTTGGTCGCGCCCTGTGGTGGGACAAGAAGCAGGACGTCGACAGCTCGGCGCGCAACGCTGGCTCCAAGGTGCCGCAGAAGCCTTATCCCTACGATGTGAATTTCTACGGCGAATAATCGCTGCTGAATTCCCGATGCAAAAAAGCCGGTCATTGACCGGCTTTTTGTTTGCCTGCGCGCCGGACCTGCCGGCGCGAGACTGTCAGGGCCTAGCCCGTCAGCGGCTTGACGACGCGCTTGACGGCCGTGTCGTCGGGGTGCGGGTGGATGGTGAAGCCGAGGCTGGTCATCAGGCGGAACATCTTGGAGTTGGTCGATAGCACGTCGCCGACCACGGCGCGATAGCCCTTCATGCGGGCGCATTCGATCAGCGCCGTCATGAGCTTACGGCCGACGCCGCACTTCTGCCAGTCATCGCCAACGGCCAGCGCGAACTCGACCGACTCGCCATCAGGATTGCCGACGTAGCGCGCCACACCGATCTGTTTCTCCTTGCCTTCGTCGACGCCTTCTTCATTCAGTTCGACCATCGTCGCGACCAGCGCCATTTCGCGGTCGTAGTCGATCTGCGTGAAGCGGACCAGCATGGTCTGGGTCAGCTCGCGCAGGGTGTCCATGAAGCGGTAGTAGCGCGACTCGTCGGACATGTTCTTGACGAACTCCTGCTCCATGTCGGCATCTTCGGGGCGGATCGGGCGGATGGTGACGACCTTGCCGTCGTTCATCTGCCATTCCTGGATCAGATGCACCGGGTACGGATAGATCGACATGTGGGCGTAACGGTCGCCCGAGGCATTGGCGGCGTGGTCGATGACGATGCGGGCATCAGCTGCGATGGCGCCGTTTTCATCGACGATCAGCGGGTTGAGGTCGAGTTCCTGGATCCACGGCAGTTCGCAGACCATTTCGGAAATGCACAGCAGCACTTCCTTGAGGGCGGCGCGGTCGACCGGTGGCATGTTGTGGAACTGGTCGAGGATCAGCGAAGCGCGTGTCGAGTCGATCAGATCCTTGGCCAGGAATTCGTTGAGTGGCGGCAGGGCAACCGAGCGGTCGCTGAAAATCTCGACGTCGAAACCGCCGGCGCCGAAGGTGATCACCGGCCCGAAAATCGGATCGCGGAAGACGCCGATCATCACTTCACGGCCATTCGGGCGCGACAGGAAGGGCTCAATCGAGACGCCGTTGATCTTGGCGGTCGGATGCCGTTTTTGCACGGTATCGATGATGTCGTGATAGGCGTTGCGGACGGCCGGCGCATTGGTGATGTTGAGGCGGACGCCGCCGGCGTCGGACTTGTGCGTCAGGTCTGGGGAGTCGACCTTCATGGCGATCGGGAAGCCGATTTGCTCGGCGAGCAACAAGGCCTCGGTCGCCGTACGGGCAACCATGGTCTGGGCGACCGGCACCTTGAAAGCGCGCAGGATGGCCTTTGATTCCATTTCGGAGAGCACCTTGCGGCGCTCGGCGAGCAGCGCCTCGATCAGCATCTTGGCGCCTTCGGCTTCCGGCCGGCCGTGCTGGCGGGTCGGCTCCGGCGTTTGCAACAGGAGCTTCTGGTTGCGGTAGTACTTGGAAATATGGTGGAACAGCTCGATTGCCGTTTCCGGCATGCGGAAGGCCGGGATGCCGGCACTTTCGAGCAGGTTGCGCGCTTCGCGGACCTGCTCTTCGCCCATCCAGCAGCAGATCAGCGAACGATTGAGCTTGTCGGCGACTTCGATGATGGCCTGGGCGACGGCCAGCGGGTCGGTCATTGCCTGTGGGGAAAGCATGACCAGAGTGCTGTCGACGCCGGCGTCGTGGGTGACGGCCATGATCGCGTCGCGGTAGCGCTCCGGTGTCGCATCGCCGCCAATGTCGATCGGGTTGCTGTGCGACCAGTTGGTGGGTAGCGCCTTGTTGAGCACCGCCATCGTTTCGTTGGAAAGCTCGGCCAGCGGGATGCCCATGTCGCCGGCGCGGTCGGCAGCCATGGCGCCCGGCCCGCCGCCGTTGGTGATGATGGCGAGGCGGTTGCCCATCGGGCGGAACTTGGAGGCGAGCGCCTTGGCGGCATAGAAGAGCTGACCGACGTTCTGGACGCGAACCACGCCAGCGCGGCGTACGGCCGCATCGAACACGGTGTCGGAAACGGCAGCCATGCCCGAGTGGGTCGCCGCGGCGGCCGAGCCGGCAGCGTGGCGGCCGGCCTTGAGCAGGATGATCGGCTTGATGCGGGCGGCGGAACGCAGGGCACTCATGAAGCGGCGGGCGTTGCGGATGCCTTCGACGTACATCAGGATGTAATGCGTACGGCTGTCGTAGATCAGGTAATCAAGGATTTCGCCGAAATCGACGTCGGCCGTCATGCCGATCGAAATGACCGACGAGAAGCCGACCTGATTGGCCTTGGCCCAGTCGAGCACGGCCGAGCACATGGCGCCGGACTGCGAGACGAGGGCGAGGTTGCCGGGGGCGGCGGTGATCTTGGTAAAAGTGGCGTTGAGGCCGAGGTCGGGGCGGATGATGCCGAGGCAGTTGGGGCCGAGGATGCGGACGTTGTAGGAACGGGCGATCTCCATGACCTTGCGCTCGAGTGCGGCACCGATGTGGCCGGCTTCGGAAAAGCCGGAGGCGATGACGATGGCGTTGCGCACGCCTGAGCGGCCGCATTGTTCGATCAGTTGCGGGACGGTCTGCGGACGGGTGCAGATGACCGCCATTTCGACACGGGCGCCGATTTCCTCGATGGATTTGTAGGACGGCTGGCCCTGAATGGTGTCGTGCTTCGGGTTGATGGCGTACAGGCGGCCTTTGTAACCCGAGCTCAGGATGTTTTTGAAAATGATGTTGCCGACCGAGTTTTCGCGGTCTGATGCACCGATGACAGCGACGGATTTCGGTTCGAAAAGCGAGGTTAAATAGTGCTGTTCCAACATGGTGAACCCCTAGGCAGTTTATTTTTTGTGCAATGCGGAATTCTGGCACAACACCCGTTCATTGTCATTGGAGTTATAGGGTTATTCCCTATGTGGCAAGGGCGCTTTCGATGACCAGCGATTGCGACAGGGCGCGGTGTACGGGGCATTTGTTGGCGATCTCGAGCAGGCGCTGGCGCTGATCGGCGGTGAGCTCGCCAGTGAGGCTGATGGTGCGTTCGATGCGGTCGCGGGCAACGCCGTCGAGCGTAATTTTTTCATGGCTCAGCGCGACGCTGACGTGGGCCAGCGCGAGACCCTTGCGTTCGGCGTACATGCGCAGCGTCATCGAGGTACAGGCGCCAAGCCCGGCCATCACCAGATCGAAAGGGGCCGGGCCGGCATCGGCACCGCCGACGCTGACCGGCTCGTCGGCGATCAATTGATGCTGGCCGACGGTGACTGCCTGCTGGTATCTTCCCTGACCATTTTCTGCGACGACAACAATCCCCGACATGACCGACTCCCGCAATGAATTGCCGCAAATCATACCGCCATCGCCCTGGGTGGAGCGCCATTGCCGGCGGATTTCGCCGGGTGGGCGGGTGCTTGATCTGGCTTGCGGCAGCGGACGCCACGCCCGACTGCTGGCTAGGCTGGGATTCGACGTTTCCACGGTCGACCGGAATTTTGAGGCAATTTTGGAATTGTCGGCGGTGCCGGGAATCACCGCGATGCAGGCCGATCTGGAAGGCGACGAGTGGCCGTTGGCCGGCCGGATGTTCGACGGCATCATCGTCACCAACTACCTGTGGCGACCGCGCCTGCCCGATGTGCTGGCCATGCTGGCGCCCGGCGGCGTGCTGATCTACGAAACTTTCATGCTTGGCAACGAGGCTTATGGAAAACCATCGAGCCCGGACTTTCTGCTCCGGCCGGGCGAGTTGCGCGAGGTCGCACAGGCCGCCGGCCTGCGTGAAATCGCCTTCGAGGAAGGCTACACGGCCAGCCCGAAGCCGGCCATGCGTCAGGCGATCTGCGCTGCGCGTGACTGAACGATGGCGGCGGCCAGCCGCTTGATGCCGTCTGTGGAGAGATCGTCGGTCGAGAACATGCCGGAATCCGGCATGCCGGCGAAGTTGTGCTCCTGCGAGCGCCGATAGAGCGGGTCGTAATGCAGCTCGAGCAGTTCGCGGACCAGCGTCGGCCAGTCGGCGTCGAGAATCAGTTGCTGCCAGCGTGCCATTGTTTCGCGGCTTTGCAGTGAGCGCAGGACGTCGAGGCGCCGGCCGAGAAACTCGGGAAGCGTCAGGAAGTACTCGTAATCCTTGAGCAGGAAGGCGACACGGGCGTCGAGCGTGGCTTCGACGGCGACGCATTCGCCGCTGCGGATGCGGGCGATCATCGCTTCCGGCACATGCAGATTGCCGACCTTGCGGCTTTCCGCCTCGACATAGACCGGGCGGGCCGGATCGAGCGCGGCCAGGGCCAGCATCAGGGCTGTCTCAAAGCCTTTTTGTGAGGGCTGCGGCGAGTTGGGCAGGACGCCAAGCACCGAGCCCTTGTGATTGGCCAGGTTTTCGAGATCGAGAATCTGCTCGCCAAGCTCGCCAATGGCTTGCAGGATGCGCGTCTTGGCGTTGCCGGTGGCGCCGCAGATGACGGTAAAACGATAATGCTGCGGCAAACTTTCGAGCTGGGCGATGACATGGCTGCGCCAAGCCTTGTAGCCGCCGTCGAGTTGCCCGGCATGCCAGCCGATGGCTTTGAAAATGGTGGTCATCGAACCGCTGCGATCGCCGCCGCGCCAGCAGTAGATCAGCGGCTTCCAGGTTTTCGGGCGGTCGAGGAAGCGTTCTTTCAAATGTCTGGCGATATTTTCGGAAACCAGCGCCGCACCGATTTTCTTGGCTTCGAAGGGCGAAACCTGTTTGTAGATGGTGCCGACCTGGATGCGCTGCTCGTTGTCGAGGACCGGGCAGTTGATCGCGCCGGGAATGTGGTCTTCGGCAAATTCGGCTGGCGAGCGGACGTCGATGATTTCGTCGTAGGCCGCGAGATCGGCTACGGTAGGGCGGTTATGCTTCATCCGGCTATTTTAACAGCGGGGCGAGGGCCGGCCAGACGTGATCGAGGATCAGCGGCTGGGCCTCGGCCAGCGGATGCAGGTTGTCGGCCTGGAACAGTTGCGGCCTGGTATTCAGCGGTTCGAGCAGGAAATCAACCAGCGGCGTTTTCTTGGTCTGGGCGATGCTTTTGAAACTGCCGAAAAAATCGGTTGCATACGGCCCGTAGTTGGGCGGCAGGCGCATGCCGGCCAGCACGACCCGGGCCCCGGCGGCGCGCGAGGCGTCGACCATGGCGTTGAGGTTGTCGCGCATCTGGGTGAGCGGCAGGCCGCGCAGGCCGTCGTTGGCGCCTAGCGCGATGACGACGATGGCCGGATGGTGGGCAATCAGCGCCTGCGCCAGACGCGAGCGTCCGCCGGCCGTGGTTTCGCCGGAGATCGACAAGTTGGCGACGCTATAATCAAGGCGCTTTTCGGCCAGACGCTTGTCGAGCAGCGACGGCCAGGCCTGATCGGGCCGGATGCCGTAGCCGGCCGACAGCGAGTCGCCCATGACCAGAATGGTCTTGGCGGCCAGGGCGGGCGTGGCGGTGAAGAGCAGGGCAAACAGGAAGAGAGCGAAGCGCATGGCAGGGAAACCGGTGATTGAAGTGGTGGGGCTGGGCAAGACCGTCGATAACGGTGGTGAGCCGCTGACGATTCTGCAGGATATTTCCTTTTCGGTCATGCCGGGTGAAACAGTGGCCATCGTCGGCGCCTCCGGTTCCGGCAAATCGACGCTGCTCGGGCTGCTCGCCGGGCTCGATTCGCCGACGGCCGGCGAGGTGCGTCTCGATGATATTTCGCTCAATTCGCTCGACGAAGACCAGCGCGCCAAGCTGCGCGGCCGCCTGCTCGGCTTCGTTTTCCAGTCCTTCCAGTTGCTGCCTTCGCTCAACGCGCTGGAGAACGTCATGTTGCCGCTGGAACTGGCCGGTTCAAGCAAGTCGAGCAGCGCCGCTGGCGAATGGCTCGAACGCGTTGGCCTCAGCCATCGCCTGAAACACTATCCGAAGCACCTCTCCGGCGGCGAGCAGCAACGCGTCGCGCTGGCCCGCGCCTTCGCCCCCAACCCGCAGCTGGTGCTGGCCGACGAGCCGACCGGCAACCTCGACGCGGCGACCGGCCAGCAGGTCATCGACATGATGTTCGAGCTCAACGCCAGCCAGGGAACGACCTTGCTGCTGGTCACCCACGACGAAGCCATCGCCGCCCGCTGCGGGCGCGTGCTGCGCATTCAGTCCGGGCAGTTGGCTGGCTAGAACATTTCAATTTTGGCCTGTTTTTACGGTTGACCGTGGCAAGCCCCGTTGTCGATTGCCGGGGCGCGAGATGGTAGTTGTGCTTATGGGGCGACCTTGTGCAAAGCTTTTCGTGAGGCCGATCAATTGACTGTCTGGTAGAGGGTTCAACCGGCAGCTATTTGCTCTCAAGGCGGTACTTACACTTGCATCTGTGATCCGCTCGCTTGTGTCCGAAACGGAGCCCGCTGTTTATCGAGGTATGTGGCTGATGTGCTAAGTTCAGGATGTGATGCCATCCTGACTGATGGCACGCGAAAGTGGTGCGTTGTATGGAAAATGAGTCCCGCGCGATGATGGGTGGATTGCTCGCTAATTTAGGCCAATCGTTACATGAATGCATATTTGGGTACGGAGTTTCCGATTCTTCTCGTAGCGGTTTTGTTACTCGCGGTCATCATCTTTGTTGGCGCGATTTTGGTCGTCAGAAAAATTCGCCGGGCCGAAGATGAAATGCGGATCAGCAAGGAGTTTTTTCAAAGCACCTTTGATGCAGCTGCAGTTGGCATGGCGGTGGCCGACATCGATGGGCGCTATATCAAAGTCAATCGGGCGATGTGCGAATTCGTCGGGTACACCGAATCAGAATTGCTCTGCATGTCATACCAGGACATTACCTTTCCTGATGATCTCGAGGCTAATGTTTTAGCACGCCAACGTTTGATTGCTGGCGAAGTACCGACTTTCCAGCAGGAAAAGCGTTATGTACGTAAGGATGGGCAGGTGGTCTGGGCGGTCATGGTGGTATCCCAGATCTTGGATAAGCGTGGCTCGGTGATTTACACCATTGGACAGATGCTCGATATCGACACGCTCAAGCGAGTGGAGCATAGCTTGCGGGCCAGCCAGGCCGGGCTGGCCAATGCCCAGCGGATTAGCAGAATAGGTGAATGGGAGTGGAGTATCAGGGACGATTCTGTTGAGTGGTCGGATGAGGTTCGCATTCTTTTGGGGATTGATCGTTCGCAAGCCCCAAAGACTTACCAGGAATTGCTTTCATGGGTACGCTCTGACGAGCGTTCGTTACTGGAAAAATCGCTCCAGAGTGCATTGCATGATCAGACAACGTTTGCCCTTGATTTTCAAATAGCCCATCCGAAGGATGGCAGCCCCCGTTTTGTCTGCCTTCGTGGTGAGGTTGTCGTTGATGGTGCTGGGAAGTCGGAAAGAATCCGCGGGACTTTGCAGGACATTACTGAGCGCAAGCAGACAGAGTTGGCTTTGGTTGAGTCTCGGCAGTTGCTAAGAGAGCTATCGCGGCATCAAAAAACCCTTCTCGAAGAAGAGCGGAAATATATCGCTCATGAAATCCATGATGAGCTTGGCCAGCGCCTGACCGCACTGAAAATGGATATTTCCCTGCTCCGTCTGCGCTTTGGCGCAGACCCCGAGTTACTTGAAAAGCTCGAGGAAATGCGGGTGCTTGCCGAAGGTACCATCAGCGTTGTCCGCAATATCGCCAGTGACCTCCGGCCGTCCTCCCTGGATCTGGGCTTGGTCCCCGCCATCGAGTGGCTTGCGCAGGACTTGGAATCACATTCGGATATTTGTTGTCGACTGGACTTGGGAAATGAAGAAGTTTCGATGAACGATGCTCAAGCTACCGTTGTTTTTCGCGTCGTTCAGGAGTCGTTAACAAATGTCGCGCGGCACGCCAAGGCCAGTGAAGTCGTCATCACGCTAAGAAATGGCAATGGTCAACTACAACTGCAGATTCAGGACGATGGCTGCGGTTTTGATCCGGCAGCGGTGATCCAGTCACAGGGATTTGGGCTTTTTGGTATGCGGGAGCGGGTTCTTGGCCTGGGTGGGAGGCTGCGGATTGATAGCGCACCATCTCGGGGAACGACGGTATCGATAGAGTTTCCCTTTCCTGTGGGGGCGCTGGAATGATCAGGATCATCATTGCCGACGACCATGCGATTGTCCGTAGCGGGCTGAAACAGATCATTGCAACAACAGACGATATCGTGGTCGTTGGCGAAGCAACGAAGGGCCAGGAGGTTTTGGATCGTATAGACGAGTGGCAGGTTGATCTGCTATTGCTTGATATGGCAATGCCAGGTGTCCAGGGGGTAGATCTGATCCGAAGCATTCGGACCAGATCGCCAGCGTTGCCGATTCTTGTACTTTCCATGCACAACGAAGGACAGATCGTTGCCCGGGCGCTCAAGGCCGGTGCTTGTGGCTACGTAACCAAGGATAGCGAACCGGAGGTTTTGATCGCCGGGATTCGCAAAATCACCGATGGTGGGAAATTCATTGATCCGGCCTTGGTCGACGTCATGTTGTTTGATGCCGATAGCGGCACCGCTCAGCCACGCCAGGCTCTTTCCGGGCGTGAACGCCAGGTTCTGGAGGGAATCTCCGCGGGACGGTCGCTTGGACAAATTGCCGAAGACCTTCATCTGAGTCCCAAGACTGTCAGCACCCACAAGATGCGCTTGATGGAAAAGCTGGGTATCGATAACAACGCCGATTTGATGCGTTACGCCATTCGTCGCGGACTTGCAGACGGTTGATTCGAGGCAGTTGTTTCTACAAGGCAAATAATTTTTCTGAACAGAAAAGTGTGGCTGTTTCTTATGGTATTTGGTTGTTTTTGTCAATCAGGGTTTTCCGTAATAAATTCAGGGAAATCTGACATACATCGAAACAAAAGATGGTTATCTTTATTTCATAAGCTAGGGATTCTATAGCTAGGGGCGACGAGGCGTTTACAAGACCTTGCGACTTGATAACCACAGGGTCCTGCAATCCAGTTCTGGATAGGGCGACCGCACCAACTGAGAAGCTCGTGAAAATAAATCTGCCCGTCACGCAGAACGAGGTCGCCTATCCAAAAGGCCGGTACCTCGTTTCCAAGACTGACCTTAAAGGCGTCATCACGCATGCCAACGATGCCTTTGTGGAAATTAGCGGTTATAGCCGTCAGGAGTTGATCGGCAACTCGCACAATATGGTGCGCCACCCGGACATGCCACCCGAGGCGTTCGCCGATTTGTGGCGGACAGTCAAGAGTGGCTTGCCGTGGCATGGCGTCGTCAAAAACCGCTGCAAAAATGGCGACTACTATTGGGTCAAAGCCTTTGTTGTCCCGGTCCGCAAGAATGGCCAGACGGTCGGTTACATGTCGGTTCGTACTGAACCCGCCAGGGAACTGGTCCGCGAAGTTGAAGGCTTGTACCGTCAGGTTCGCGAAAAAAAGGCGAAACTGCCAACGGTAAATCCAGGTTTGCTGGGGCGGTTTTCATTCAGTACGCGGTTGTGGACAATCATGGGGGCGATGGCAGCGCTGACCGCTGGCATCACCGTGGCGTCATTTGCTGGCGAACTGACATCTGAAAGGGTTCTCTTCGTCGGTGTGGCGGCCTTGATCTCTACCTTCATCGCAATCTCGGTCGGCGTTTATCTTTCCATCAAGATTGATCGGCCGCTTTCTACGGTAGCGGAATTTTTTGACCAGATAGCGGAAGGCAACCTGACCAACGATGTCGATGTCTCGAACCGGGACGAAACAGGATTCCTTTTCTGCCAATTGGGCGGAATGCAGGTTCACCTCCTCGCCATGCTTGATGATATCTCCAGCGCATCCTCGGCAATCGAGACCCGTTGCCAGAACCTGAGCCGGCAGATGGGGCAGGTCAATGAACAATCCACCCTGCAGTTTGACAGCGCCAAGAGTGTGGCCGCCGCCACCGAAGAACTCAGCGTCTCCGTTCGCGAAGTCGCCAACAGCGCAAGCGACACAACAAGCGCAGCGCAACGTGCTCAGCAACTCATCAAATCAGGAAATGCAAGAATCAGGGAAACGGTGCAGATGACCACGCGTGTCGTCGATGCCGTGGAGCGGTCGAGTTCGACGATTAATACCCTGTCGGCTGCCATTAACAAGATTGGCAGCATTACAAAGGTGATTACCGACATTGCCGGGCAAACCAATCTTCTGGCGCTCAATGCCGCCATTGAGGCAGCACGCGCTGGTGAGCAGGGGCGTGGCTTTGCCGTTGTCGCCGACGAGGTGAGAACCCTGGCTGAGCGAACCTCGACAAGTACGCGCGATATCGCCGCCACCATTGCCGAAATTCAGAGCGTGACCCTTGAGGCTGTTGAAGCCATGGCCTCGGCCCGCAAGGAAGTGGAGGCGACAACAACTTCCCTGCAAAGCAGTGCCGAGAGCCTGGATGGCGTAACGCAGGCGGCCGACGAAGTGGCCGAGATGGCGCAAAGCATCTCGGCGGCTACCGTCGAGCAAACCCAGGCCAGCGAAGAGGTCGCCCAGAACATGGAGCGGATTACACAACTTATTGAAGGCAACCTGCAGGCGGCTCAGCAAGCAAATCTGGATTCCAATGAATTGCTCGAGACATCAGTGGGTTTAAAGGCCTTGATCGGCGGATTTCAGATTCATAAAAGGTGAAGAGGCGAACAATCGCTCACCCCGGCCACGGGGGACCACCTACTTAAGAAACACCAAGGGGAAACATCATGCGAAATATTCCGATATTCAGCGCCGAGACTCACAAATTCATTCTCTTGAATGAAAGCGAGCCCGGAGAGGAGGATGGTATCCGCTCCAACCAGTATCTGATCGTTCATGAAGACAATGGCGTCTTGCTCGATCCTGGTGGCTTTGGCGTTATGCCGCGGGTGCTCTCGGAACTGCTCAACTATGTCAGTCCGGACAAGCTGAAGGCGATTATGCTCTCGCATCAGGATCCGGATATCGTCGGCGGGATCGCCACCTGGCTCGAAATCACTGACGCGCCAGTTTACGTGTCGAGTATCTGGTTGCGCTTTCTCCCTCATTACGGAGTTTCGTCCATGCAGCGCTTTGTTGGCGTTCCGGACGAAGGGATGAGCTGCCAGTTGGCTCCGGATTTCGAGCTGAATTTGGTCCCTGCCCATTTCCTGCATTCGGAAGGGCAGATCAATGTCTATGATCCGATCGCTAAGGTCCTGTTTACGGGCGATATCGGTGCGGCCATGATGCCGGACGGCGAAGACTATCCCTACGTGGATGATTTTGCGGCCCATTTGCCTTATATCGAAGGTTTTCATCGTCGTTACATGTGCTCCAATCGTGCGGCTCGTTTCTGGGTCGAGGCCGTTTCACAATTGGACATTGACTTTATTGCTCCGCAGCATGGTCCGGTTTATCGTGGCTCTGCTGTTCCTGCATTCCTCGAGTGGTTCAGAAGTCTGGAGTGCGGAGTCGACCTGATGGTGGGGGCGGGTCGATTCCAGCAGAGGGGTTGAGGATGACGAGGATTGCGCGACTTCATCCCGAACGCCAGGCGGAAATGCGTCAAAAGGTCCTTGAGCGGTTTACCGCCCTATTCGAGAACCAGACCAGAACCCGGCTGTTTGCGGCGAGCGTTAGCGAATTAACCCAGAGTACTCATGTGGAACTGCTTGCCGGACTCAAAGAGTCGATTGCGCGGGTTACCTCGGCAAAATTGGAGCAAGCAGAGCGAGACGAGATCACGGCCAGCCTCAAGCAGGCGGTTGCCCGCTGTAGCCGCCTCGACAGGACACTGGACCTTTTGGTCGGGGAGCGACGGCGACAGTGGCAGCGCAACGCGGGTGATCTTCAGCAGGTCATGCTCGAGTTCAACCGGATGACCAAGGATCTGGCCGGCACCTTGATCGAGAAAGACCTTCTCGAGCGGCAAAGCCGGGTTCTCGAAACCATCGTCCTCTCCCATGAAAAAGTCACCCAGTGGAAAGCCTTTGTCCAGGAGGTCTTGCTGGGGTTTCATGCTTTCTTCCCGTTCGACGTCTTTTTTATTGCCTTTGCCGAAGACAACGTTCTGTCGCTCTACATCTACTACATGGGCGATTATCCGGAGGAGGTAAAGAAGCGTGCTCGGGAGAATCTGGCACGGGACATGATCGGACACCTGAGCCTGCCGGCCGACGTGCCATTGGATATTGAAGAGTTTCAGGTTATCCATGAAAAAGGCAGGGAGCACGGGGATATCGAAAATATCCAGATGATCACCGTGCCTGTTCCCGACCTCGATACCTCCAATCTGGCCGGGCTCCTTGGTATCGCCTATGCCTCTACCGATGGCCTGACCCCTCAGGAAAGCAGCGTCATCCATTCGATTCTGGCGGTGATGGTGATGGTGGTAGGGTCAAGTAAGGCCCTCAGCCGCACACTGTCTGAACTTGAATACTATTCGACGCATGACCCGCTTACCGGCCTGCACAATCGGCGTTACTTCAATGACATTCTTGATTATGAAATAGGCCGTTCGGAGCGGCATCAGCACGAATTTTCCATTCTCATGCTGGATCTGGACGACTTCAAGGATGTCAATGACACCTATGGTCACCCGTGTGGCGACAGCGTGTTGCGGCAGGTCGCTGAGACCATGCGCTCGAGCATGCGCAAAGGCGATCTGGCAACTCGCATCGGCGGCGATGAGTTCGCGATTATTTTGGTCGAAACTAGTATCGAGGGCGCAATGATTGTCGCCGAAAAACTTCGCACCGAATTGCGGCAAATGACTTTTGAGGACGAACAAGGGAAGCCGTTTCACATAACGACTTCTATTGGAGCAGTCAGCTATCCAGGTGATGCCAAGAGCATTTCCGACCTGATGGCCGGCGTTGATCTCGGCCTCTATCGCGCCAAGGAGTTAGGGAAGGATTCGATCGGGACGCTCGAGTCGGTAAAAGACCGCCTGCATGTCAGCCGACTGAACCGTGACTATGCCGAAACGCTGCGTGCCTCGCTACGGGAAGGGCGTGTCGTTCCCTACTATCAGACTATCTTTGACTGCCAGACAGGCGAGCCGTTTGCTTATGAGACCCTGGCCCGGATCAAGGAAACTGACGGAAAAATACTGACTGCTGGTGCCTTCATCGAGACGATAGAGAAATATGGGCTCGGCCGGGAGCTTGATCGCGCCATCATCGAACAGGCGTTGGTTGCAGCGCGTGTGCAACTGGACGAAAAGAAACCGCCATTTCGCCTGTTTATCAATCTCTCCGCTCAGGAAATCCAGGGGCGGGGCATTCTCGGGTATGCGGAGCAACTTTGCACCGAGTTGGAAATCCCGCCGAGCATTGTCGTCTTCGAGATTCTTGAACGCGATGCCATCAGCGATATGACCCACATGCGGAAATTTCTCGGCGATCTAAGAAAAAAAGGATTCCTGTTCGCGCTCGATGACTTCGGCAGTGGCTACAACTCTTTTCACTATCTGCGCGAGTTATCCTTCGATTACGTCAAGATCGATGGTGCGTTTGTGAAAAACATTGTCAGTTCAAAGATTGACAGTACGCTGGTGCGCAACTTGACTCGCCTTTGCCAGGAGCTCGGCATTTTGACGATTGCCGAATTTGTCGAATCGGAAGAAATTCTGGTGGCATTGCAGGAGATGGGCGTCGACTATGCACAAGGATTCCACTTGGGCATCCCCGCAGCCAGAATGCCTTGATGCAGTCCCGACGCCCGATTGTCGGCCCCCAGTCCGCTAGACCTTGAACGACCCCACCGACATCTTGAGGCGCTCGGCCAGCTGATTGAGACCGCGTGAGGCATTCAGGCTGACGGCCAGACTGGCCGACGTTGCTTCGAGGCCAGAGGTGATTTCTTCCATGTTGCGCGCAATGTTGTTGCTGGCTGAGGCCTGTTCCTTCACCGAGAGGCTGATCTCGTCGACGCCGAGACTCGCCGCTTCGACGCGGGCGATGGTTGTTTGCAGGGCGGAAAGCGTATTGGCCATGTTTTCCTGGCTGTGCTGCAAGGTATTGACGCCGCGATCGACCGATTTGGCCACTGACTGCGAATTCTCGGCCAGTAGCTGTGTCAGGTTTTGAATATCGGCGCCCGAGCGGCCGGACTGTTCGGCCAGTTTGCGCACCTCGTCGGCGACCACGGCGAAGCCCCGGCCCGACTCGCCAGCCCGTGCCGCTTCGATGGCGGCGTTGAGCGCCAGCAGATTGGTCTGTTCGGCAATCGCCTTCACCTGCTGGGTCAGTGCGGAAATCGAGCCGGTGTTGCGCATGAATGCTTCCGTCGTATTCCGGATGTCCTCAACGGCTTCTTGAATTTCTTCGATGTTGGCGCTCAGCAGCTCCATGTTTCGCCAGCCGTCACGGCTGACTGCCAGACTCTCGTCGGACAGGTTGCGGACCTCGTCGGCCCGGTCGGCGACCGAGGCAATGCTCGTCGCCAATTCTTCGATGGTGCTCGAAATGGCAGCGACCGCGTCGCTCTGGTAGCGCACCTTGTCGGAGCCGGCTTCCGACTGCTGGCGGACCGTACTGGCGCTCTCGGCGATCAGACCCGAGTCCTGCCGAGCATCGTTCACCAGCCGCGACAGGCTTTCGTTCATGTTGTGCAGCGCGTTCATCAGTGCCGCCGCCTCGTCGCGCCCGACGACCTTCATATGCCCGGTCAGATCGCCCGAGGCCACCCGTTCGGCCGCTTCGATGGCGATCGCCAGCGGGCCCAGGGTACGTCGGCGCAGGGCAAAGGCGGTGGCCACCAAGAGCAGGGAGCAGAGGGCCGAAACCGCAAAGACGGAAATCTTGATGAAGCTCGCCGCATCCGCCGTCAGCGGCGCGAAGGCCATCGAGTTCTGCATCATCGCATCCATTCCCGGGCGCAGTTGCTGAGCCAGCTCGACCGGCATGGGGCCGCTCCGGGTCGGGGAAGCCGAGATGATCGCCAGCATGCCATCGACGTCGGTGATGTCCTTCTGCGGCAGATCGATCAGCGGTCCAAAGCCCAGCAAGCGCAGGAGTTGCTGCTCAAAACCGAAGACCTCGTTGTCGGCCCGCACCGCCAGGTGGCGCGCCTCCTTCAGTTGCCCGTAAATCGTATCAATGTGAGTATCGCCAGCGTTTCGCGCCGCCTGCTCGACGCGGTTCAAGGCTGCGTCGATGCGCAGCGCCAGCTCCATATGGTTACGTTCGAGAAAGTGAAAGGTTGCCGCTTTTCCCATCAGCCGGACGCCGTACATCGTCACCAGTGCAACCAGAATCGCCGTGCCGATCGCCACGGAGAACCGCTGTTTGAGCGACCACCGCCCCTCGCCAAAAATACCTCCAGTGTTACCAACCAACATTGTCCCCTTTGATGATTCACCGAACTTGATGAAGTCCGCTCAGCAGCTTGAGGCAAGGTCAGGCCAGCCTTCTTGACACCCAAGCGCGAACCGTTCGCCCCGGAACCGGGGCACCGATTTTGTCTTTGATCACTCTCTTGTTTCGGCCGCGCCAGTCCGCATGCTGGCCATGGCGCTTGCCGTTCGGCGCGATGCTTCGAGTGCGCCCGTATGCGCAAATGTGCCGCTTGCCAGCGCCCCAAATACGCGTCCAAAGCTTAGATAAACGCTCCCTGTCTGCCTATTAGACTTTGGTTTAGACGGCGTTCAGAACGCAGACTGTTGCTGGTTGTCCACGATCAGGCAATTTGAAATTTCACTGTTTTTTCCGGTTGACCGTAGCAACGCTGCGGGTGGGCGCTTTTGCCGTACTGGATTTGCTGTACTTATGAGGTGGTGAAAAAATATAATTTGTTAGTTTTAACAAATTTGTTTTATTATTGGCTTCTCGTTTTGAGGTGCGTATTGATGCCAACCCGTATCCGTTACCTGCCAATTGAGGATGTCGCTGCCGGTATGGTGCTTGGTGCGCCACTAGTCATTGCCGAGCAGGGCGTGACGACGTTTACCCTCCCGGCCGGGCATGAGCTCACCGACTCCAACATGGCGCAAATCGCCCAGCGAAATGGGGAATGGGCGTGTATCGAGGAGGATGATCCACGTAGAGACGACGAGCGAGCCGCCGATCTGGTGGCGACCCAGGCGCATCTGGATAATTTGTTTGCCCAGACGGATCGCAGCCAGCCGGCAAATGCGGCCCTCTATGCCGCGCTATTGCGCTACCGGAGTCTGTGATGCCCTTGCGCCTCTCAGAAGACGAGATCATCGCGGGGGCCAGCCTGTTGCCAGCCTTTCCCAAGGTGGTCACCGATATTCTTGCCACGATAGATGACGACAACGCGACGGTCAGCGGCCTGATCGAACTGGTCGAGAGCGACCCGGTATTGACCGCCCGTGTCTTCTCCCTGGCCAACAGTGCAGCCAAATCCGGCAACTGGCGCAAGGGATTGCGCGACATGCATGTGGCGATCTCGATGATCGGTATGTCCCGCCTGCGGCAGATCGCCATCAGCGTCAGTCTCGCCGACTTTGGCCGTGAGACACGGGTGACTCGGGATTTCTGGGACCACAGCGTGGCAGTCGGCGTTGCCGCGCAGGAACTGGCCAGGCTTCGCCCGTTGCCCGATAGTTCGCTGGTTTCAGCCGATTACGCATTGGTTGCCGGCCTGCTTCACGACATCGGCTTTCTCTGGATGGCGCGCTTCTACCCGCTGGAATACCAGATGGCGCGTCAAGCCATGGCGCAGCCTGGTGGTGAGTCGAACATTGAAATCGAGCGGCGCTACTTCGGCATCGATCATTGCCAGGTCGGCCGAATTCTTGCGATCGGCTGGGGCCTGCCATCGTCGATCATCGAGGCGATTTCCAGTCATCACCGGCCGAATCCAGCCTTGGGCCGACTCGTGGCGATTACGCACGTTGCTGAAATTCTGGTAGCGGCACTGGGTATGGGAATGAACGGCCATACGCCGTTCGTGAGTCTCTCCGACGCCGCCCGCGTCGCAGCCGGCCTGGACTGGAAGGATGACCTGAATTCGTTGTTCGGGCGGATCGAAGCGCGATCAAATCATTTCGGGCGAATTTTCCTGTCGATGGCCTAGCGTCGCCGCCGATTACAGGTGCTTTCCAGGCATTCGATACGGAGCATTGGTCGACCTGCCAATTTCGATTTTGGCCGTTTTTTCGGGTTGACCGTGGCAAGTGCGAGCGGACAGGCCGGCAACAATTGTGGCCTCGGTAAGGGGAGGGGGCAGTCAACCGGCTATGCGCCAGCCCAGAAGAGTTTGTCGGCAGGCGACAGAAGGGCTGCTCCTTGACTTTCAACCAAGGCTATTTCGCCGTCAGCGATTTCAAGTCGGCGATCACCTCGCCGACGTGCTTTCCTGCATCGACTTGCAGGTAGGCTTTGGCCACCCGGCCGTCCGGATCGATCAGGAACGTGTAGCGTTTGGCGAACTTGATCACACCCCAGTTCGAATAGGCGCCAAAGCTCTGCGATACCTTGCCGCTCACATCGGAAAGCAACGGGAAGGGCAGGCGTTGCTCCTCGGCGAAATCCCGGTGGGAATTGGTCGAATCAACGCTCACGCCGACCACCTGGGCATTCAAGGTTGTGAGCTCGGGCTGCTTGTCGCGAAAATTGATTGCTTCGGTCGTGCAGCCCGGCGTCTTGTCCTTGGGGTAAAAGTAGAGCACGACCCACTTTCCGCGCCACTCGGCGAGCGAACGCGCCTTGCCGTCGCCATCCGGCAGGACAAAGGTGGGCGCCACCGAACCCGGCTGAGGGGGAGCTTCGGCATGGGCTACCCCGGTCAGCAAAATGTTGGCCCAGATAAGCCAGTGCCAGTGTTTGTTCATCGCGTCGAAGCTCCGTTTGTCATAGCCGCGACCCTTAGCGACCGTGGCCCGGTAGCTCGTGGACAGCATTTCCGGCCAATAGATCCAGGCGAATGCAGGAAGATGGCGCGACGACCAATGCCAATTGGTCAGTGGTCTTTATTTGCCATCCGCTCCGGTCGTCGCCGCCAACTGCTGTTCACGTCGGGCTTCTTCCTGTTTGCCTTGGCGCACCAACAGATCGATCAGGGCTGCCCGCAACATTTCATCGGAACCAGGTTTCCGCATGCCCTCGCGCAATAGCGTTTCAGCTTCGTCAAAGCGATGGTTGTTCGCCATCCACTCGGCCAATTCAAGGCGTGCCGCGACAAACTCGGGGTCCTGGCGCAGGGCGCGCCGATAGTGGACCAATGCCTTCTCCGGCTTATCCAGCTGCAGGTACAGATTACCCAGATTGAGCTGGGCGGCCGGCATGTCGGCCATGGCTTGTTGTGCCGCCACAAACGCGGCCAGAGAACGCTTCTGGCTGGCTCTCCTCCGCTCGGGTATCGCGTCTTTCCCGAAGGGAACCAGGCTGCGCGCCGCTGCCATGCGAACGGCCAGCACGGGGTCGTCCAGCAGGGATAGCAGCAAGGGCTGGACGCGCGCGGTCGGCGCGGCACCCAGGGCCATTGCTGCGGAGCTGCGTACAGCCGGATCGGGGTCCTTGATAACTGCCGGGGGCACACTGGACGGCGCCAGTTGTCCCAGCATCTCGGTCGCGGTGGCCCTGACGATGGCGGGCTGATGCGAGTCCAAGGCCAGCCCGGCCAAGGGGCCGAGGCTGCGCACTTCTCCCCGGCGTGCGGCGGCGAATATTTCACCGTAGTGCAGCGAATCGGTGGGCTTTCCGGAGCGCTTCGCAATTTCGGCTGCAGCCCAGGTGGCATCACGGTCCTTGTGACAATTGCCACAGGCGTTAGGTGTTCCCAATGTCGCCGAAAGGTCCGGGCGCGGAATACGGATCGCATGGTCACGGCGACCGTGGACGACCATGTAGTTTTGCGACGGCATATGGCAATCGACGCATTGACTGCCCGGCTGCCCTGTGGAATGAAAATGATGTTGCGGGTCGTCGTAACGGCGTGCCTTCAGGCTGGGGAATGCCGGGTTCGGAGAAGGGCTGTGGCAGCGCACACAGAGCGCGTTACCCTCGGCTATCAGTTTCCCGCCATGCACCGAATGGCAATCCGAGCACACCACGCCCTTCTCGTACATGCGGCTCTGGCGGAAGGAACCGTACTCGAATACTTCACCCATTTGCTGGCCGTCTGCGTGATATAAATCCTGGCGCAGGGAATCCGGTTGATAGTTGTCGAGGAATTCACCGCCCGGCTGTGTCTCCTCCAACAGTCGGGTTCGCCGGGAGTGACAAGCCGCACACTGGTCCACCTGTCCGGCCTTGAAGGGCAAACCATAGCCCGGGTACTTGGTGGATTTTTTGTCCCGGATGGTACGCACATGTTTCTCTCCCGGACCGTGGCAGGCCTGGCATCCGACGTTCGGAGCCGTCCAGGTTGTCTGATAACAATCTGCATTCTCATCGTAGGCTTTGCGGTAACCCGTCGTGTGACATTCGGCACACATGAGATTCCAGTTTTGGTAGCGCCCAGTCCAGTGAAGCGATGTGCCTGGTCTGGCTGGTTCTTCCGCTTGCAAGTCAAACCAGCGATTCCGGATCGTATCCCAAGCAATCGTGAATGCCTGCAGCCTGCCGCCGGCTTGCTCAACCAGATATTGCTGCAGTGGATATACGCCTAGCGTATGTGAAATGGTGTATCGGGACTTTTGTCCATTGGAGCCGATTGTCTCCACGGTGAAATGTTCACCTTTTTTGTGAAAGATGGTGTCGCCGGCAACGCCCGTAAACAGGCGATCCTGGAAATCGCCGGCTACGGTGTTTGAATTAGCTGGCTGCATGGCACGGCTGTGCTTCGATGCCTGCCAGCTTTTACCCTGTTCGGCGTGGCAATCGGTGCAGGATTTTTCGGCGACATAATCCGCCGACGTCCTCGCCTTGGGATAGCCCGCCGGACAAGAGACTGCAAATGCGCCATGGGCCTGAACCAAGAGCAGGACAAGCAGGATCGATTGGAGCGACCGGCACAGCTTGGAGCCAAACTCCCGGCATTTCATGAGTCGGCAACCGGAATGTCCGATTCAAGGCAAGCCGCGGCAATCAACGCAGCGGTGTTTTGCAGATCGGCCAGATGCTCACGGACGATCTTGTTTTTTAATCGGTATTTCCGCGGCCACACGAGATTCATGCAGGCGATCACGTTACCCTTGCAGCTGATCGGAACGGCAATGGCATCGAGTCCGTCGTCGAATTCGTCGATGTCGACATTGCGCCCGCCAAATTGGGCATCGCGCGAACCGTAGCCGCATCTTCTGGTCTGCGTCAGGATGTCGCTCAATTCATGCTGGAGAACCTGTCGGCTGCGCGCGATCGGCGATGGATTGGCTTCGATCCGCAGCAAGACGGCGTCGCGCTCTTCCGGGGAACAAAACGCCAGATAGGCCCTGCCCGGCGCTGAGAGAATCATGTCGACACGGGCCCCGATTTCGTACAGCGTAACGCCCAGGTTGCTCTGTCGGCGCGATGACTCGCCCAACTCCAGCTGACAATCGCGAACCACGAGAATGTCGGATGGCCAGAGCACCTTTTGGCGCAATTGGGAGAGAAAGGGCGCGGCGATTTCGGAAATTAACGTGGTCAATTCATCGGAACGTTTCCGCGAAGCCAGGGAGATGCTGCGCCGATATTGGCTATCGCTGATGGCCTTCCACGCGTAACCGGCTTTTTCAAGCGTATTCAGGATGCGAAGCAGCGAGCTTTTAGGCATGCCGGTCAGCCGGTGCAGGTCGGCAAGTGACTGCCCCCGGTACTCCTCGAGCGACCGCAACACCTCCAGGCCGCGTTCCAAAGACTCGATCGTTTTCATTGATTTCCTAGCGTATTTCCCATGGCAATCGGCATTGGCAAATCGTGATCATAGTGCACCACGGGATATATGGATTGCCCTGAAATCAGTAAGGCTTCCCACTCAAGGCGACCCGGAACCCAGCAGCGATGGCGGCTGAATTCCGGACCGACAAACGGCTTATTTCGAACGTGGTTCCTGGGCTGCCTCAATGGCTAGATCGTCGTAATACTTGGCGCCGTTACTGTAGCCGGGACGCTCTGCCAGGTTCGGAATCTCCAGCGTTCCGGTTTCGGCCACGTAGCTATTCCAGGCTTCCAGCATCTCCTTCAACTTGGCGGGGTTGGTCGCAGCCAGATTCATGCTTTCCGTACGGTCCTTGGCGACGTTATACAACTCCCAGTCGCCGGTTCCCCACTGTTTGTTGGCATAGACGATCTTCCAGTCGCCTTTGCGCAAAGCCTTGCGTCCGCCGAGTTCCCAACCGATGGCTTCAGACTTCTCGTGAACCGCGGGCTGATTGCCCTTGAGGAAAGCCACCATTGATTTGCCGCGCAAGGGCAAGACCGGCTTGCCGTTGTATTCGGTGCCAGGATGCTTCGTCCCCGCCAGTTCGTAGACGGTCGGCGCAATATCCGTTACATGCGCCAGGCTCTGCTTGACCGTCCCTTTCTGCAGTCCGGGCCCCCAGACGATCGCCGGTACGGAAATGCCACCCTCGTACATGAACGATTTGTAGAGCTTGAATGGCGTAGAACCGACCTGCGCCCAACTTGGACCATATTCGGCAAACGAACCTTGCTTGCCGATATGGTTGGTGCTGTTATCCATGTCGTTGTGAATCCATTCGCGGGTATTCGCGACGTCGTATACGGAATTGCCATCGGCGCCGTTGTCGGACAGGAAGAAGACGTAGGTATTGTCCAGCTGCTTGGTTTCCTTCAGGTAATCCATGACCCGCCCGATTTGCCGATCCATGTTGTCGACCATCGCCGCATAAACCGCCATGCGTTTCGCTTCCGATTCCTTTTGCGCCGTGGTCAGGGTGTCCCACTTGGGCCAACTCGGATGACCTTCATAAACCTTCGCATCCTTCGGCAGCATGCCCAGCTTCTTCATGCGCTCGAGGCGCTCCTTGCGCAGTTTGTCGTAGCCTTCCTTGTAACGCCCCTCGTACTTGGCGATATCCACGTCAGGCGCATGTAACGGCCAGTGTGGAGCGGTGAAGGCGAGGTAGCCGAAGAAGGGTTTCCCGCTGTCTTCCTCGCTTTTCAGGTAATCAATCAGCTTGCTGGCAAAGAATTCCGAGGAGTAGAAGCACTTGGGGATATCGACCGCTTTGCCGTTCTCCCGATAAACGGCGCGAATTGGCTTCTTCGGATCGATCGCGATGATGCCTCCCTGGTCGTCCCAATGGCTTGATCCACCCATGGTCAGGACATACGATTGATCGAACCCGCGATTGGCCGGGCTGAATTGTTCGGGAACGCCGAGGTGCCACTTTCCCGCCATGGCGGTTCGGTAGCCGGCATCCTTGAGAACTTGCGCCATCGGCACGACGCGATCGTTGAGATAACCCTCATAACCCGGCTTACCTTTCTGCTCGGCGGTCATCAGTTCCGCCATGTCGCCGAAGCCGGCCAGGTGATTGTCGGTTCCCGAGAGCAGCATGGCTCGGGTCGGTGAACAGAACGGCGAGGCGTAAAACTGGGTCATCTTGACGCCCGTTTTGGCCAGCTTGTCGATGTTCGGCGTGGCAATTTCACTGCCGAAACTACCCAGGTCGGTATAGCCCAGGTCGTCAGCCAGGATGAGCAGAATGTTCGGTTGTTTGGCCGCCTCGGCCGGGGCGTGCCAGGCAGCCGAGCCGACGAATACGGCGCCGGTCAGAAAGGCCGAGAACAGCTTGTTGCGGATGGGATTTGCGCGTTTGGGGTTCATGATCGAGTTCCTTTCAACGTTACCGCCAGACTGGCCCACGGGGGCGGAGCCGGGGTAAAAATGGAATTTTTCTGCCTCGTCAGGGAGGCAGGTTGTCGAGATGCCTGCTGTCAGAAGCGGTGGAGCATTCCGAAAGCAAAACGGTTGTAGTCGGAGGTGGCGGGACCAGCCGAGTCGAATCTGGCGAAGGCACCGTACAGCGCCGAGCGCTTGGACAGATTGTGTTGATACATCAAGGTGTAGGCCTTGGCGTCGGGCAGGGACTCCATGTTGGCCTTGGCGTATTCGCCGACAATCTTTCCGGTCGAAACGGGGACGACCACCGAAATGACGTTCTTCTTGTCTTTGTAATTCCGCATCGCCGTTGGCGCAAAATTGTCCATGGTCTGGTGGATCGCCATGACCTTCACGACCCCGAAATCGTAGCCGGCACGGAGTCCGATTTCCGTCAGTGCATGCCCCTGAATACTGCGGCCATATCCGGCGGATATGCCGTCGGCGGTGGGCGCGCTTGTCGTGCCGACGATGTATCCGGGGCCGATCGTTCCCGTCTCGCCCAGTGTCCAATCGGATGCGCGCGACCAGGCAAACCCGGCTGTGAACGGACCTTTTTTGTAACTGATGGCGGCCTGATTGATCGCCGAATCGGCATTGCCGGTGATTGACGCTCTTTCCGTCAGTCGGCCATGCGCCAGACCGAGCGTTATTCCGGCATAGGCTGGAGATGTATAGCCAATGGCATTGTTTAAACGTCCCGTGGCGCTGAAAAATCCGCCGTTCATGCCGACCAGGTGGTGGGCGCCAAGGGCTGGCGATCCGACCAGTTCCGTCGCCGGACCCAGTCCGCCCAGCCATTGGAACACCGCCGCCTGGAGGCGGCCGGCGACCAGCGTCCCGAATCCGCCGGTCAAGCCGACATATTGCTGACGGGCGACAACCCGGGTCGGGTTGTCCGAGCCGATGCCGGTGTTGCTATCCAGATCGATCCGGTACTCCAGGGCAAAAATGGCCTTCAAATCGTTGCCGAGATCCTCCGAACCGCGAAAGCCGATGTGCGAGCCATCGAGCACCGTGGAGTCGATGGCATTTTGGGTTTTCTTGTTGCCCCCGTAATTGGTGTTGACGTAGGCCACATCGGCCAGTCCATAGATTTGGACATTCGATTGAGCCAGCGCCTGACCGATCGGTACGGTCGCCACGGCCAGGGCGATTAATTTATTTCGCATTAAGAACTCCTCCATTGGATTCGACGTTCAGCACTGTCTTGTTGCTGCGGGCTGATTGATTTCCTGCTGTGCAGGTAGTGCAATACTAGTCAGCGAAATGCGTTGCACAATGTTTAACTCACGGCTGTGCCGCCTGGTGAAACGAATGAAAAATTCTCCGTAACGGATTGCGATTGGTTGAAAACCGTGGTATTGGAGTCTCCTGTCTCAATACCTTTTAGGTATCGATGTGTTTCGCTTTAGGTATTCGATTTGGAGACTTGATAGGCCTAAGGTTGCTCGATTCCCGACCGATTGCCGACATTCATGCCGGGCCGGAACATGGGTCAAAGCAGGGGCAACCGTTGAGAGGAACTATCAACCCGGCCCGTGAATACGGACTATTTGAGGAATCGCGACTTGCAAACCTTGCTCTCGGCCTGCGTCTTCATGATGATGTTTTGCATAGGCCTGGATTTTTCGTGTGCCCAGTGGCTTCGCTTAATGCGCTCGCCTCGGCCGATTTTCGTCGGACTATTGATTCAAAACATCGGCGTCCCGCTCGTGGCCTTCGGGATCGCGTGGTTTCTGAAGGATTCGCCGGAAGTCGCCTTGGCGATCATCCTGATTGCTGCCAGCCCGGGCGGGCCGGTGGCCAACGCCATCGTCCATTACGCCAAGGCCCGGATCGATCTTTCAATATCCCTGACGGTGATCAACGGTCTACTTTGCGTCTTTACCGCACCGCTGATTGCGGATTTGGGCTTTGTTCTGATTTCG
Source organism: Azonexus sp. GW821-FHT04F04 (assembly GCF_059420025.1). Taxonomy (NCBI): domain Bacteria; kingdom Pseudomonadati; phylum Pseudomonadota; class Betaproteobacteria; order Rhodocyclales; family Azonexaceae; genus Azonexus; species Azonexus sp. GW821-FHT04F04. The sequence goes on along the minus strand of NZ_JBWKSX010000002.1, from coordinate 126,370 downwards.
GGAAAAGACAGCGGTTTGGCGCTTCCTTTTGCCGACACGGTGAAGCACTTGTTATTCATCATCCTTATTCCGATTGTGATCGGCATCACCCTTAACCAGTTTGCGCCGCGCGCCGTTCAGCGGATACGTCAGGCCACGCACCACAGCACCTTGTTTCTGCTGGTCGGTACGATTCTGATCATTCTGGTTGTGAATAGGGATGCGGTCTATGCCGGTTATCAGGATGCCGTTCCCGCCCTGGTCGTGTTTTCGATAGCCATGGTTTTTCTCGGTGTGTATGTGTCGAGACTATCGAATCTGGCAGACGATTTCGGATTCGCCATTGCCAACGAGGTCAGCATCCACAACGTGCCGCTGGCTTTACTGATGGCCAATTCGATTCTCAATAAACCCGAATTGTCCGGCGCCATCATTCTTTACGTGCCCGTTATCTTTTCGACCACCCTGTTGAATGCCTATTTATACAAAAATCACCGGGGGTATTCGAAAGTCGAAGCCTGACGTACGTGGCTTATCTCGCCTTTTATTTTCGGCAGATTTGAATTTTGGCCGTTTTTTCCGGTTGACCGTGGCAAGCGCGGTTGACCGCGTTTTTACAGCGAGCGCACGGCGTGCATCATCCCCGGGTCGTCGGCGTCGCGGCGGACATCGAAGCCGAGCTGGCGGGCGAATTTGATCATCTTGTCGTTGGAGGCAAGGATGAAGGCTTCCATCTTTTTCATGCCGCGCGTCCGGGCGGCGTCGATCAGCGTCAGCATCAGGATGCCGGCGACGCCGCTGCCTTGCCAGGCGTCGTCGATGGCGATGGCGAATTCGCATTCGTCGCCGCTTGGGCCTGCGACATAGCGTGCCACGCCGATCTCGACGTCCTGCCCGTCGCGCTGGATGATGGCGACCAGCGCCAGATGGCGGACGTAGTCGATTTCGGTCAGGTACTTGAGCTTGCCGGGCGGCAGCTCCTTGAGTGTGGACATGAAGCGCTTGTAGCGCGAGTCGGCGGAAAGGTGCTGGACGAAATCCTGTTCCAGCGGCTTGTCATCGGCGCGGATAGGGCGGATGGTGACCGGGCTGCCGTCAAACAGAAAGCGGTTGCGGACGAGTTCGGCGGGATAGTCGGCCACGGCTTACTCCAGTGAGTCGGCGGGGATTTTTCCGGCCAGGTAGGCGACGATGCTGTCCAGCGTCTGGACCTTGCCGTAATCGGTTTCGGGAATGTCGACGCCCAGCTTTTCGTGGATGGTGGCCAGCACGTTGAGCCAGTCCATCGAATCCAGATCGATCTGGGTGCGCAGGGGCTTGTCGGCGATGATCTTGGCTGGATCAATTTCCGGGGCCAGGCGCTTGACGATGGCGAGCACGGCCGTGCGGATTTGTTCTTGCTGCTGACTCATTTTTTCTCCCGCTGCGCCTCGGCTTGTTCCAGCGTCGAACTGTCGCCTTCGGGCAGTCCGAGTTCCCTTGCCTTGAGGAGCCGGCGCATGATTTTTCCACTTCGAGTATGTGGCAGGGCCGGCACGAATGCAATTTCCTTCGGCGCCACAGCTGCCCCGAGCCGCCGACGGGCGTGGCCCATCAATTCGAGCAGCAGGTCTTCGCTCGGCGCGATGTGCTGCTTGAGAACGACGAAGGCCTTGATCACCTCGCCGGCCAGCGCATCCGGCTTGCCGATGACGCCCGCCTCGGCCACTGCCGGGTGTTCCATCAACACGCTTTCCACCTCGAACGAGCCGATCAGATGGCCGGACGATTTGATCACATCGTCGCTGCGGCCGACGAACCAGAAATAGCCATCGGCATCGCGCCGCACCAGATCGCCGGTCAGGTAGAGATTGCCGGCAAAGCACTCGCGGTAGCGCTCGGGCTGGTTCAGGTAGCCGCGAAACATCGATGGCCAGCCAGTTTCCAGCGCCAGTTCGCCGACCGTCTCGGGCGTTTCGATGACCGTGACCGGCTCGCCCGCCTGGTGGCGAACGACATGGGCGGCAATGCCCGGCAGCGGGCGGCCCATCGAGCCGGGCTTGATGTCCAGCGCGGCGGTGTTGGCGATCATGATGCCGCCGGTTTCGCTCTGCCACCAGTTATCGTGGATCGGCCGGCCGAAGGCTTCGAGGCCCCAGCACACCGCTTCCGGGTTGAGCGCCTCGCCGACACTGGCAATGAAGCGCAAGTCGGGAAAACGGTGGCCGGCAAACAGTTCGGGGCCGGCTTTCATGAGCAGCCGGATCGCCGTCGGCGCGGTGTACCAGACATTGACCCGTTCGTTTTCAAGAAGGTGAATCCAGCGCAGCGGGTCGAAATCGGCCTCATCGACGATGCTCGTCACGCCCAGCACCAGCGGGGCAATGATGCCGTACGAAGTGCCGGTCACCCAGCCCGGATCAGCCGTGCACCAGAACACGTCGTCCGGCTGCAGGTCGAGTGCGGTCCGCGCCGTGGCGAAGTGCGTCAGCACGGCGCCATGGACGTGAATGGCGCCCTTCGGCAGGCCGGTCGTGCCGCTGGTGAAATGCAGCAGGGCCCGGTCTTCCGGGCCGGTCGGCACCAGCGCCGGGGTATCCGGCGCGGCGCCGAGCAGGGCGTGGAGGTCCAGCGTATCCGCAAATGCGCCGGTGCCGAGGTCATCGACCAGCAGCACATGCTGGAGCGAGGGGAGCTCCGGGCGAAGTGCAGCGACCTTGCGCTGATAGGCGCTGGCCGTGGTGACCAGGACCTTGCCGGTTGCCTGGGCGATGCGGCTGCGAATCGGCTCCGGGCCGAAGGACTGAAACAGCGGCGAGACCACTGCGCCGATCTTGAGCGCGCCGAGCACGGCGACGTAAAGCTCGCAGATGCGGCCGCAGAGCACAAATACGCAATCACCTTTCGCCACGCCCAGCGATTTGAGCGCATTGCCGAAGCGGTCAGTCAGCTTGGCGAGTTCGCGATAGCTGACGTCGCGGGTCTTGCCATCGGCGCCCAGAAAGCGGAAGGCGGTTTTGTCGGCTCGGGCCGAATGGGCGTGGCGATCTACCGCCAACTGGGCGATGTTGATCTCGCCATCCGCTGCGGTGCCCAATTCGTGCCCAACCGCCGCCCAGGAAAATTCCGTATTGCCGGGTTGGCCACCGGCGGTGTGCGCATCGACAAACAGTTTTCGAATTAACGCCGACTTCATCGGAGATTCCGCAGGAGGTATGCCGCCCAATTCTGCGCTGCGCCATCGCCATCCGCAATAATGCTGCTCAAGGGGACACGAAATGCCGAACGTTCAGACGTGAGGGTGAGCGACGCCGCGACCATCACGCATACCTCTTCGCCATTGCCATCCGGGGAGTCGCCATTTCAAATTCGGGCGCTTTTTCCGGTTGACCGTAGGAATGGTCATCTCGAGGTTTGTCGGCCGTTGCTGCCATTGAATGTCAGTGTTGAAGCAGTTCGCGACGAGTTGCAAATCAGACGCAGGCTTGGTTATCCATCAAAGTTATTTGCCTTGATCAAGTCACAAAATGCCTCTGCTGCTGGAGAGAGGCTCGTGTTCTTTCGCTGGATAAGAATAACCTTGCGCTTTACAACGGGACTAACCAACGGGATCTTCCGGACACCTGGCCTGTCACCCTCCTTGAATGTCGAGGCGGGCAGGATTGCGCAACCGACGCCTGCGGCGACTAGGCTGATCGCAGTCGCGTGATGCTGTACCTCGTAGGAGCCACTCAGGCTAATGCCTCGTTTTGCCAGTTGGTAGTCCATGAAAACCCGCGTTGCAGTCAGATTGCTGACAACAATCAGATCGGCGCCGCTCATATCTGACCACGTTACTGATTTCATCTCGCTGAGGGGGTTTGAATCTCTGCAAAAAAACATCAACGGATCGTCGAAAAGCGGGGTTTCAAGCACATCAGGATGTTGCTCGCCGTGAATGCCTATACCTAGTTCTGCCTGGCTGTTTAGCACTGAATCCCTGACCTCGTAAGAGGTTGCATCAAGCAAGCGAATTCGATTTTGCGGGCAGATCTTGGAATATTCCCGGATCAGATTTGGCAGGATGTGTGCGGCCATGGTCGGCACACAAGCCAGCGTAAAGTTGCCCTTTGCATTCTTGGACATGTCCTTGAGACGACCAACAGCCGACGTCATTTCGTTCACGATGGCTCTCGCCTGGGGCAAAAACTCTCGACCAACTGCGGTCAGCTCGACATAGCGTGTAGTTCGATCAAGCAATCTCAGTCCTAGATATGCCTCCAGTTTTTGGACCCGGCGGGTCAGGGCGGTCTGTGTCACATGAAGGTGTTCAGCTGCCTTGTTGAAGCCACCCAGCTCCGCGATTACGACGAATGCTTGAATACCGTCGAAGTCTATTTTCATCTCTCGTCTCCCATCTCTGGCATATCGGCCTTTGTGTTTGCTGAGCTCGGCATTTGCCTTAGTCCATCAGTTTTCTTTGCTGAGAATATATGCGTTTTACGCAATAAAAATCAAATTTATTGCATTTCAAAACGGGCAATGGTTTCACTACTATTCAACTTAACAAAACATGAAGCTGAACAGGAGACAAGATTTTGCGTATTCCCTGCGTACTGATGCGAGGTGGTTCGTCCAAAGGATTGTTTTTCCTTGCCAAAGACCTGCCTGCAGATCCGGCCGCGCGTGACCGCCTCTTGCTTGCGGCAATGGGTTCGCCCGATGCTCGCCAGATTGACGGAATGGGTGGGGGAAACGATCACTCCAGCAAAGTCGTGATTGTCGGCCCATCCTTGCAGAAGGATGCTGATGTCGAATACCTGTTTGTTCAGGTTTCTGTGGCGCGCGACCAGGTTGATATCCTTCCCAATAGCGGCAACATGCTGGCTGGTGTAGCCCCGTTTGCTATTGAGCAGGGGTTGGTAAAGTCTGGCAGCCCGGTCACCAAAGTTCGTATTCTCAACACCAATAGCCAGAAAGTTGTTGAGGCGACGGTGCAAACGCCGGGTGGTCAGGTTTCCTACGCTGGCAACTTTGAACTGGATGGCGTCCCAGGAAAGTGCGCACCTATCTCGCTGCAATTCTTTGACCCGACAGGCACTCGTACTGGCCGCCTGTTGCCGACCGGTTCACCTCAAGACCTGATCTTGGGTATGCCGGTGACCTGCATTGATTTCGCCATTCCCACTGTATTTATCAAGGCTGGGTCACTGGGCAAGAGCGGAGGCGAGAGCAAGCAAGAATTGGATGGAGATCCGATATTCCTGGGGCGTCTCGAAGAAGTTCGTGCTGCCGCCGCCCGGCTCATGGGGTTGTCAGATGCCCCCGATCTAGGCGTTCCCAAGGTTGCCATCATCGCTCCGCCGCGTGATGGCGGAACGATTGCTTCACGCTATTTCGTTTCATCCAATTGCCACCCAGTCTTTGCTGCTACCGGAGCTATGGCACTCGCTGCAGCCTGCCACACGCCAGATACGATTGCCGAAGAGCTGGCAGAACTTGATCAAAACGACTCGCAGCGCATTGTCATTGAGCATCCGAGCGGGAAAATGAACTGCAATGTCGTATCCGCCGCCGATCCCTGGACTGGCGTACCCAAACTGGTCGGCGCAGCACTGCTGACTTCCGCACGTCCTCTGCTTGCAGGGGAGGTCTTCGTTGCGGACCACTGTATCAAGCCCAAAACACAAGAAATCATTCCTGAAGCAGCCTAGTTCCTAACCCAGTTCTATTGCCGCCATCGTGCGGTACTAAATCAATCATTGAGGAGACAACCCATGAAACCCATCGTTACTTTGTCCGCCGTTATCGGCCTTGCTTTTTCTGGTTTTGCCTATGCTCAGGAGCCTATCCTGATCAAGTTCTCGCACGTTGCTGCAATTGATACACCGAAGGGCCAGGCGGCCGAACACTTCAAGCAACAGGTTGAGAAACGCACCAAGGGCCGGGTCAAGGTCGAGGTCTTCGCCAACTCGACTCTGTACAAGGACAAGGAAGAACTCGAAGCTCTGCAGATGGGCAGCGTACAGATGCTCGCACCGGTGGCAGGCAAGTTTGGCCCGGCCGGCGTCAAGGAATTCGAGGCTTTCGACCTTCCCTATATTTTCCCGGATGAAGCCGCCCTGCATCGCGTCACACGTGGTCCGATCGGCGCTTCCCTGCTGAAGAAGCTCGAACCCCGCGGCATGGTTGGTCTTTCCTACTGGGATGCGGGATTCCGCGTGCTCAGTTCGAATAAGCCGATCCGTACGCCGGAAGAAGCCAAGGGCCAGAAGATTCGGATCAACTCGTCCAAGGTGAACCAGGCCATCATCAAGGCGATCGGCGGACTGCCGCAGACCATGGCTTTCTCCGAAGTCTACCAAGCGCTGCAGACAGGTGTAGTGGACGGCGCCGACGGCAATCTGGCCAACCTCTATACCCAGAAACAATATGAGGTGCAAAAGCACATCACGCTGACCAGCCACACCTACAGCGGCTATGTCGTCGTGATGAACAAGGCCTTCTGGGAGAAGTTGCCGGCTGATATCAAGCCCGAAATCACCGCTGCCATGAAGGACGCTACAGACTTCAACGACAAGGTTGCGGAAGAGGATGAAGCCAAGGCCATGGCTGCCATCAAGGCTTCCGGCAAGAGCACCATCTACTCCCCGACCGCGGATGAAAAAGCTCGCTGGGTCAAGACCCTACTGCCGGTCCAGGATGAATTGGCGCCGCGTATCGGCAAAGAACTGATTGACGCCATCCGCAAGGAAACCGGTCAGCCCAAGTAAGCCGCATAGCCATCCGGCGGGGCTCGTGCGCCGCCCGATTGTTTTACTCTCAACGGGGGAAATATGAAATTTCTCGATAAATTGGAAGAGTTGCTCATTACGCTGCTGATCGGCGTGGCAACACTCATCACCTTCGCGGCGGTGGTCCATCGCTACATGTCCGGGTTTGCCATCCCCGGTCTGCAGGATCTGCTGCTCTCGATCAACATGAGCTGGGCGCAGGAACTGACCATCATCCTCTTCGTCTGGATGGCCAAGTTTGGTGCCGCCTACGGCGTTCGCACCGGTATCCACGTCGGGGTTGATGTGCTGATCAATCGCATGAACGACAGCAATCGCTCGAAGTTCATCATTTTCGGTCTGCTCGCTGGTGCCACCTTCACCGGCATCGTTGCCTACATGGGTACCCATTTTGTTTGGGAGAACGGTGCGCATTACGCCTTCTACAACCTGTTTGGCCTTGATCTTACTGATGTAATGGAAGGCCCGACCACGCCTGACCTGGAGTGGCAGACATGGGTGGTCTATAGCGCCATCCCACTTGGCACTTCGCTGATGTGCTTCCGCTTTCTGCAAGTGTGCGTCTCGTTCATCCGTACCGGCGAACTGCCGCACCACGATCACGGCCATGTCGATGGCCTGGACGATGAAGTCCTGCCGGTCGATGTCGATGTATATGGCCTGGATGACAACCTGCATCCGCATGATTTGACACACACGATGTTGGGCGAGAACCGCCGCACTGAAGAGAAGCCGGTGGACGCCGATCGGCGCAAGGAAGATCTCGGAGGAGAACCGAAATGACCGCACTCGTAATTTTTGGCCTATTGGCCGTCCTGATGCTGACCGGTATGCCGATTTCAATTTCGCTCGGCCTGACCGTTCTGACCTTCCTCTTCACGATGACCCAGGTGCCGCTTGAGTCGGTGGCGCTGAAGCTGTTCACCGGCATCGAGAAGTTCGAGATCATGGCCATTCCGTTCTTCATCCTGGCCGGCAACTTCCTGACTCACGGCGGTGTAGCCAAACGGATGATCAATTTCGCCTCGTCGATGGTCGGTCATTGGTACGGCGGCCTTGGTCTGGCTGGTGTACTGGCCTGTGCGCTGTTCGCTGCAGTTTCTGGCTCCAGTCCGGCAACCGTGGTGGCAATTGGTTCCATTCTGTTGCCTGCTATGGTCAAGGCCGGCTTCCCGGCGCGTTTCGGGGCTGGTGTGATTACGACCTCCGGCGCCCTCGGCATCCTGATCCCACCGTCCATCTGCATGGTCATGTTCTCGGTGGCAACTAACACCTCGGTCGGGGCCTTGTTCATGGCCGGCGTCATCCCTGGACTGGCACTGGCCGGCGTGCTTGGCGGTGTCACCTGGTACCGCGCCCGCAAGTACAACTACCCGCGTCAGCCGAAGGCGACCTGGAGCGAGCGCTGGGCTGCCTTCCGCGCTTCCGCCTGGGGGCTGCTGCTGATTTTCGTGGTGATGGGCGGTATCTACAGCGGCATCTTCACACCGACCGAAGCGGCAGCCATGTCTGCGGTCTACGCCTTTATCTGCGCAATTTTCATCTACAAGGATCTGAGCCTCAAGGATGTGCCGAGGGTGTTGCTTAATTCGGCCAACATGTCGGCGATGCTGCTCTACATCATCACCAATGCCGTGTTGTTCTCTTTCATCATGACCAACGAGAGCATCCCGCAATCGCTGGCTGACTGGATGCTGAGCCAAGGTTTCGGTGTGATCACCTTCCTGCTGGCGGTGAACATTATCCTGCTGCTCGCCGGTAACTTCATGGAGCCGTCGTCGATTGTCCTGATCTTCGCGCCGCTGCTCTTCCCTGTGGCCGTCGCGCTGGGCATCCACCCGATCCACTTCGGCATCCTGATGGTGGTGAACATGGAAGTCGGCATGTGCCACCCGCCGGTTGGTCTCAACCTCTATGTTGCGTCCGGCATCACCAAAATGGGCATTACCGAACTGACCGTTGCCGTCTGGCCGTGGCTGCTCGCCATGCTCGGCTTCCTCGGCCTCGTTACCTACTGGCCTGGCCTCTCGCTCTGGTTGCCGCAGCAACTCGGCATGCTTTGATCAAAAACCGGGATGCCGCCTTCGGGTGAGGTCCCGTTTTCAACGAACCAATTCCCCAATTCCCGAGGAGTCTGAACAATGAACCTGAAAGACTGGATCGGCCGCTCCGAAGAAGTTACCGATCTCTTCACGGCCACCCCCTATGCTGCACTGTCGGCCACGTTTGACCGGCCGGCTGAACGCCCCGCCAACGGCACCGCGCTGCCGGCGCTGTGGCACTGGCTGTATTTCCTGCCGCTGCATCGTCAGTCCGAAATCGGCGCCGACGGCCATGCCAAGCGCGGCGGTTTCCTGCCGCCGGTACCGCTGCCGCGCCGCATGTGGGCTGGCAGCCAGTTCGAGTTCCATTCGCCGCTGCACATCGGCGAGACGGTGACCCGGACATCGACCATCCACGACGTCACCGAGAAAAGCGGCCGCACCGGCCCGCTGGTTTTCGTCAAGGTTCGCCATGAATTGCGCCGTGCAGGCGAGAGTGCCGTCGCGCTGACCGAATTCCACGACATCGTCTACCGCGAACTGGCCAGCCCGAACGACGTCGCACCACCGCCGAAGGCCTCCTACCCGGACCCCGTCTGGCGAACCAAGTGGGTGCCGGACGATGTGCTGCTCTTCCGTTACTCGGCGCTGACTTTCAACGGCCACCGCATTCACTACGACCGCAAATACGTGACCGAGGTCGAGGGCTATCCCGGCCTGATCGTGCACGGCCCGATGATCGCCACACTATTGCTCGATCTGCTCCGCCACCAGATGCCGGATGCAGAAGTTGCCAAGTTCGAATTCCGTGCCGTGCGGCCGACTTTCGATATCAACCATTTCTTTGTCAACGGCACCCCGAGCGCCGACGGCAAGACGATCCATCTATGGGCCGAAGACCATGAAGGCTGGCTGACGATGGACGCCACGGCCGTGCTGAAATAAGGAGCGCAGAATGAGACCGTTGGAAGGCATTACCGTTATTACCCTCGAACACGCCATTGCCGGCCCGTTCGCCACCCGCCAGCTGGCTGACCTCGGCGCTCGCGTCATCAAGGTCGAGCGCCCCGGTGTTGGCGATTTCGCCCGCGGCTACGACGAGCGTGTGCATGGCCTGGCCTCGCATTTCGTGTGGACCAACCGCTCGAAGGAAAGCCTGACCCTCGACGTCAAGCATCCGGAAGCGCAGAAAATCCTGCAGCGCCTGGTTGCCGAAGAAGCCGACATCTTGGTCCAGAATCTGGCGCCCGGCGCCGCTGCCCGTCTGGGTTTGTCCTACGAGGCACTGTCTGCGATCAAGCCCGGTATCATTGTTTGCGACATTTCCGGCTATGGCAACGACGGTCCGTACCGCGACAAGAAGGCCTACGACCTGTTGATCCAGAGTGAATCGGGCTTTGTCTCGGTAACCGGTACCGAGGATGAACCTTCGAAGGCCGGGCCGTCGATTGCCGACATTTCGGCGGGCATGTACGCCTACAGCAATATCCTCGCTGCCCTGTTGCAAAAGCAGATCACCGGGCGCGGCCAGCACCTCGACATCTCCATGCTGGAAAGCCTGGTCGAGTGGATGAATTATCCGCTCTACTACGCCATCGACGGCGCTACGCCGCCGCGCCGCACCGGCGCCAGCCACGCGACGATCTACCCCTACGGGCCGTTCCCGGCCGGCGACGGCAAGAACGTCATGCTCGGCCTGCAGAACGAGCGCGAGTGGGCCGCCTTCTGCGACAAGGTTCTGCTGCGTCCCGAACTGGGCAAGGAAGAGCGCTTTTCTTCCAATTCAAAGCGCAGCGCAGCTCGTGAAGAATTGAGAAATATCATTATTGAGGTTTTTTCCGGGTTGACCGTAGAACAAGTCATCGAGCGCCTGGAAAGCGCCCAGATTGCCAACGCCCATCTCAATACGATGCAGGATGTCTGGGATCACCCGCAACTGAAGGGACGCAATCGCTGGCGCGAAATCGACACCGCGGTCGGCAAGGTCCCGGCACTGCTGCCGCCCGGTTCGTGGACGGAATGCGAGCCGCGCATGGATGCCGTGCCGGCACTCGGTCAGCACACCGAGGCCATCCTTGGCAAGCTGGGCTATTCGGCCGACGCCATCGCCGAGCTGCGTGCTGCTGGAGCCATCTGATGCTGCCAGTCAGCTACCTGTTTGTACCGGGTAATCGTCCCGAGCGCTTCGCCAAGGCGCTGGCCACCGGAGCGGGGGCGATCATTCTCGATCTCGAGGATGCGGTGGCCCCTGACGACAAGGCCGCTGCACGCCAAGCCATCGCCAACTGGGTGCGAACGGCTGGGGTTGCTCCCGAACGCCTGGTCGTACGCATCAACGACGCCCTGTCGCCCTGGTATGCCGACGATCTGTCTATGATCAAGGCGGCGGGTCTCACGCAGGTCATGTTGCCGAAGACGGAATTTGCCGAGCAGGTAACGATGACTATTGCCGCCACCAACCCGGCCGTTGCGATCGTCGCACTCGTCGAGTCGGCGCGCGGCATCAACAACATTGATCAGATCGCGCTGGCCGAAGGCGTGCAGCGCATCGCCTTCGGCACCCTCGACTATGCGGCTGACCTCAATCTTTCGGGCGACGAACTGGGGCTGATCTATCCCTACAGCAAGATTGCCATCGCATCCCGCTCGGCAGAACTGGCGCCGCCGATTGCCGGCGTCACACCGAGTCTTGATGATCTGGCGCGGACTGAGGCCGATTTTGCGTTTGCCCGTGCCTTTGGCTGCACCGCCAAGATGTGTATCCATCCGAAGCAGGTCGAAGTTGTCGAGCGACTCAGCCGGCCGACTGAACACGAAGTGGTTTGGGCCCGGATGGTTCTGGCCGCTGCCGAAACATCGTCCGGAGCAGTCCAGGTCGACGGAAAGATGGTCGATCGGCCAGTGGTTCTCAAAGCCGAGGCCATCATGGCGCGCAGCACGGCAACGACTTGTAGCTGAACAACGAACTAAAGAACAGCCATCTTTCCCAACATTGAATCAGGAGACATCATCATGGGCGCGAGCATCATCGACTCTAGTATCTTCGGCAATATCTTCAGCACCGACGCCATGCGTCAGGTCTGGTCCGACCGCAACCGCACGGAAAAATACCTCGACATTGAGCGGGCGCTGGCCGTCGTCCAGGGCCGCCTCGGCATCATTCCGCAGGAAGCGGCCGACGAGATCGTCCGCAACTGCGACATCGACAAGATCGACATGGACAAGCTGCGTGCCCAGACTGAGCGCATTGGCTACCCGGTACTTGGCGTCGTTTCGCAACTGAATGCGCTGTGCCGCGACCGCCTCGGCGAATATTGCCACTGGGGCGCGACGACGCAGGACATCACCGACACGGCCACCGTCATGCAGATCCGCGAAGGCCTCGATCTGGTCGAGGCTGAACTGAACGCCATCTGCGCCGCGCTGGCCGACCTCTCCAAACGCTATCGCGACACCCCGGTGATCGGTCGCAGCAATCTGCAACAGGCCATTCCGGTCACCTTCGGTTTCAAGACAGCCGCCATCCTGGCCGGCATGGAGCGCCATCGCGAACGCCTGCAGCAGCTTCGGCCGCGCGTCCTGATGGGCGAATTCGGCGGCGCCTGCGGCACCCTGGCCTCGATCGAAAGCGGTGCGATGGAAACCCAGGCCGGCCTGATGGCCGAACTCGGCTTGGCCCAACCCGATATCGCCTGGCATACGGTGCGCGATACCATTGCCGAAGTCGGCGCCTTCCTCGGCCTGGTCGGCGGTTCGCTCGGCAAGATCGCGATGGACGTCAAGCTGATGATGCAGCACGAAGTGGCCGAGGTCTTCGAGCCCTTCGCGCCGGGCCGTGGCTCGAGCAGCACCATGCCGCAGAAGCGCAACCCGATTTCGAGCTGCTACATCCACGCCGCCATTTCGGTGGTCCGTCAGCATTCGGCCTCCCTGATGGACGCCATGGTCGCCGACCATGAGCGCTCGACCGGCCCCTGGGAAATCGAATGGATCGCGCTACCGGAAGCTTTCTGCCTGACCGCTGGCGCCCTCAAGCAGACGCGCTTCGTGCTCGAAGGTCTCGAAGTCGATCCGGCGGCGATGATCGCCAACATCGAACTGACCAATGGCCTGGTCATGTCGGAAGCCGTGATGATGGGCCTGGGCCCATATATCGGTCGCGAATACGCCCACGACCTGGTCTACGACCTGTGCCGCACGGCGATCAAGAGCAATCGCCCGCTGCTCGACCTGCTGGCCGAGCATCCGGAAATCAGTCCGCACCTTGATCGCGCGGCGCTGGCCAGGCTTTGCGATCCGACCAACTATCTCGGCCAAGCCGGCGTGATGGTGGACAAGGTGCTGCAACGCAAGGCCCGGCAAGGCTAAGGGGGCGGCGATGGAACTGCGGCAACTGCGTTACCTGGTGCGGACAATCGAACTGGGCAGCATCAGCCAGGCGGCGCTCGATCTGGGCGTCGCGCAGTCTGCCGTCAGCCTGCAAATCCAGCGCCTCGAAGGCGAACTGGCGACGCGACTGTTGCAACGGACGCCGAGCGGCGTCATACCGACCGATGCCGGCATTGCCTTCCTCTCCCATGCGCAACTTGCCCTGCGCCATGCCGACGAGGCGATGCTGGCGGCTCGGCAATCGCGCCTTTCTGGTGTCGTTGGTGTGGGCCTGGCGCCGACCACTGCCGGCGTACTTGGTGTTCCGCTACTGCAGGCAATGCAGACGCAGTACCCGGATATCCGTATCCATCTGGTCGAGGGCATGTCGGGACATCTTGGGCAGATGCTCAATGCCCGCGAAATCGACCTCGCCGTACTTTTCGGTGCCGACCAGGCTCGGCGCTGGACTGTCCTGCATCTGCTCGACGAACGGCTATTTTTTGTCTGCGGTGCCCGGAGCGGGATTGAACAACTGCCGACGACACTGGCTGCCATTGCCGATACGCCGCTGGTTCTGCCGACCCATCGGCACGGACTGCGCCGGGTGATTGATGCGGCCTTCGGCAGTTTGGACCAGCAGCCCAATATCGTCGCCGAAGTTGATTCGCTGTATGTGCTGATGGACATGGTGGCGGCCGGCATGGCCACTACGCTGCAACCGTGGTCGGCTCTGGCTCGCCAACAGGAAGCGGACAGCCGGCTGCGCTGGGCGGAAATTACTGATGCCGGCACCTCGCGGCGCAACCTGCTGTGCAGCCTCTCCGACGACGAACTGTCGCCGGCGGCCCTGGCGACTCGCGGTGTGCTCCGCCAGGTCGCCGCGCAACTGGTTGACGACGGTCGCTGGAAGGGCGTTACGCGTGGGTATCTCGAATCGAGATAGGGGAATGTCGGAACGGCTTAGGGTCTTGCCGCATCGATGCGCGATAGTGTCTTCGCTGAAAACAACAAGGGCTCAAAGGAGCGAATGATGAGTGACAACAATTCCAAGGACGTCGATGTGCTGGTCATTGGCGGCGGCAACGCAGCGCTGTGCGCCGCCCTGATGGCCCGTGAGGCCGGCGCCTCGGTGCTGCTACTGGAAGCGGCGCCAAGTGATCGTCGTGGCGGCAATTCCAGCCATACCCGCAACTTGCGCTGCATGCACGACGCGCCACAGGACGTGCTGACTGACGCTTACCCGGAAGAGGAGTTCTGGCAGGATCTGCTCAAAGTCACCGGGGGCAATACCAACGAACAACTGGCCCGCCTGGCGATCCGGGAATCCTCCAAGTGCCGGAGCTGGATGCGCAGGCACGGCGTACATTTCCAGCCCTCGTTGTCGGGCACGCTGCAGCTGTCGCGGACCAATGCCTTCTTCATGGGTGGCGGCAAAGCCCTGGTCAACGCCTACTATCGCAGCGCCGAAGCGCTGGGCGTTGAAATTCGCTATAAATCTCCGGTTGACCGTATGGAAGTCGTTGACGGCACTTTCCAGGCAGCCTGGGTCGGTGGCCAACGCATTACCGCCAAAGCTTGCGTCATGGCTGCCGGCGGCTTCGAGTCCAATCGTGAATGGCTGCGTGAGGCATGGGGACAGAATGCCGACGGCGAATGGCCCGCCGACAATTTCGCCATCCGCGGCACCCGTTTCAATCAGGGTGTGCTGCTCAAGGCCATGCAGGGCGCTGGCGCCGACTTCATTGGCGATCCTTCGCAGTCGCATTGCGTTGCTATCGATGCTCGCGCTCCACTCTACGATGGCGGCATCTGCACCCGCATCGACTGCGTCTCGCTCGGCATCGTGGTGAACAAGTTCGCTCAGCGTTTCTACGACGAAGGCGAGGACTTCTGGCCGAAGCGTTACGCCATCTGGGGCCGCCTCGTCGCCCAGCAACCAGGACAGGTCGGTTATTCGATCATCGACGCCAAGGCGGTCGGGCGGTTCATGCCACCGGTTTTTCCCGGAGCCAAGGCCAATACGCTGGAAGAACTGGCCGGCCTGCTCGGCCTCGATGCAGACGCCTTTGTCCGCACGGTGGGCGATTACAACGCCGGCTGCCGGGTTGGCACCTTCGACCACACGGCACTCGACGACTGCCATACCGAAGACGTTACTCCCGCCAAGACACATTGGGCGCTGCCGCTCGACACGGCACCGTTCTACGCCTATCCACTGAAACCGGGCATTACCTTCACTTACCTCGGCTTGAAGGTCAATGAGCACGCTGCCGTGCATTTCGCCGGAAAACCCAGTGACAACCTCTTTGTTGCCGGCGAAATGATGGCCGGTAACGTCCTCGGCAAGGGCTACACCGCCGGGGTTGGCATGACCATCGGCACCGTATTCGGGCGCATCGCCGGTACGCAGGCTGCCCAGGCAGCATTGAAGCAAGGAGCACAACATGCAGGCGCTTAAACAACTGGTTAACGAAGCCAGCGAATTGGCCATTGGCGAGGTACACCTGAGCGACAAGGAGGCTGAAGTCGGTCGCATCATGACAATCTGCAACGCCTGCCGCTACTGCGAAGGTTTCTGCGCCGTTTTTCCGGCGATGACCCGGCGGCTGGAATTCGGCAGGGCCGACATCCATTACCTTGCCAATCTCTGCCATAACTGCGGCTCTTGCCTGCATGCCTGCCAGTACGCGCCGCCACATGAGTTTGCCGTGAATGTACCGCAGGCAATGGCCAAGGTACGCGGAGAAACCTACGCCAGCTATGCCTGGCCACAGGCTCTCGGCGGCCTTTACAAGAACAACGGTTTGACGATGGCGCTGGCCCTGGCCGCTGGCCTGGCGCTGTTCCTGATACTGACCTTGCAGGTCACCGGTGGCATCCTGCATGCGCCGCTGGCTGGCAACTTCTACGCCATCTTTCCGCACAACACGCTGGCCATGATGTTCGGTGCCGTCTTCGCTTTCGCAGTACTCGCCTTGACCCTCGGTGTACGCCGCTTCTGGGGTGAAATATCGCCCGGCAAGATTAGCGGCGAGGCTGGTGCCGAGGCGGCTGGCAACGTGTTGCAACTGAAGTATCTGGATGGCGGTCACGGCATGGGCTGCAATAATGCCGACGATGCTTTCACTCTATTGCGTCGCCGCTTCCATCACTTCACTTTTTACGGATTCATGCTGTGTTTCGCTGCAACCAGCGTAGCGACGCTCTACCACTACCTGCTCGACCTGCACGCGCCCTACGCAGTGAGCAGCCTGCCGGTACTCCTCGGCATCGCCGGCGGGATAGGTTTGCTGGTCGGTCCGGCCGGCCTGCTTTGGTTGAATCTCAAACGCCATCCCTGGCATGGTGACGTCGCACAAAAGCCGATGGATCGCGGCTTCATCGCACTCCTTTTCCTGACCAGCCTGACCGGACTCCTGCTCCTCGGCCTGCGCGACACAGCGGTCATGGGTTTGTTGCTGGCCGTGCATCTCGGGGTTGTGATGGCGCTATTCCTTACGCTGCCTTATGGCAAGTTCGCCCACGGCATCTTCCGCTCGGCTTCACTGCTCAAGTGGTCGATAGAGAAGCGCCAGCCGAACAACCTGCAACTGGGTTCCGAGTAGCCCCATCCGTATAGCCACCGATGCCGTGCTCCTACCCTAACGCCGGATGGCTGAAGCCATCCGGTGCTCATCCATGAAACACCGGGCTCATGCCTGGCGGGCCATGCGCCAGCCCAGCTATCGCCTCTACTTTGCAGGCCAGGCGGTTTCCATCCTCGGCAACTGGATACAGCAGGTCGCACTTGGGTGGCTGGTTTATCGACTGAGCGGTTCGGCAATGCTGCTCGGAATGGTTGCTTTCCTGGCGCAAATACCCCAACTGGTCGTTTCGCCTTTGGCAGGTATCATCATTGACCGTTCGAATATCCGGCACCTGATGATGCTCGTGCAACTCGGCATGCTGCTGCAGGCGGTATGTCTGGCGGTGCTGACCTGGGCAGGCTTGGTCACCCCCTGGCATATTCTGGTCGCGGCTGGAGTCTTCGGCGTTCTCAATAGTTTCGACGTGCCCCTGCGCCATGCCTATACCAGTCAGCTGGTGCAGGATCGGCAGGATTTGCCTAACGCCATCGCCCTCAATTCCCTATTTTTCAATCTGGCACGTTTCATCGGCCCTCCGCTGGCCGGTGCCATCCTCGCGCAAACATCCGAGGCGGCGTGTTTCGCCCTGAATGCCCTTTCCTTTGTCGCCATCATTGGCGTCATGTCACATCTCCGGACAAACCCGCAAGCACACAGTTCAGCCGCCTTCGGCGATGCGATGTGCGAGGGAGTGGCATTCGTCCGACAGAGTTTTTCTGTTCGCCACATTCTCTGGCAGGTGGCTCTGCTGAATTTCCTGGCTGCAAATTACATTCCGCTGATGCCGGCATTCGCCCGCGATGTCTTTCGCGGTGGCCCGGGGGCACTGGGGGTTTTGCTGGGTTGTGCCGGGGCCGGGGCATTGCTGGCGTCATTGACGCTGGCCAGCCGCCGCAGTGTGCGTGGTCTGAGCGGCACTGTCGCTTTTGCTAATTTGCTGGCAGCTTTCTCGCTGCTAGCCTTTGCCTTGTCCAGCGATATCTGGTTGGCGAACGTGATGTTGTTTCTGCTCGGTTTTGCTCTGGTCAGCGGCAACGCTTCGAGCAATACGATCCTGCAAACGATCGTGCCCGAACACTTGCGTGGCCGTGTGCTATCGCTCTACAGCGCAGCCAATCTCGGTTCCGCAGCACTTGGCGGTCTGGTCAGCGGAGCGCTGGCCGATCACTGCGGACCGGGGGAGACCTTGATCTTGATGGGGATCCTTCTGATCGCGGCTGCGCTGTTCTTCTTTTTTCGGCTGGAACTGTTTCGCATGTATTTGAGGCCGATCTACGCGCGGTTGGGCATCAAACATCCAAATATGGGGAAAGAATCATGACGAAAGTTACCGTGCTCGACGACTATCAGGGTGTCGTCGCCCATCTTGACGCTGTACGCATTCTGGACGGCCTGAATGTCGATCTGGAAGTCATCACCGAACACGTTCGTGAGGAGGGGAGGTTGGCCGAAATTCTTGCGCAAACTGATTGCCTCGTACTAATCCGCGAACGAACCCGAATTTCTTCTAGCCTGATTGAGGCGCTGCCCCGATTGAGATTGATTGTCCAGACTGGTCGCTTAAGTAACTGCATCGATCTCGAGGCATGCAGCAGAAGGGGGATTCCGGTCAAGGATGGAAGTGGCAACCCGATTGCTCCGGCCGAACTGACCTGGGCCCTCATTCTGGCAGCATCGCGTCGATTGGTGCCGTATACCCAACAGCTCAAGCAAGGTAACTGGCAGCGTAGTGTTGTGGAAATTGCAGACGAATCGCTCGGGCGGGTAGTGAGCGGGCGAACGCTTGGCATCTGGGGCTACGGAAAAATCGGCAAGCGCGTTGCCTCGATTGGTCGTGCTTTCGGCATGACCGTGCTGGTGCATGGGCGTGATCAATCGAAACAAGCAGCAGCATCCGACGGGTTCGAGTTTGTCACAGACCGGTCTGGCTTCCTGAAACGACTCGATGTACTGACCTTGCATCTCAGAATGTGCCCTGAAACACGACATCTAATCGGCGAAGATGATCTGGCCTGCCTGCGGCCTGATGCCTTGCTGGTTAATTCCAGCCGGGCAGAATTGCTGGTCCCCGGTGCGCTCCTTTCTGCTGTCTGCAAGGGGCGTCCAGGTGCCGCCGCTCTGGACGTCTTTACCGATGAACCGGATGGTGTCCGCGAGTATCTCGGCGTGCCGCAGATCCTTTGTACCCCCCATCTCGGATTCGTTGAGCGGGATACATACGAGTCATACTTTCGCGAGGCATTCACTCATGTCAGGGCCTTTGTGCATGAGGGAAACAGGGAGCAAGTTGCGACGTGAATAAAAACTGTTGCGATATTCGCAATAGTGTTTCAAATTAATTCACTTCACGTCGTTGTCTGTAGGTAAAACAATAGCGCTCATTAACCCTCGGAGATGATCGCTATGTTGCTCAGTATTCCCTGTACCTTGATGCGCGGTGGTACATCCAAAGGGCCGTATTTTCACGCCAGTGATCTGCCAGCTGATCCTATTGCCCGCGATCAACTACTGCTTGCCGCCATGGGTTCTCCACATGTGCGACAGATTGATGGCATCGGCGGTGGCGACACCTTGACCAGTAAGGTCGTCATCGTCAGCAAATCAACACGCCCAAGTATTGATATCGACTACCTGTTTGCTCAGGTTTCTGTGGAAACGGCAACTGTCGATACGACACCAAATTGCGGCAATATGCTGGCGGGTGTTGGGCCATTTGCTATTGAAAATGGCTTGGTTTCCGCTGTTTCACCAGTAACCACCTTACGAATATTCAATATAAATACGCAGAAAGTCGTCGAGGCGCGGATTCAAACTCCTGGTGGAATGGTTACCTATGATGGGGAAACAAGAATCGATGGGGTGCCTGGTAGCGGTGCCCCGATAGAACTCAATTTCAAGAATGCAACCGGTGCGAAGACTGGGCGTTTGTTTCCGACTGGCAATAGACTCGATGTGATCGATGGTGTCGAGGTTTCCTTGATCGATTTTGCGACCCCTCTCGTTTTCGTCTCTGCTGAGGCCATGGGCAAGACTGGGCATGAGAGCAAGAAAGAGCTGGATGCAGACAGCAATTTGAAAGCCCGACTCGAATCGATACGCCTTCAGATTGCAGAAAAAGCAGGAATGGGTGATGTCCGAGGGAAGGTCCTACCAAAAATCGCGCTGGTCGCATCACCACGAGGAAAGGGTGTTATTGCTTCGCGCTACTTCACGCCGTGGAGTTGCCATTCCGCCTATGCTGTCACAGGCGCCCTTTGTTTGTCCGCAGCCAGCGTCCTGCCGGGAACCGTAGCGAATCGAGTTGCCAGGCTAGACGACGCGGAGCCCAACCTTGTTCGGATTGAACAGCCAGCTGGTACTTTGGAGATTAGGCTTCACATCAATGGCGAACTATCGTCATCGGAGCCTGACATCGTCTCTGCTGGATTGATTCGGACAGCCCGAAAACTGTTCAAGGGTATCGTTTTACTACCTACAGAGGCGGGCTTGGCTGCATGAGTCAGAAAGTCGAAAACTGATGCGATATTGGCATTAATAATGACCGTATATTCATTTCACGCAATTTAATCGATTCCATAAACTGTAATTCACCAACTCCTGAGTTGTGAGCTTGGTCGAGTTTGCCCCATCTGGGATGGCAGATCGGAATTTACGGAGGAGTCACAATGAGTAAAAGAATCAAGAGAAACCTGCTGCATGCGCTGATTGCTGGCCTGATGCTGCCGGTAGCAGCCTTTGCCGCAGAAGGGGAACACAAGCTGGAACTGAAGGCCCGTGCGGTTTATTGGAACGACGAAAGCCTGGTGTACCCGACCAGTACGACCCCCAGCCCAAAGGCAAGCAGCTATGAGCAAAGTGCTCTGGGTGTTCAGATTAATTACGCTTCGCCATATTGGGCGAGCTTTATCGGGGTCGATGCCTCGCTCTACGGTGTCGCAAAAATTGGCGATAGCGGGACGCCAACCAGCAACTTGGTCGATGTCGGCAATAACGGACAACTTGAGGATTCTTACGTAACAGCCGGTCAAGCACTGATCAAGTTAAAGTATCAGAACATCGCCCAATTGAAAGTTGGTCGGCAGCTCCAGAATAGCTTGCTGCTGAAAAGCACGAACACGCGGACAGTTCCTGATACCTATTCCGGCGCCAGCGCCTTGGTTAAGCCGATCGATGGACTTACCATCTATGGCGCCATCTATGACCAGTGGCGTGCCCGGAGCACCGGTGAGTTCGAAAAGTTCAAAACGGAGGCAACGGCCGTTGGTGTCGCCAATACAATCGATTACATCAGCATTTTCGGTGCCTCATATGCGAATGGTCCTCTGTTGGTAACTGCCGAATACCTGAATTCGAAGAATTACTTGTCGAAGTTCGGTCTGGTCGGTGCTTACACAATCCCTTTCGACAAAAACTCACTAAAGATTTCAGGCGGATTGTTCACGTCACGTGATGCGGGTTCGCTGTTTGTCTGCTCGGCTGAGAAGGAGCTCGACTGTACGGGAACCTCACGCCTTACGAACGACGGCTTGGGCGTATACATCGATGGCGAATGGAAGGTCAGCAACTTTACATTTGGTGCTGCTGTTGCGAAGTTTGATGGCCTCTGGATTGAAGACAATTTTGCTGTTGATGCAACGAAAACTGGCAGTTTGACCCAAGACCATGGAAGCAATCCTTTTCCGACCTCAGCCGGACTTGGGCCTGATATGAGTAATCGAGACGAATTGGTAGGTTCCGTCCGTCTAGCCTACGATTTCAAAGAGTACCTGCCTGGTTTGAAAGCTGGTTTCAAGTATGCCCGTGGTACTGGTGCCAAGAGCAGCAATAAGGAAAATTCAGCCGTAGGTTCTGAAAACTTTCGTGAATTCAATCTGCAGTACGCGATCCCCTTCGTGAAAAACCTGAGCGCGCGCTATATCTACATGAACTATGACTCGCATGTGGAGAATGGCTCGACTACAGCGACCATCAAGGGAATGCCAAGACAGGACTGGGAACAGCACCGTTTTTATATCGACTACAGCTACCAGTTCTGATCGCGCTTAAAAACAACGTCTCCTTTGTGGTGCTTTGTCCCCCGGAGCACCGTTTTAACCTCCCCGAGCAATCGGGGAGTTTTTTTGAAGTCATCAGTGCAAGGAATGTCAAATGCCCTATGACCTTGTTGATCTGAAACTACTGGCGGCGATTGCCCAACATGGCACGCTCAAGGAAGCGGCTGCACAAAATTGCCTTGCGTCGTCGTCGGCTAGCCAACGGCTAAACAAACTTGAGTCTGCGCTGGGTGTGGTGCTGTTTGTGCGGCATCGACGAGGCTTGGAATTGACGAGTGCGGGTAAGGTCGCTCTGCACCATGCAGGGATAGTACTAAATACAATCAGCCAGATAGAAGACGAGATATCGCCTTATACGGGAACTGACTACGGGCATTGAAATTGGTTGCCCATGAAATGTACGTTCGGATAACTGGATGCGGAAAAAATCTTCTCGCTCGCCGAGGCTAGTCGCCAAACTACTATCCCCGATGCAACATTGCCGTTTGGTTATTGGCCCGCGGATTCATCTGGATTTGCTTCTTGCAGGGTCGTTTGACTTTGCTTACGTTTGCTCAGTTGCAGGACTTCTTAATGTTGCCGGTAGCGCTGCCTACCACAAGGGGCATAGAGAGGTGCAGGCGGAAATTCACAAGGGCCAGTATGTGGTTCTAAGGCTAATCGAAAATGCCAGGGGGCCGGATGAAACAGAGGCCCTGGTAATACGGGATGCGTTAAACGTTGCTGATCGTTGGCTCGTTGCGCAAGACACGCTGATCCTTGCCAAGGCAATCAATTCCTGTGAACGCGAATCTGCCTACCTAAAACAAGTCCTGTCGCCACGGTTGTCGAACTCTTGAGACAATTCGCTCATATATGAATCTTTCCAGTGTGCTTAATCATCCGAGGCGCCTTGCGCTGGCCAGCGAAATCCACGCGCGACCTTTCATGGTATTTGAGGCGCCGGCGCGGATATCACATCTGGCGATATTTAGTGATGACGGAGAGCAGTCACACGAGCGTCTGCTGCAATCGCTATGTGCTCGTTTTGGGGTCGCGGCACCGGGTCAAGGGGCGCAGCATTTCGTCCACGATTTTGGGCATTTTCGTCTCAAATGGGAGCGTCACACCGAGTTTTCGACCTTTAGTTTCGTCGAGCCAGGAGAGGGGGGAGCAGACTTCGAACATACGGCTATCCGACATGTGCCGCTTGACTGGCTTGAGTCTTTGCGGGCGTCGGTGATCGTTGCTTCGCACATAATTGCCGAGCGCGGAAATCCGCTATGTATTGCTGATACGCGCCTCAAAAGCCTGTTCCCGGTACCGCCGTTGGTCGGCAGCCAAGTATTGTCCGATGGCGAGATTTGGACGGATTTTCAAGTCGGGCCGGACGGATTCTCGAAATACCTGATCCGCGACATCAATTTGCGGGAGTCTCAGATGGGGCGTCTGGTTCAGCGCATCTGCGAAATCGAGACATACCTCATGATGGCACTGCTCGCTCTTCCTCTGGCACGTGAGGCAGGAACACTACTAAACGGCATCGAGGAAGATTTAATAACGCTGGGCATTCAAATGAGTACGCAAGGGATAGAGGAGGATGCCGAAGCCCAGCTTAAGGAGATTTCTCGGCTTGATGCGCAAGTGCGCGCCATGTCGTTTCGGACGGGGTTCCGCTTCAGCGCGGCCCAGGCGTATTACCAAATCGTTGAAGCGCGCATCGGCGAGTTGCGTGAACGGCGCATAGAGGGCGTACCGACGATCGGCGAATTCATGGAACGTCGGCTTGCTCCTGCGATGAATAGTTGCAAGTCGGTAGCCGTTCGACAGGATACGCTGGCGGAAAAAATCAGTCGTTCCGACGATATGCTTCGTACCCGGGTAAATCTGGCACAAGAACGACAAAGCCAGGGTGTTCTTCGAAGCCTGAGTAATAGTGCAGACCTTCAATTACGCTTGCAGCAGGCGGTTGAAGGCCTCTCTGTGGTGGCCATTTCTTATTACGGCATAGGACTGGTTGGTTATACGCTGAAGGCGCTAAAAGGATGGGGTTGGGAAATACCGGTTGACCAAGCTATTGGGTTGATTTTGCCGCTGGTCCTCTTTGGAACTTGGCATGCAATCCGTCGCTTGCACAAACGTTTGCACACAAATAGTGCTACGGCCTTCTGCAAATAAATATCGATCCGGCATCTTTCGAAATTTGAACCTGATTGGCCGCCAACTCATAGCAGATGCACCCCGGTTCAAATTTGCCCGTTTTTTCCGGTTGACCGTAGGAATTGGCCAACCAGCCGGTCAGGCGCTCGATTCTGACGCTTCGGCTTCCTCAATCAGCCGCCGGCTTTCCTTGGGGTCGCGGAAAATGAGTGGTTGTGTCTGGCGGTCCGGATTCGTGGCGTTTTCGAGTGCCGCGCTGACGATTTCATGGTGCGGGCTTTTCGGGCAGACGGGGTCGGCCGCGTCGGCATCGCCGGCCAGCAGGTAGGCCTGGCAGCGGCAGCCGCCGAGGTCTTCTTCTTTTTTGTCGCAGTCGCGGCAGGGCTGTTTCATCCAGCCGGTGCCGCGGTAATGGTTGAAGCCTTCGGATTCGTACCAGATTTCACGCAGGCTGCTGTCGCGGACGTTCGGGAAACTCAGGCCGGGCAGCATGCGGGCGGTGTGGCAGGGCAGGGCGGTGCCGTCCGGCGTTACGGTCAGGAAGACATTGCCCCAGCCGTTCATGCATTTCTTCGGTTTGCCTTCGTGGTAGTCGGGGACGACGAAAAGGATGCGCATGCGCTCGGCGAGCTTTTCCTTCCATTCGTTGGTCACGGCTTCGGCGCGGCGCAGTTGTTCGCGCGACGGCATGAGCTGGTCGCGGTTGAGCAGCGCCCAGGAGTAGTACTGGGCGTTGGCCAGTTCGAGGTATTCGGCGCCGAGGGCGTCGGCCATTTCGATGATGCGGCCGATGTGTTCGATGTTGAGACGGTGGATGACGACGTTCATGACCATCGGCCACCCGCGCGCCTTGATCATTTCGCCGACCTTCTGCTTGAGGTCGAAGGTGCGGGTGTGGGTCAGGAAATCGTTGACCTCTTTGGTCGAATCCTGGAAGGAGAGCTGGATGTGGTCGAGGCCGGCCGCCTTGAAGGCGTCGAGCCGCGCTTCGGTCAGGCCGACGCCGGAGGTGATGAGGTTGGTGTAGTAGCCGAGCTGGCGGGCTTCGCCGATGAGGATTTCGAGATCGTCGCGGAGCAGCGGTTCGCCGCCGGAGAAGCCGCACTGCACGGCGCCCAGTTCGCGCCCTTGGCGCAGGACGCGCAGCCAGTCGTCGGTGCTCAGTTCGGTTTCATGTTTGGCGAAATCGACCGGGTTGTAGCAGAACACGCAGTGCAGCGGGCAGCGGTAGGTGACTTCGGCGAGCAGCCACATCGGCGGGCCGATTTTGGCCGGGGCATTCATGCCTTGGCTCCGCTATCGAGGCGCAGCCAGCGTTTTTCGATGGCCATGGCGAGAAAGGCTTCGACGTCGCTGCGCAAGCCGCTGGCGGAAAATGCCGCTTCAAGATCGGCGACGATGGCCGCGATGTCGCGCTGGCCGTCGCAGCGGGCGAGGATCTCGCCGCCGCTCTGGTTGAGCTTGATCATCCCTTCCGGGTAGAGCAGGACGTGGCATTGCTGCGCCGGCTCCCACTGGAAGCGGAAGCCGTGGCCGAGGCGCGGCGTGCCGTCCATCAGGCGACTTTCCGTTCGGCCGTGACGCCGTTGGTGCCGTAGTGTTGGCCCATGACGTCGTTCATCGACCACAGGATGTCGAGCTTGAACTTGAGGATCTGCACGGCGCGTTCCTGCATGGCGCGGGTGCGGAAATAGTCGAGCGTGACATTGAGTCCCTGGATCACATCGCGCGGTGCCTGGCTGGTGCGGTTGCGGAAATACTGCAGGCCGGACGATTCGATCCACGGGTAGTGGCCGGGCCAGGTGGCCAGACGCTGGAGGTGGATGACCGGGGCGAACAGTTCGGTCAGCGACGAGCAGACGGCCTCCTGCCACGGGGCGCGGCGGGCGAAGTTGATGTAGGCGTCGACGGCGAAGCGAACGCCGGGCAGGACGTGGCGCAGGTCGACAATTTCCTCGCGGGTCAGGCCGACGGCTTCACCGAGGCGTATCCAGGCTTCGATGCCGCCGGCGTCGACCATTTTTTCGCCATTCGGCAGGCCGTATTCGAAACCGTCATGGTCGAGGATGCGCTGCACCCAGCCGCGACGTACTTCGCGGTCCGGACAGTTGGCCATGATCGCCGCGTCCTTCACCGGAATGGCGATCTGGTAGTAGTAGCGGTTGGCGACCCAGCCGCGAATCTGCTCGGGCGTCGCGTGGCCGGTGTTGAGCATGACGTTGAACGGATGGTGGATGTGGTAGGCCTTGCCGTTCTCGCGCAGCTGGGCCTCGAACTCCTCGCGGCTCCAGGCCGGGCGGCCATCGTCGGCGTCGTGGGATTCGGCAAGGATGTCGGCTCGGATCATGGTTGTCTCCCTTTGTTAGATGGTGATGCGGGTGCCGTCTTCGGCAACCTCGATGCCGCGCCGGGTCAGTTCGGCGCGCTGCGGCGAGTTTTCGTCGAGGATGGGATTGGTGTTGTTGATGTGGATGAGGATCTTGCGCACGTGTTTCGGCAGCTCGTCCAGCCAGTCCATCATGCCGCCGGGGCCGGATTGCGGCAGGTGGCCGATGTCGCGGGCGGTCTTGGTGGACAGGCCGGCGACGATCATTTCGTCGTCCGTCCAGAAGGTGCCGTCGACCATGACGCAGTCGGCTTCGACCATGCGGGCGAAGACTTCCGGCGTGCGGGCGCCGAGGCCGGGGGCGTAGAACAGCTTGGCGCCGCTCGCCCGGTCGGTGATGCTGACGCCAACGTTGTCACCATCGACCGAGGCTTCGCGGTGCGGCGAGTAGGGCGCCGCCTTGCTCGATAGCGGCAGCACGGAGAATTCGAGGCCGGCCACACCGGGCATGGCGAAGGGCGTGCCGTCGAGCGGGATGTCGTGGCGGTCGATTCCGCAATAGTGTTCCAGCACCTTGAGCACCGGGTTGCCAGTGGTCAGGTCTTCGTATACCGGCTCGGCGCACCACAGCGGCATCTTGGACTTCTGCTCGCGCAGCATGAAGAGGCCGGTGGCGTGGTCGATCTGGCCGTCGACGAGGAGGATGCCGCCGATGCCGGTGTCGCGCAGGGCGCGGTTGGGCTGCAGTTCGGGCGTCGCCTTGATCTGTTGCAGGATGTCGGGCGAGGCGTTGAGCAGGGTCCAGTCGTGGCCGTCGTCGGTGCTGACGCAGATTGATGACTGGGTGCGCGGTTTGGCGCGGACGCTGCCGTCGCGGATGCCAGCGCAATTGCGACAGTTGCAGTTCCACTGCGGGAAGCCGCCGCCAGCCGAGGCGCCGAGAATGATCAGTTTCATGATTGAGTGGAGCCGTCATCGCCGCCAGGGCCGCGATGACGGCGCGTCCCTTAGCGGGCGGCGATGTACATCGTGATTTCGAAGCCGAAGCGGAAGTCACAAGCGGTCGGGGTTTCCCATTTCATTTCGATAGTCTCCGTTATGGATTTGAACGTCCGGCGACACTTGCCGCCGGTTGTCCGCCGTTTTCAGCGATGCGGCGGACTGGATTGAACTATCGCAAGGGGGGCGACTTGGCGCCCCGGGGGAATCATGAATTGGCCGTCATGATTTTCATGAGATTCGGGTGGCGCCGCCTGGCGGGCGTTGGTGGTGGTTAGAATGGCCAGCATGTCTGCCGCTGCCACCGCCCTGCATTGCCCGTCACCGCCGTTTGATTGCGGCTGGCTGCCGGTCTCCGGCGGCCATCGTCTTTACTATGAACAGCGCGGCATGCCGGCGGGCATTCCCGTGCTGATCCTGCACGGCGGCCCCGGTTCCGGCTGCTCGCCGCTGATGGCCGGCTTCTTCGATCCCGAGCGCTATCGCGTCATCCTGCTTGACCAGCGCGGTTCCGGCGAAAGCCTGCCGGCCGGATGCTGCGAGGAAAATATGACGCCGGCCCTGATTGACGACATCGAGGTTTTGCGCCGGCATCTGGGCATTGACCGCTGGCTGGTCATGGGCGGTTCGTGGGGCGCCACGCTCGGTATTTTGTATGCCGCCGCGTATCCCCAGCAGCTCAGCGGATTGCTGCTGCGCAACCCATTCGTGGCGCGGGCAGCCGATCTTGATTGGTTCTTTGGCGGCGCCCGTCAGCACCATCCCGAAGCGTGGCAGAACTGGGCGGCGCTCGGCGCGCCGGAAGCGCCGGGCACCATGCTGCTCTGGCTGACTGAGTGCTTCCGTAGCGCGCCGCCATCAGCATTGGCGGCGCACGTCGCCGCCTGGCATGTCTGGGAATGTTCCCTGGCTAGAACGCCGAGCCGGGACTTGAGCCCGGCCGACATCGATTTGCTGCAGCTGCGCTACTGCCTGCAACTCCATTATTTCGGCCACGCCTGCTTTGTTCCGGAAGGCGGCGTGCTGGCCGCCGCCGAGCGCATCGCGGCGGTTAATGTGCCGATCCACGTTGTGCAAGGCCTGGCCGACCACGTTTGTCCGGCCAGCGCGACGGCCGTCTTGCTGGAGAAACTGCCGAATGCTGGCTGCACCTGGGTCGAGGACGTCGGGCACGATCCCTTTGCTCCGGCCATGCTGGCGGCGACGCTTGGGTTGGTCGAATCCTTCGCGGCGCTTGGGCGGTTTGCACCCTGATCCGGGATTGCGACAAAAATCTTGTCGCGATCTTGAAAAACAGCCTTCCTGTCATCATATCGGAGCAATGTATGCCTCTCGGAAACAGGGGGCATTTGGCTGCGTCGCCTTGATTCAACTGGAGGCAGTACCTTGAAAAACTTGCTCTCGATCTTGCTGTTATCCGGTGCTGCCTGCGCCTTCGCTGACACGAATCCCCGCCTGCTCGAACTGAAGGCCGAATACAGTCAGTTGCATGAGGAACAGCAATCGATGTACCAACAGTTCGAAATGGCCCAGGAGTTGCGTCGCAACGAACTCCGTGAGCGCCAGCCGCCGGCGGTCCAGGGATTTTCGGCGCAGGGTAGCAACCCGGATGGCCAGGTATCGATCGATTTCAACGAAAACGCTCGCCGCCAGCTCGAAAAGCAGGACCGTCTGCATGCCTACGACCGCGAGATCAGTCAGACTCACGCCCGCTACATGGAACTCGCCGCGCGGAAGAAGGCGCTGCTCGACGAAATCAACGAGCTGGCGAAAACGCCTCCTGAAGCCGTTGAAGAGGCGGTGCCGGCAAAGTCGCCAGCTCGCGCCAAAACCTCGCGCTCAAGCCGCGAGAAATAGTCGCTATGCGTTAGTTGACGCGCGCATCGCCCATTGCCCGGCGCGCCGACCGCTGCGCACGGCGCCTTCGAGGGTCGCCGGGTAGTCGGCCCAGGTGTAGTCGCCAGCCAGGAAGAGGCGCGGATTGGAGGTTTTGAAATCCGGACGATGCAGGCCGGGAATGGCCGAGAAAGTGGCGCGTTTTTCGCGGATCACCTTGTGCCAGCCGGTCGGATTCGGCCAGCCGAGTTCATTGTCGAGGGTGGCGGCCAGCGCCGCATCGTCGAGTTTTTCCCAGTCGCCGTGTCCGCTCAAGACGCAGGCCAGCATGCCTTGGCCACGGTCGACAATCCATTGGCAATGGCCGCCGAGTCGGTTGCTCAGCGGGAAAGACGATTTCATTTTTGGCTCAAAATTCCGGTAGACCGTGGCAATTGGTTCATAGGCGTAACCCGTGGCCGCCGCCGGCCACAGGGCGCCGACATGCTGCGGCGCGGTGGCGATGATGGCCGCTGCGAAGGTTTCACCGTCGATGGCGATGCCGTTTTCAGCTTCCGTGATCTGACTGATCCGAGTGCCCAGCCGGATTTGCGCGCCGTGGGCCTGCAACCAATGTCCGGCCGGTTCCGGCAGCAATTGGCCGAGATCGACGCGGGGCAGCAGCAGATCGGTGTCTGCGCGCCGAGAACTGCCCAGGCTGTCACGCAGCACGTTGGCGAAAAGTTGGGCTGAGGCGCGTTCGGCCGGCAGGTTGAGTGCCGCCAGGCAGAGCGGTTCCCACAGGTGGCGGCGCAGGGCACCGGTCTGGCTGGCGGCGTCCAGCCATTCGGCCACGGTCGTTTCACCCTCCAGCTTGAAACCTCGGCGCTTGATGCCGTCCATCCAGAATGCGGTTCGCAGTTTTTCCCCAATGCCGACCTCGCTGGCGCTGAGCAGCCCCCAGGCAACATTGAGCGGCGCGGGCAACCGGGGCAGGGCGAGGCGAAAACCGGTGTTGTCGATGACCTGCAACGGCTGGCGGTCGAAAAGTTGATCGGGATCGGCACCGACCCGGCGCATCAGCGCCAGCGTATCGCGGTAGGCGCCGAGCAGGATGTGCTGGCCGTTGTCGAGCTGGTGGCCGTCGATCTCGACGCCCCGCGCCCGGCCACCGAGAACCCGGCCTGCTTCGAACAGGGTCGTTTGAGCGCCGGCGGCAGTCAGTTCAACAGCGGCTGCGAGACCGGCCCAGCCGCCACCAATGACGGCTATCCGCACGGTGTCAGCCTTTCAGCCAGGTCTTGACGGCCAGCCACAGCTTGCGCGTCGGCGGCAGCGAAATGCGTTGGTGCAGCACCTGGAAATTCTCGCGCTTGATCTCGTCGAGCACGGTGCGGTAGATCGCCGCCATGATCAGGCCGGGGCGCTGACTCTTGCGGTCGACGGCCGGCAACTGGGCGAAAGCCTGTTCATAATACTTCTCGGCACGTTCATACTGGAACTGCATGAGGGCCGTGAAGTTGTCCGAATACTTGCCGTTCAGTATGTCGGCGGCCGGCACGTTGAACTGCTTGAGTTCGTCCATCGGAATGTAGATGCGGCCGCGCCGTGCATCTTCGCCGATGTCGCGAATGATGTTGGTGAGCTGGAAAGCCATGCCCAGATCGTGGGCGTATTTTTGCGTCTGGCGGTCGGTGTAGCCGAAGATTTCGGCGGCGAGCAGGCCGACGACGCTGGCCACGCGGTAGCAGTAGAGCGACAGGCCCTTGAAATCGAGAAAGCGCGACTGAGTGAGGTCCATCTCCATGCCGTCGATGATTTCCAGCAACTGCTCTTTTGGCAAATTGATGCTCTTGTCGAGTCCGGCCAGCGCCTGACCGACCGGGTGTTGCGGCTGGCCTTCGGCAACGCGTTCGATTTCCTGGCGCCACCAGGCGAGCTTGGTCGAGGCGATGGCAAGGTCGTTGCATTCATCAACGACATCATCGACTTCGCGGCAGAAGGCGTAGAGCGCCATGATGGCGCGCCGGCGTTGCAGCGGCAGGAACAGGAAGCTGTAATAGAAGGAGGAGCCGCTTTTGGCGCACTTCTCCTGGCAGTATTGGTCGGGATTCATGGGGCTACATTCTAATGGAACGGCCGGCCAGAACCAGCCAGTCCCACTTGCCAAGCTTCGGCCGGCGGGTGAAAACGTCGCCGCGCACCTGCCGGATGCGTTCAAGGATGCGCAGCCCGCCCTGCATGGTCAGGCGAATTTCCCAGCCGAGCCGGCCGGGCAGGGCGTGCACGAGCGGGGCGCCGCGCTTCATCAGCGCCGTCGCCCGGTCGATCTCGAAATCCATCAGCGCCGCCCAGTTGGCCGACCAACGGCTCCGCGCGATGTCGTCTTCGCTGAGGCGGAAGTGCGGAAAGTCGGTCAGCGGTATGTAAATCCGGTCTTTTTTCCAGTCGACCGCAACATCCTGCCAAAAATTGATCAACTGCAAGGCTGTGCAGATGCAGTCGGACTGTTCGAGGTGTTCCGGCTCGGTGCGGCCAAACAGATGCAGGACCAGCCGGCCAACCGGGTTGGCCGAGCGCCGGCAGTAGTCGAGCAGTTCCGGGTAATCGGCGTAGCGCGTTTTCACGACATCCTGCGCGAATGCATCGAGCAGGTCGCGGAAAAGCTGGATCGGCAGTTTGTGCTTGGCGATGACTTCGGCCAGCGCGACGAACAGCGGCGTCTGCGGCACGCTGCCGGCTGCGATGCGATCCAGTTCGGCCCGGTAGGCGTTCAGCCCGGCCTGGCGCTCCTCGGACGAAGCGTCACCCTCGTCGGCAATGTCGTCAGCGCTGCGGGCAAAGCGGTAAATTACTTCAATCGGGCGGCGCAGTTTGGCCGGCACGAGCAGCGAAGCAACAGGAAAGTTTTCGTAATGATCAACGGACATCGTGGTCTGCTCTGGAGATTGCGGCTCAGTCGGTGCTAGAATTCGCCCCGCCTGCCCAGGTGGCGAAATTGGTAGACGCACCAGATTTAGGTTCTGGCGCCGAAAGGTGTGGGGGTTCGAGTCCCTTCCTGGGCACCAAATATAGCACAAAGCTCTGATTATTCAGGGCTTTTTGCTTTTATAAGCCTATAAAATCCCAAATATGGTCATCTGGTGTGACAGATGGTCGGACAACGCACCTACTGCGGTCATAGGGATTCATCATGCGTGTTCCATCCTACGTCAGCCGGTCTAGGCACGGCATCTATTATTTTCGCTTACACGTACCCGAACACCTACGGGCGACCACTGGCAACCGTAGCAATATTCGTAAATCCTTGCGTACAGGGAATGCCCAAGAAGCTATACGACTAGCAAGAAGTCTTGTAGCTCAATACCATAGTGTTTTTGCATCCAACGATCAGACCACTATGGCAGTCAAACCCACTCCCGATGATACACACCTGATTGCCGAGATTGATTTATCAAAAGGTGTGTTCAAGCTCGATTACGACCAGAACAACCCGGATGAGGTCAGCAACGCTGAACGCATCCTGAGAATCATGGAGGCTCGCCACAATGCCCCTGTGAGCCATCAAACGGCATTTACAGCACCTACCCCACGCCAAGCTCCCGCAAACAGCGCAGGCGTCACTTTCTCGAATGCCATCGAAGCATTTATTAAGAGTGCCACGGAAATAAAGCCGGGCCAACGCACCGCTAAGAAGGGCTGGAACTCCAAGGCTTCTGCCGGAGAGCGGATAGCCAATCTTCGAGCATGGGTTTATCACATTGGCGATATAGATGTAGCCCACATCACGCACGATATGGTTATTGAAGCACGAACCAATATCGCACTTACCCCGCCCAATTTCAACAAACGCCTGACTACAGACTTTAAAGGTCAAACCCTAGAAAGCGTATTGGCAAAGCAGCGTGCCAAGTGGCAGAAGTACCGTGAGGATGTTGAAAAAGCCCGTAAGAACGACCTTCAAGTAATCAATATTGCACTTGATGACTATGTCGAGACCCGTTCAAACAAGACCGTAAATAACTATCTGTGGGCACTACGACAGTTTTATGATTTCGCTATTCAACAGAAGTGGGTAACTTGCAATGAAGCCACTGGCCTAGACCTTCCCGAAGAAGATAGCAAAGGACGCGACCCATTTTCACAAGTTGAACTAAAAGCAATTTTTGAAAGCAGCTACTACAGCAATCAAGAATACAATCGCCCAGAGCAATACTTTGTGCCGCATATCCAGCTATTCACAGGTGCGCGATTAAATGAAGTTTGCCAACTGCAAACCCGCGACATTGTATTTCCTGAAAACATTCCCGGTTCAGAACATATCCCATGTATCTACTTCCGGGAAGGCGTTGGGCAACAACTGAAAACAGAGAAGTCTGAGCGCCTAATACCAATCCATCCAAAGCTATGGAACGAACTAGGCTTAAAAGAATATTATGAAGCCATGAAAGGGCATGGTTTTGACTATCTGTTTCCAAATCTTCGTTTAGATACAAAAGACAAACGTTCTGATTATCTGGGTGACTGGTTTGGACGATATCTTAATATTCTTGAAATTAAGCGCCCTGAAATATCAAATCACTCATTCCGGCACACATTTATCAACTTCTTCAAACAGAACGAACTACCTGAACGGATTTCAGGTGACATTGCTGGTCATGTCTATACTCGTTCAGACAAAGAGAAATTAGAAGATGACCGAGAAGGACGGGGTAAAACGTACAAAATGTATGGGGATAACTACTATCCGCATGTGCTCTTGCCATATATTGAAAAAGTTGATTTTAAGTTAAAGCTATCACCGTTCAGAATGCAAGAAAACAAGATGGTATTGCCGGAACGCACACCAAAGAATGTTAAGCTTAAATGGGATGCTGTGATTACTCCGGAAGCTTGCCAGTTACCAGAGGTTGGGTTGGATTTCTAGTTCTTAAATACGCGGCTTCGTGATTACTTGTAATGGTGTATATCTGTCATTTAATATAAATACACTATGACTGAAAACAAAAAGCCAACCACTAAGAAGCCGGAACCCAAGAAAAGTAAGCACGTAATCGTGTTTGACCACGCACGTGTTGACCCATCGCATTGTTTAACGGATGGCTTGTTTAGACCACTAAAACGCCAATCGTTTGAAGGACTATCCCTCTCCGTTCGATACAAATACAAAGACTATACGTTCTGGTGGCGAAACTATTGCCCGTTAAATATTACTGACCAATCTGTATTCTTGGCAGTTCATAGACTCGCATCTGAAAGAGGTCGAGTAAAGCAAGTTGGGCCAAAAGAAGAAGTTGAAACCATGAGGGCCGCAAGGGATGCACTCAAACTAAAATATGACGCATCCGACCTCGATGTTTTGGTTCTGGAAACAACCGTAAATGAAATTGCTCAAGTAATGGGTGTGACCGATTCTGGAGCAAACTTCAAACAGATTAAAGAAAGCCTTATTCGTTTATCTGGTGTTAGTTTTGTAATTTACAAAGGCGATGATGTAACCAGCCTATTCTGGCAAGCCAATTTATTTAGCCACATGGCAGGGCTTGATAAAAAAATTGCAATTGCAATAAACCCAATGCTAAGTAAAGCGCTTGCAGGTGGGCAATCAACTTTTGTAGATATGAGAGAGCAGCGCCAACTCAAAAGTGAAGTTTCAAAACGATTGCATGTATGGTTGTCCAGTTGGATTAAGCACGGCGAATCAAACAAGATTAAACTAGATTTGCTTGTTCCTCACATATGGGGTGACGAATCTGAACAAAACAAACTACGTAAACGACGTTCATATTTGCGTAGTGCATTAATTGAAATCGACGAGCTATCAGGATGGAATTGCGCTGAAGATAAATTGTCCGGTTTTGTAACGATAAAACGCCCAAAGCTAGCATGAATATTACCGGAGTTTCAGGCACGCTTTACCGGAGTTTCAGGCACGTTCTACCGGAGTTTCAGACACGCCCCCTTTCTCGGCATCCTACTCTTTCAACGATTTCGAGAACAAAATATTTCCTACTATAGTTACTAAAGATACTATAGTAAAAAAAGCGGCCTTAAAGGAGCCGCTTTTTTTACGTGGAGTTGCTTTGCAAACGCAGATAGTTTATCTACTGTTTTAACAAAACATAAAATATTAGGTTTTAACGCAGACTAGCCAAAATCAAAAATCAGTGTATGTGGCGGCTTGCCGCATACACTCTCGCGCCACAACGCCGTAATTTCGAGCTATAAGCCACCTATGGCTGTTTATTTTTGGTCGAAGCCACCAAACTACTATAGCGAATCACAAACCATCTTAAGATAAATCGGAAGTTGCCATCCATTACCATAATTTGCGTAAGCGTTGTCTGATTTATCGTCCCAGCTAACAGCATCACCGTTTTTATACTGCTTATATCCGTAGTTGTTATCATTCTTCGACAACCACTCTGACGTGGTGTACATACGCTTCGTACAGTTAACCATTACAAGCTCTTCAGCCTCTTTCTTAGAGAGTTCTGGCGCATCATAGTTATTTCGCTCAACAAATTTTAATTCAACGGTATGCCTTCCATGCACTCTAAAGTCAATCAAAACCTTATACTCATATGTGGAAGAACCACCGTTTGAGACGAAACTTGTTCCAACTATTCCTGTACTAAAATCCGGTTTTCGACCCGAATGGTCATCAGCATTTGCGTTGCCAAAACAAACGAGAAGCCCTAGAAAAACAATTTTCTTCATAATTAGCCTTAAATTAACTTGAAATCCCAAAGACGCCCATTCCTAAACTGCTGAATGGCTTTTCGCCAAGCCCACTTAACCGATGAAGTTTGGTTATAATATGATTGGTATCATCTAATACCTGCTGCGCATATTCTACAGTCGCAATATCTCGCCAGTTACCTTTAACTGGAATATGGGGCAAGCATCCATCGAAACTGTCAATTGACATTGATATTACATCACGGGTTGTTTTTCCGTGAGCCATCGCATCACGAAATCTAAACAAATCTCGCAATGTAGAATACGGTCTATCGTCAAAGTTGTACTTAATCTCTGCTAGGTTAGCCAGTTTTTCAAACTTATTTAGTTTAGACAATCGTCTTTCAGCATTTCGCCAATCATTAAACTTTATTTCACCCAGATGATTAAAATAAGATTCGACCGCGAACGCGGAATAAACCAACGAAGCAACGACTAGGTATAACTTGCCTTCATCAGTTATTTTTGCCTGCTTCAGCATAAAATTTGCACCTTTATGCATATAGGCATACGTGTTCGTAGTTTGCTCTCCGCGAACTAAGATGTCGCTCATGTTATCTGTAATCTATCTATTGATTGAATATTTTGGCTTGGTGCCGATAGATAAAATGCGACCATTCTTTGGTAATTAAAGTTTTCTGTCAAAACCAATAAGCTGCGCCATAATGAAAGCCGCATTGATTGCGGGTAGACTGAGATCAGAGCTATTTTTCTCGACAAGTTGGTCAAAATTTCTTTTGACTAGCGCCTGCATTTTTTCGAGTGCGGCATATTCTTCCATATTGTCAATGGATATAAAAATAGCCAAGCCATTTGTTGTTAGCGGATAAAGAAACTCCCGAGCCTCTGCTTGAATGTGCTTTACGTTTACAAAAAGTGCGTACGTAAGCTTTGCATTGACAGCGATTTTTAGTATGTCTTCTCTACTTGGTTCGGGGCAGTTGTCGATGTAGTCTTGAATTTCTTTTTTGCAGTTTTGATAGAAGAGTTGAACACGTTTCTCGTGTTCACGTGTGCTCTTGCTTTTGAATAATCCAAACATTTCTCGCTTCCGAATGAACTCTGGTTGTGAAGGTCTGTGTGCATTTGCTTGTGGTAATGCTACTGGAGGCCTAACAGCAAAACAAATTGCATTTCTGAACCCTGTGAGGGTTGTAAGTAAATCGAATGGTGCCATTGTCATTGTAACTGATGAAAGGCTGTGCAGTGATGTTGTGTTTGTAACCATTGCCAATCAGTAGTAGATTGCCAATCTTTCCACTATCCATACACCGGAGATACATCATGGCAAGCTACAAAGAACTACTGGCTCAACGTGACGCGCTGAACAAGCAGATTGCGGATGCGCGCAAGGTTGAACTTGCTGACGCCATCAAGCAAGTCAAAGCCCTAATTGAAGAATACGAACTTACGGCGGCTGATTGTGGATTCACTATGAAGACCAGCGATGCTACCGCCACTACTGGCACCCGCGCACCAGCTAAGCCCAAGTACATCACTCCTGACGGTGCAAAGACCTGGACTGGTCGTGGTCGCGCTCCTAAAGAGTTCCAGGCACTGATTGATGCCGGTCACGACAAAGAAGAGTTTTTGATTAAATAAATTAAACCACTAACCAAAGAAAAAAATGAGCTTTTTTAATCGATTTAAAGTTATTTTTGATATTAAAGAATATTACGACAAAGCGCGTACAAATTGGTTTGCTTATATTGCGGTATGCCTTGTAACCTCGGCATTCGCTGGAGCATTTGTATTTTCAAACCGACTTCCATTAGAAACATTTCTTGAATTTGAAGGCGCCCTATGTGTTCTTGCTGGTACATTTTGGGCTTTTTTGGGGGTTGTGATAACCAGAGATGAAAAACAAAAATTTTTGGCTATGAAACAGAGTAATGTTGTTGATGTTGAGACAATAATCAATTCAATGTTAAGCTCATCAACATTTTCTGCACAAGGTGCCATGCTTATCTTTATCGGAACCTTATTACTAGTAACAAAGATGCTGATGCCGTTCCGGAGCCATCTACTTAGTTGGCTCGTATAAAAAACGAAACCACCACTACCGCCGTAACGGAAAAGAACATAACCCCGACTAACGGAAACTCAGAAAATACGACACGAAGTTTAGCCAACAACACGTTTTCTGATTTATCGTTTTTGCTCATGGGATGCTCCTTTTTAGAACAGCATCCCATTTTTATTTTAAACACACAAGCTTAAAACAAAAACCATATTGACATGTATTGACATGACAACACATGTCAATACAAATAAACATCTTGCTTTAATTAAAAAATCCGTTGTAGCTTAGTAAACATCAACAACGACCAGAGCAAGACAAAATGAATTACGAGCACCTTAAAAACTTCATCAACGAGGCAATAGCACACCTTGAATTACTGGCCTATGATTTGACCAACGTCGGTATTATTGATTTTTCCGATGACTTGATTGCTGAAGGTCAAATATGTTTATATCGAGTAATGCAACTACTGGATGACCTTCGTCGACAACAAAACGGCGACTAAACGTCAACGTTATGTCGTTCATAACCATTAAGCCTCGTAGAATAATCGGGTATGAACTACATATCGTTGCCGTTATGACGAACATCAAACCTATTCCGGCTTCGGTAACGACTTAACAAATTCAACAAGTTCGCTCAGATGTGGATTAATTGCTGAAAGGATTCTATCTGATTGCTGTTGCCTTCGGAACTCTTTGCCTGTACTCCAAAGGCACTTCAAATCATCAATAGAAGCTCTTTCAAGGTCTTGGGATACCTTGAGTAAGCAACCGACTAATAAATTGGCTATGAGCGCATCCTGTGGGTTGTCCCGCACCTCAGCATCCGAATAGACATATCTGTGCAATCCAACCATATGCACCATCCCGCCCGAATGAATCTTTAAACGCTCATCTAACGCCCGCTGCTTAATCTCAACAGCCCTTTTTTGTCGGGCTTCTAATATTGCGATTTGCTTTCGTTTATCTGCTGCTTCAGATTCAAGCTTGGCTAATGCTTCTTTCTGTATTTCGACTTTAGTTCGTTTAATTTTAGTATCTGACATATATCCTCCTGTTATTGTTGTCATCTGAATAAATTATCACTTTATTTAAAGACAATCAGCATTTTCGTGATATATTAAATATTGTGATAGTTTTTAACGAGGATAAAAGCCAACGGCAAAGCGCACTTATACATCGATGGTAAACCATCGACGTGTGTTGCCTCCGGCAACCGGTTCAATGCTTACGCATTGCCCGGCTCCAGCAGGGTCAAGCCCTGCAATACTTGGTTATATCTAGGTTAAAACTAATCGCTTAGTTTAAGGATATAACTGGATGGCCATTTATCATTGCACTGTTAAAACGCATTCGCGTAGAAATGAAAGCACTAACCATGCTGTTCGTTCTGCTGCGTATCGCGCTGGCGCAATGCTGATAGATGCTAATTCAGGCAATATATACAATTACACACGCAAGCGTGAAGTTAGGTATAGCGAGATTAGATTACCTACCAAAGCGCCTGCACGATTCAAAAACCGTTCCGAGCTTTGGAGCGAGGTTGAAAAATCAGAGAAGCGCATAGACGCACAATTATTCCGTGAAATAGAAGTAGCCCTACCTAAAGAGCTATCTAGAATCCAGATGATTGAACTGCTTCGTGTTTATTTAGACGAGTATGCTGTTAAGTATGGAATGATTGCAGACTTTTCAATCCACGACGACGAAAACGGTAACCCTCACGCCCATATCATGCTAACTATGCGCGAGTTAGATGGTGATGGTTTTGGTAAAAAGAGCCGTGATTGGAATGATAAGAAGGTGTTAGAGGGTTGGCGTAAAGGTTGGGCGAAATGCGCTAATAAGGCACTTAAAGAAGCTGGCTTCGATATTCGTATTGATTCACGCTCATATGCCGAACAAGGTCTAGATATTGAACCAACAAAACATGAAGGTCGCACCAATATCAGTAAAACCAATTCGCAGAAGGTAGAGTCTCGCAAGAATCAAAACAGAGACATTGGAGAGCGTAACTACATTAGAAGCGCGATTAAATCAAAGAAGATTGAATTAGCAGAGATTGAAGCCAAGATAGCCGAGGCTAAAACACCAGAACAGTCTGCATTAAAGATTGTTAGGCGTAAAATGCTTACGTCTTTAAAGCCGGTCTCGCTTGCCACTACCAAAGTAGACAACGAGCCTATACCTAATAAAATAACACCTTTCAACCACATTCAGCCTCAAAGCAAATTAACTAATATCAACAAACGGATATTGCAATCAGTAAAGCCACTCATAGCGTCTAATTCGACGGCTATGGTTGTATATCAAGCACCAGAACCCGTGAAGGCTAGAACCAGCCTTGAAGATGCGTGCATGTTTAATCTGCCAAAAAATCATTTAAGCGCACAAGGCTGTTACGCACTACGCTCGATATTAGGACCAAAAGTAGCTAACACTGAATTCAATCAACGAAAATTTGCTTTGACTTTAATAGGTAAGGATTATACTTGGTCTCGGTTTTACGATGAATATAAGAACAATTACCTTGATGCGCATGGACCTAAGCATGCTTGGTGGCGGGAATATACCCGCACGTGCTTCCATAAGCACAATTCAGTATTACAAGAGCTAGTCAAAGCAGTACCGGATAAGTACAAGGACACTGTAAATAGTGTAATTGCAGAAGAACTTAAAAAAGCTAATGTATTACCGGACCAACCAAAGTACGCAATTTGGAAGTTTGTGCAACAGGTTGACGCACCTAAGCCAGAACCTGAGCAGATACCTAAACCAGTTGAGCCTATTAAGCCAGCACCTACAATAGAGCCTGTCCGTAGTTCGCCACCTGATATTCCGCCACCTCAACAAGTTGAGGAAGCGGCTCCGGTAAAACCATTTAACCCATATCCGGACCCATACGCGTATCCCAAGCCTAAAAATCCTTGGGATTCAGGTGGATTCAATCCGTGGTGAGGTTGCTCGACCCTTTACAGGTAGCGGGGTAACGGTGATACTGTAGGTGCGACAGAAACAGCGTCAGAAGGTGTGCGGTTCTAGGATTTTTCTGAATTCAGAGCTATTAGAAATCAATGGGTTATATCTGTCGCATCCGTTGATTTTCTAGCTACGCGTGTCCCTTCCTGGGCACCATTTTCAGCACTTCGCTGAAAAATTGGTCAGCAGGCATCCGGAAACCGGCCGCATTTGGATGGCCGCCACCACCGTAACGCGTGGCGATCACCGAAACATCGAGGGTCTTGCCCTTCGAACGCAGCGAGGCCTTCACTTCGCCATCCCCCGATAGTTGCCAGATCAGCCCGAAACTGCCGCTTTGCTCGGCCAGCGCGTTGCCCAGCTCCGAGGCGAACAGCGCATTGGCGTTGATGGCAATGCCGGGAACGGTTAGCCAGGCCTGTTCATCATGGGTAACGATCGCTTGACCGTGGCGCTGCGCCTGCAATGGATCGACCGGTTCGCCGCGCAGTTGGGCCGGCATGCGCAGTGCGCTGAGCGCCAAACGTGCAATTTCCTGCTGATAAAACTGCTCGATGGCTCCACCTTGGGCGAGCATGTCGAGGTAGCGGAGGGCGCTTTCGTTCGGCGTGTCGAGCACCAGTTGATGCCAGACGGAGAAGTCGAAAGGCAGCAGGCGCAAGGCGCGGCAGAACGGACGCGTGCCCGGGGTGAAACGCCACATATCTTGCTCTTCGACGTGCCGGAGCGTCAGCGGTGTTGGGGTGCCGGGGTGAAAATGCTCCCACGCCAGCCGGGCACCCGATTTTTCCAGGTCGAACATGACGCGCAGGGCTAGCCTTGGGTGTTGGTAACTGCGCAGGCCGTTCTCGCCCGCTTGCAACTTGTCGCCCCACGCCTTCAGCGCCGAAGCATGATGGTCGATCTGGGTGACCGAATCGGCAATGGCCGCCATCGATTCGAGAAATTCAGGTGGAAACGAGAAATCGAGAATGAAAACCGCGTGGCCGGCAATGTCGGCCAGCGCCCATGCTTCGCCATGATGCATCGGCCGATAGGTGGCCGCGTCGCCGAAATGGCGCCAGGCAGCATAGGCGGCGCCAAATCCATCCAGGCAGTCGGCGTGGTAGAGAACAGTAACCGGAGCTTGAGCCGACATGCATCAGTAATGCGGCGGAAGATCGTCGCGCAGGCTGCGCTGTTCGTGCGGCTGGGCGTTTTGCGCCTGTTCGCGCAAGGCCCGAATTTCACGGAAGAGCAGATCGATCTGCTCCTGCTGGCGGAAAACCAGGCGATTCAATTCCTCGACGAGGTCTTCCGTGTAGCTGATCTTGATTTCTAGTTCGGTAATGCGCGATTCCACAAATGGTCCTTATTCTTCGCTGCGCCAGTCGCGCAGGGTTTCCTTGGGTGGCGGCGGGGGCGCGTCGTTGCGCGGTGGCCGGAGTAGCGGCAGGGCTCCCCCCAACACGACAATCAGACAGATCCCGAGAATTATCCAGCCTTCGTTCATGGCTTTCTCCGTTGCATAAGCGGCAAGTGTACTTGGCTTCTCAAAAAATCGCGAAGGGCTGTTGACATCGGCTTTTACGTCTGTAAAATGCGCGCTTCTTTAGGCGGTTAGCTCAGTTGGTTAGAGCGCCACGTTGACATCGTGGAGGTCGTTGGTTCGATTCCAATACCGCCTACCAAAATTCCCGACGGAGCTGAATTGATGATTTTCCGAACTTGCACCGCAGTTCAGAAACGCTAATCGAGTCAGCCTTCGTTTGACCAAAAAAGTGCGGCTCACTCCCGCACTTTTTTTTCGCCTAGAGATTTGCCATGCCTGATATCAAACTGCCTGATGGTTCCATCCGCTCTTTTGAGCAGCCGGTAACAATCGCCGAAGTTGCAGCCAGCATCGGCGCCGGTCTGGCCCGTGCCGCGTTGGGCGGCAAAGTCGATGGCAATCTTGTCGATACCTCCTATCTGATCGAAAAGAATGTCGATCTGGCCATCATTACCGAGCGCGATCCCGAAGGACTGGAACTGATCCGCCATTCGACCGCCCACCTGTTGGCCTTTGCTGTCAAGGAGCTGTTTCCGGATGCGCAAGTCACCATTGGTCCGGTCATCGAAAACGGTTTCTACTATGATTTCGCCTACAAGCGTCCGTTCACCCCGGAAGACCTGGTGGCCATCGAAAAGCGCATGGCTGAGTTGGCCAAGAAGGATATTCCGGTAACGCGTGAAGTCTGGGCGCGCGATGACGCGGTCAAGTTCTTCCTCGATCTTGGCGAAAAATACAAGGCCGAGCTGATCGGTGCCATTCCGGCCGACCAGCAGGTTTCGCTTTATCGCGAAGGTGATTTCATCGACCTTTGTCGTGGCCCGCACGTGCCGACGACGGCCAAGCTCAAAGTCTTCAAGCTCATGAAGGTGGCCGGCGCCTACTGGCGTGGCGACCATCGCAATGAGCAGTTGCAGCGCATCTACGGCACCGCCTGGGCCAAGAAGGAAGATCTCGACGCCTACCTGCACATGCTCGAAGAGGCTGAAAAGCGCGATCACCGCCGCCTCGGCAAGCAATTCGATTTGTTCCACATGCAGGACGAAGCGCCGGGTCTGGTCTTCTGGCACCCCAAGGGCTGGGCGATCTGGCAGGAAATCGAAAGCTATATGCGCGCTGTCTACCGCAACAACGGTTATCAGGAAGTGCGCTGCCCGCAGATTCTCGACAAGGCGCTCTGGGAAAAATCGGGGCACTGGGAGCATTACAAGGACAACATGTTCACGACCTCATCGGAGAATCGTGATTACGCGGTCAAGCCGATGAATTGTCCGGGCCATGTCCAGGTCTTCAATGCCGGCTTGCGCTCTTACCGCGAACTGCCGCTGCGTTACGGCGAGTTCGGTTCCTGCCATCGCAACGAACCGGCTGGCGCTCTGCACGGCCTGATGCGCGTGCGCGGCTTCGTGCAGGATGACGGTCACATCTTCTGTACCGAAGATCAGATCGAATCTGAAGTGACCGCCTTCAATGCGTTGGTCAAGAAGGTTTATGCCGATTTCGGCTTCAATGACGTGGCGGTCAAGCTGGCTCTGCGTCCGGATAGCCGTGTCGGTTCCGACGAAGTCTGGGACAAGGCCGAGGATGCATTGCGTCAGGGCCTGCGGGCTTCCGGTCTGGAATGGACCGAACTGCCGGGCGAGGGCGCCTTCTATGGTCCGAAGATCGAATTCCACATCCGGGATGCCATTGGTCGTTCGTGGCAGTGTGGCACCATGCAGGTTGATTTCTCGATGCCGGGTCGTCTCGGCGCGGAATATGTTGGTGCCGACGACACGCGCAAGGTCCCGGTCATGCTGCACCGCGCGATCCTCGGCTCGCTTGAGCGCTTCATCGGTATTCTGATCGAAAATTTCTCAGGTGCCCTGCCGCTTTGGCTGGCTCCGGTTCAGGCGGTTGTCCTGAATATTTCCGAAAAGCAGGCCGATTACGCCGCGGATGTTGCGCAAAAGCTGCATCAGGCTGGCTTCCGCGCCGAGTCGGATTTGCGTAACGAGAAAATTACCTATAAAATTCGGGAACATAGCTTGAACCGGCTGCCTTATCAGCTCGTTGTGGGCGATAAGGAAAAAGCGGACGGACTGGTGGCCGTGCGTACTCGCGGTGGTCAGGATCTCGGACAAATGTCCGTTGATGACCTGATCAGGCATCTTCAGAACGAAGTTGCTGCGCGGAGTGGCACGGCTTAATTTTTGTTGTTTTCGGGGGTTTCACCATAGCTCAGAACAAGGCGCATCGCCTCAACGAAGAAATTACGGTTCCGGAGATTCGTCTCCAGGGTGCAGAAGGTGAACAGCTAGGCATTGTCAGCATTCGCGAGGCTTTGCACATGGCTGAAGAAGCCGGTGCTGATCTGGTAGAGATCGCGCCGACCGCGAAGCCACCGGTCTGCCGCATCATGGACTACGGCAAGTTCAAGTACCAGGAACAGAAGCGCGCTCACGAAGCCAAGTTGAAGCAGAAGCAGGTGCAGGTCAAGGAAATCAAGCTGCGCC
Organism: Azonexus sp. GW821-FHT04F04; assembly: GCF_059420025.1. Lineage (NCBI taxonomy): Bacteria > Pseudomonadati > Pseudomonadota > Betaproteobacteria > Rhodocyclales > Azonexaceae > Azonexus > Azonexus sp. GW821-FHT04F04. The sequence continues at coordinate 81,496 of NZ_JBWKSX010000002.1, read as the reverse complement.
CGGGCACCGACGAAAACGATTACCAGATCAAGCTCAGGAACATGACGCGTTTCCTGGAAGAAGGCGACAAGGTCAAAGTGACCCTGCGCTTCCGGGGCCGCGAAATGGCGCATCAGGAATTCGGTATGCGCCAGTTGGAACGGATCAAGGCGGACCTCGACGAAGTTGGTGCTGTCGAGCAGATGCCGAAGATGGAAGGTCGTCAGATGATCATGATCATCGGGCCGGCCAAGAAGAAGTAGTAGCAAGCAGCAACCGTAGTTTTATAAGTGCTTTCGGGTAGTCAAAGCGTTTCCGTAGTGGGAACCACCTGGCGGCATGTCATTAAGGAGCATTAAATGCCCAAAATGAAGACCAAGAGCAGCGCCAAAAAGCGTTTCTCTGTTCGCGCTGGTGGTTCCATCAAGCGCGGCCAAGCCTTCAAGCGTCACATCCTGACCAAGAAGACCACCAAGGTGAAACGCCATCTGCGCGGTTCGGTTGAAGTTAACGCGCGCGATTCAGCATCCGTTCGCGCCATGATGCCCTACGCATAAGGAGATAGAAGATGCCTAGAGTTAAACGTGGTGTAACAGCGCGCGCGCGTCACAAGAAGATTCTTGTTCAGGCCAAGGGTTACCGTGGTCGTCGCAAGAACGTATATCGCATCGCCAAACAGGCGGTGATGAAGGCTGGTCAATACCAGTACCGTGACCGTCGTCAACGCAAACGTCAGTTCCGTTCCCTGTGGATCGCCCGTATCAATGCTGCAGCTCGCGAGCTGGGCATGAAATACAGCACCTTCATGAACGGTCTGAAGAAGGCCAATATCGAGGTGGACCGCAAGGTTCTGGCCGATCTGGCTGTTTTCGATCAGCCGGCATTTGCCGCTCTGGCCGCCCAGGCCAAGGCACAGCTCGGCGCCTGAGCGAAAGCGTAATTAAAAAAAGGAGGCGCAAGCCTCCTTTTTTATTGGTGGTTTTGTTGGTGGACGTCTATGGACAATCTCGATCAAATCGTTAGCGAAGCCCAGTTGGCTTTTGCTGCCATTTCTGACCCCGATGCACTGGAACAGGTAAAAGCCCGTTTCCTCGGCAAGAGCGGACAGATCACCGAACTTCTCAAGGGCTTGGGCAAATTGCCGCCGGAAGAGAAGAAAACTGCCGGTGCGGCGATCAACGTCGCCAAGACGGCCGTTGAGACTGCGCTCAACGAGCGTCGCGAAGCCATTCGCAAGGCTGCGCTCGAAGCGCGCTTGGCGGAAGAGGCTCTGGATGTTACGCTGCCCGGACGTGCCGAAGCGCGCGGTGGCCTGCATCCGGTAACGCGGACCCTGGAACGGATCGAGTCCTTGTTTCGCTCAATCGGTTTCGAAGTGGCTGACGGCCCCGAGATCGAGGAAGATTTCTTCAACTTCACTGCCATGAACACGCCCGAAGATCACCCGGCGCGTTCGATGCACGACACCTTTTACCTGCAGAACCCGGATGGCAGTGTTGCCGAAAAGGTGCTGCTGCGTACCCATACCAGCCCGATTCAGGCGCGCTACATGAAGGCCCATGTCGAACGCTACGGTCAACTGGAAAAAATGCCCGAAATCAGAATCATCGCGCCGGGCCGCGTCTATCGTGTCGATTCCGACGCGACACATTCGCCGATGTTCAACCAGGTCGAAGGTCTGTGGGTTGGTGAAGGCGTTTCGTTTGCCGACCTCAAGGGCGTCATCGCCGATTTCCTCAAGAGCTTCTTCGAGACCGACGATCTGGTGGTCCGTTTCCGCCCATCCTTTTTCCCGTTTACCGAGCCATCGGCCGAAATCGACGTCGCTTTCATGAGCGGCGCGCTGAAGGGGCGCTGGCTGGAAATCGCCGGTTGCGGCATGGTGCATCCGGACGTGCTGCGCATTGCCGGCATCGATCCGGAAAAATACACCGGCTTCGCCTTCGGCTTCGGTCAGGACCGCCTGACCATGCTGCGTTACGGCGTCAATGACCTGCGCCTCTTCTTTGAAGGCGACCTCCGTTTCCTGAGGCAATTCGCATGAAATTCTCCGAATCCTGGCTGCGTACCCTTGTCGACACCCAGCTGTCGAGCGAGGAGCTTTCCCATCTGCTGACCATGGCTGGCCTCGAAGTCGAGGGCCTGGAGCCGGTCGCCCCGCAATTTTGCGACGTTGTCGTCGCCCATGTGCTGGAAGTCGTCAAACATCCGGATGCTGACCGCCTCAATGTCTGCAAGGTCGATACCGGTCGCGGCGAACCGACGACCATCGTCTGTGGTGCGCCGAATGTGGCCGTCGGTCTGCGCGTGCCGTGCGCTTTGCCCGGTGCCAAGTTGCCTGGCGATTTCGTTATCAAGATCGCCAAGGTGCGCGGCATTGAGTCCTCCGGCATGCTTTGCTCGGCCAAGGAGCTTGGTATCGCCGAAGAGGCATCCGGTCTCCTGATTCTGCCGGCCGACGCGCCAGTTGGACAGTCGATTCGTGAGTATCTTGATCTCGACGATAATCAGTTCGAACTCAAACTGACGCCGAATCGTGCCGACTGTCTGTCCCTGAGTGGCGTGGCGCGCGAAGTAGCGGCCATTGCCGGCGCCCGGGCTAAACTAATCGAGGTGTCTGAGGTCGCGGCGACCATCGCAGACCAGCGTGCCGTCGTGCTCGATGCACCCGCAGCCTGCCCGCTTTACTACGGCCGCGTCCTGAAGGGACTCAACGCCAAGGCGCCGACGCCGGAGTGGATGAAGCGCCGCCTCGAACGCAGTGCTATCCGCTCGATTTCGGCGCTGGTCGATGTCACCAATTACGTCATGCTCGAAATCGGCCAGCCGCTGCATGCTTTCGACAACACCAAGCTCGAAGGTGCAGTGCATGCACGCATGGCAAAGCCAGACGAAAAGCTGCTGCTTCTGAACGAGCAGACTATTGCCATTGATGCCGACATTCTGGTTATTGCCGACGACGCCAAGCCGCTTGCCATGGCCGGCATCATGGGCGGCGAAGAGAGCGGAATTACGCTGGAAACCGGAGAGCTGTTCCTCGAGTCCGCCTTTTTTGCACCGAAAGCGATTGCCGGTCGAGCCCGGCGTTACGGTTTTGGTTCAGACGCCTCGCATCGGTTCGAGCGCGGTGTCGATTTTGGCGGCGCTCGTCGTGCCATCGAGCGCGCTACGCAGCTGATCATCGATATCTGTGGCGGTGCCGCTGGTCCGGTAGTCGAGGCCAAGGCCGAGGTGCCAGCACGCAAGCCCGTGCGCTTGCGCACGGCGCGAGCCTGCGCCGTGATCGGCATGACTTTTTCTCCCGAGCAGATCGCCGGATTGTTCAACGGCCTCGGTTTGCCCTTTGTCCGCGAAGGCGACGATTTCCTGGTGACCCCGCCGACTTGGCGTTTCGACATCGAAATCGAGGAAGACCTGATCGAGGAAATCGCCCGTCTGCACGGCTACGACAACATTCCGGCCCCGGCGCCGCGCGGCAACATGAAAATGATGGTGCAGCCAGAGGCGCAACGTCCTGCCGCCCGCGTTCGTCAGCTTCTGGTTGATCGTGGCTACCAGGAAGTGGTCAATTTCGCTTTCGTCGAGGAAGTCTGGGAGGCCGATTTCGCTGCGAAGACCGCAGAGGCCGACCTGATTCGTCTGGCCAACCCGATCGCCAGTCAGATGGCCGTCATGCGGTCGACGCTGTTTGGCGGTCTGATTTCCAATCTGGTGACCAATCTCAAGCGCAAGCAGAACCGCGTTCGCTTGTTTGAAACAGGCCGTGCGTTCCTGCGCAATGGGGCTGCAACGCCGGTTCCCGGCTTTGCCCAATCCTGGAAGCTCTCCGGTCTGGCCTACGGTAGTGCCTTGCCCGAAGGCTGGGGCAGCGCTTCGCGCAAGGTCGATTTCTTCGATCTGAAGGGCGATCTGGAAGCCTTGCTGGCGCCGGCCCAACTACGTTTTGAAAAACTCGTACATCCGGCGCTGCATCCTGGGCGTTCAGCGCGTGTATTGCTCGATGGCCGTGAAATCGGGTGCCTGGGTGAGTTGCATCCGGAATGGGTTCAGAAATACGATCTGCCGCAGGCTCCCGTGGTCTTCGAACTTGATTTCGATGCGGTCAAGGCTGCGCAGGTTCCGGTTTATGCCGAGGTCTCGAAGTTCCCGCCGGTGATTCGGGATCTTGCCATCGTCGTTGATCAGGATGTCGCTTTGCAGACCTTGCTTGACGGCTTGAAAGGGCAAGTTTCCAGCCTTGTTCAGGACATCCAGTTGTTCGATGTTTACGTCGGAAAAGGCATCCCCGAAAACAAAAAAAGCCTTGCGTTCCGGATAGTTATGCAAGATACTCAACGCACTTTGCAAGATTCGGAAGTTGATGCTGCAATGCAGCAGCTGGTGTCCTGTTTCGAACAGGCATTCGGTGCTCAACTGCGTGCCTGACGGAAATAATAACGATGACGCTAACCAAAGCTGAGCTCGCGGACCTTCTTTTCGAAAAAGTTGGTCTTAATAAGCGCGAGGCCAAAGACATGGTCGAAGCTTTTTTCGAAGAAATCCGCAACTCCCTGGAAACCGGTGACGGTGTCAAGCTGTCTGGCTTCGGAAATTTTCAGTTGCGCGACAAACCGCAACGTCCAGGCCGGAATCCGAAAACAGGGCAGGAAATTCCCATCACGGCACGTCGTGTCGTGACCTTCCACGCCAGCCAAAAGCTGAAGTCCGACGTTGAGCTCGCCTTCGATGGAACCGCGGCATAAAACTCCGGGTGGCGAAGAGCTGCCGCCCATCCCAGCCAAACGCTACTTCACCATCGGTGAGGTCAGCGAGTTATGTGGTGTCAAACCCCATGTGCTGCGTTACTGGGAACAGGAGTTCAATCAACTCAAACCGGTAAAGCGGCGTGGCAATCGTCGCTATTACCAGCACCATGAAGTCTTGCTGGTTCGGCGTATTCGCGAGCTTCTTTATAATCAGGGTTTTACGATCAGCGGTGCGCGTAATCGACTTGACGAGGGTGGCGCTGTTGCCGTTGCTACTGCCAACTTGTCTGAGGTTGAAAAGATGCCGGGTGGCCTGCGTGGCGAGCTACAGTCCATTATCGATATCTTGCGCCTATGAATCCGGCTGTTTTTGGGTATAATGGCGGGCTTGTCGGGGCGTAGCGCAGCCTGGTAGCGCACTTGCATGGGGTGCAAGGGGTCGCGAGTTCGAATCCCGCCGCCCCGACCAAGAGAATCAACGAGTTAGGCCAATCTTCGGATTGGCCTTTTTCGTTTCTGGGGTTTGGGTATCGAGATTGGTGACCAATTTCACAAAATAATCCTTGCCTCATTGAGCTTTTCTCTCCCCCGTTTTAGCGAACATGGCCGCATAGCCAAAAAAATCCCGGCCACTTTGCCAAACGTCACGGTTTGGCGAAAGTGACCGGGAAATACGGTCTGCCTGGTGTTTGTCAGATCAGGTTTTCGGCAGGGTGTGGCTCGGTACCCCGCTTAGACTGCTTGCTCGGTGACTAAAACTCAATGTTTCCTGGAGTAGCCACGGCACAGCCCTGGTTTTTGACAAGCACGAGATTCCGGCTCACAGCGGCGCCGCTGGCATCGGGATCAACGCCAATCATCGCGTCGGCACCAACGGCTTTGCAGGTGACGTAGCCGCTGGCAATCGGGTTTGCGCTGGTGATGCCGACTGATCGCAGAAGTTGGGTCAGCACGATGCGGTCGATGCCTGGCTGGAAGTCGGTGATGGTGTCGACGCCGTCGCGCAGGCTGGTGAACACGAACTGGTCTGCGCCGGCACCGCCGGTCAGGGTATCGGCGCCGATGCCGCCGGCGATCACGTCATCGCCCGCCGTGCCTGTCAGGGTGTCACGTCCAGCTGTGCCGCCGATCTGCTTGAGCAGATTCAGGCCGATGACAACCGGGTCATGGTCAGACGAGCGATAGGCTGTGTTCGTGTAGTAGTCCGGGCCGCAAGTAGCGCAAGCCGGCTGCTTGTACTCCGTGTTGTAGTCGATAATGGCAGGTTCATCGGCATTGATGCGCCAGTGTTTGGCGCCGGCGATCTGGGCGCTCAGGCTGGGGGTAGCCAGGGCGTGGTCGAGGTAGCCGGCTTCACCGTCGAAGACGTAGGAGTAGCCCAGGCTGTTGAAGCGGTCGACCTGATTGACATAGCCGGCGGCGGTGAAGTCGATGATCGGGTCTTCCTTGCCGTAGGCGTTGAGGTCACCAATGACGATCACGTCAGCATCGCCACTGCTTGCCTGCAGGCTGGTGATGTAGGTGCGCAGTGCCTGGGACTGTTCGGTGCGCAGGGCATTCCAGCAACCTTGCCCATCGCCCTGATCAGCATCGTTGCCGGAGGTCGGGCAGCTGCCCTTCGACTTGAAGTGATTGACCACGACGCTGAACTTCTCGCCGTTGGCGGCAGAGAAGGTCTGGATCAGTGGCGGGCGGTTGTGGATGGCATTGGTATCGCTGACGGCGCCGCCAACCAGAGCCAACTTGGCCGGCTTGTAGATCATGGCGACGCGGATGGCATCAGTGCCGGTGCCGCCATTGGGCAGGGCGACGCTGGCGTAGGTCCCGGCTGCGGTGGCGGCATTGAGTGCGTTGACCAGGTCGAGCACGGCTCCGTTGCCATTGTTCTGGATTTCCATGAGGCCGACGACATCGGCGTTGAGTGCCTTGATGGCATTGACGATCTTCGCCTTCTGGCGGGCAAACTCGGCCGCATTGTCGGCGCCGCGGCAGTTGGCGGCGGTGGTCGAGCCGCCCAGCGTACAACCCTGGCCAGTCAGGCCTTCGGCGTTCTGGCCGTTAGTGAAGGTGGTGAAGTAGTTGAGGACATTGAAGCTGGCCACCTTGATATTGCCGCCGACCGCGTCCGGGGCTGTCGTCCGCGGATTGGTCCGGCTGATGACCGGTACTTCCGTTGGCTGGAGACGGTAGTCGCTGAGGCCGGAGGTGGTGCTGGTCGCCAGGCCGTAGTCAATGACGCCGGTCAGGCCATCGATGCTGTCGCCGGCACGCACGGTGTTGTCGGCTGCCATGTACGGGGTCGGGTTGACGTTCTGCAGGCTGGAGCCGTCGTCGAGCAGGATTCGGCGGCGGGCATTGTCGTCGGCCATTGCCAGGGCTTCGGCGCTGCCGGCCGGGTAGCGGTTGGTCGGCTTTTCCAGGCGGCCATCGGCTGAAACCGTGAGCTGGCCGTAGCGACCGAGGAAATAGTTCTGGCCGACGGTGAGCGGACCTTCGATATGGACCAGCATGCCTTCGTAGTGCTCAAGATCGCCTTCAACAGTTTCCGGGAAGGCGATGGTGGTCGGCGCGATGCTGATACCGGACGCGAGCACGCTGACCGCCGGGCTGGTCAGTTCGGTAAGCGGATTGGTGACTGCTCCGGCTCCAGTGCCGACTGCGTATTCGGTCACGGTAGCAGCAACGCGGACACGCTGGCCAAGCCGTACGGTGGGGGCGCTGCCGGTGTAGACGTAGATGCCTTCAGAGGTGGTCGGGTCGCTGTCCGGCGTTTCGTCCTGCATGAAGAAACCGCTGTTCATCACCTTGGTGACGACCCCTTGTGTCGTGACCTGCTGGCCAACCAGCGGGCTGGTTGCGCCGCTGCCCTGGATGGCGTGGATCGGCGTCGTGCCGCTGATCGAGACGTTCACCGTGCAACTGGCGGTCTGTGCTTCGTCGTTGGCGAAATTGACGGCGACGGCGTAATTGCCGGCGGCGACGCTGCTGGCGACATTCAGCGCGACCGTCGCTGCTTCACCGTCGGCGTTGGCCGCGGTCAGTGTGCCGAGCGTGAAGCCGGCCGGGGCGTTGGCGGCCAGGCTGGCGGCATTGACGCGGCTGTCGGTATCGCTGGCGCTGAGCAGGACGCTGCCAGCTTCACCGGCGGCCAGGCTGCTGGCCGGGCAGGCAGTGATGATCGGGGCATTGGCCGGGGTGCCGCCGCCACAGACGTTGAAGCTCGTGGCGGTATTGCGCGGTGCCGGGCTGCCGGTGGTGAAGTCAGTGCGGTTGTTATTGCTGTCGGTACAGCCATTTGCTGCGCGCAGGGCGGCCGTGGTGTTGCTCAGGGCAACACCGGTATTGGCTGTTTCATAGCCGTTCGGCGTAGTGCCGAAGCCGACCAGATCGACGACGCTGGCGCCGCCGAATGGATTGGCGCCACTTAGCGCCGTGGTCGAATTGACCAGCGCGACCTTGCCGTTGGTCGCTGACATCAGGATTGTGCCAGTCGCATCAGGTGTCGGCAGGCTGGCAGTGCCGCCCGTGCCGGCAGCTTCCTGCACCAGGTAGTATTGGCCGGGTTGCAGCATTACATTGGCAAGTGCAGAAACCTGCCAGGTAGTACCGGTCGCCGAGGCGTACTGCACCGACCAGCCAGCCAGGCTGACCGGACTGACGTCAGCGTTGAAGAGTTCGACGAAATCGTTTTTCAGCGTCGCGCCACTATTGCCGCCTCCACCGTATACCTGCGAAATGACGACGCCGGCGGCGAAGGCCGGCAGGGTGGAGGCCATCAAGCTGGCCGCAATGATGTTGCGGGCGAAGCGGTGGCGGGAATCGGGACGGATTTTCATGGTGTCTCACTCATGGCGAAAAGGTTGAAGAGGCTTTTTTGATCGGGGAAGGGGCCAAAAAATGGCTCCCGCAGGAGCCATTTCAGAATTGCCCGGCGATCAGGCGGCGGTGGTGCGGCGACGGGCGACCAGCCCAATCAGGCCAAGACCGGCGAGCAGCATGGCGTAGGACTCGGGTTCGGGAACCGGGAGGTAAACGATGGAGCCGAAACCTGACTGACCGTCAACGATGTTTCCACCGCTCAATTTGTCGTAGGCAACGAAGGCATCAGAGGTATCGCTGAAGCCGGGAATGACGCTGAACCCCAGCGTGCTGGTTGTGACCGAATACGAGAGGCCAAGAAAGCTGCCGTTCAGAAAGCTGACATCGGGCGTCGAATCGGCATTGGCAATGGTGTAGGTGGTTCCGAGGATGCTCAGGCTCAGGCTGTTGAGGCCGAGAATCTCAAGATCGATTCCGGTCAGTCCGAGGTCGTCGAAGCTGAAACTGCCGGTGAAGGTTTCGCCGATCAGCGAGCCGGAATCCATCATCCCGGAGAAACTGTAGGTAGCTGCCTGGGCGGCCGGGAGGGCTGCGAACAGCATGGTGGCGAAGGCGGTGGTGCGAAGTAACTTGGACACGAAGAATCTCCTGGGAGCGGATCGGAGGGGCGGCATTTGGAAATTGGCCAAAATTTCCGGTTGACCGTGGAAGCGTGGCGGGGCGGTGTAAAAAAACCGCACGGGCCGGATAGCCCGTGCGGTTTAACCGGTATGGATCAGCGGCTGCTACGGCGACGGGCGACGCCGGCGATCAGGCCAAGACCGGCCAGCAACATGGCGTACTGTTCCGGCTCCGGAACAGCGGTGACTGTGAAGTTGCCGTACAGCATGCCGGTCAGGCTGGCATCGATCGGGCCGCTGGCGTTCATATGAACGCCTTGGGAGGCCGACAAGACAATGATGTCGCCGGCTTGAGCCGCGAAAGCGAAATTGACGTTCTGGTCGGCAAACTGTTTGGTCGTGAAGTTGGCCAGAACGTTGCTGCCCTGAGAGACGCGAACACTGGTCTGGAACGTGCCTTCGGAGGAGCCAACCAGCCCGCTGAAGGTGGAGGACAGCCCGGCGAAGCTGACGTTGACCTGCGGGCCGATATCACCGGCATCGGCTACCACTTGCAACTGAACCGTCTTCTCGACAGCAGTGGCGATACCGTAATACTCGATTGGATTGGCGGAGCTGAAGCTGACTGAAGTCGTCAGGTCGAGGAAGCTACCACCGAGAAAGCTGCCAGAGGCATTGCCGCTATGCTCGTAGTCGGTGGTGGTTTCGATAGCGCTTACCGCCGTTCCAAAATCGTTTCCACCGGAAGTGTAGTCGCCGTTGAAGTTGAAGTCAGTGAAATCGACGGTGCCGGAATAGCGGCTGGTAGCGTTGTAGCCAAGCACTTCGAAATGGGCAGCCTGGGCGGAAACGCAGCCGACCAGCAACAGGGAGGCAACGAGAGGTTTGAGCAGATTGGTTTTCATGATTGGAATCTCAAAATAGGGTCAGTTGATCAGTTCTTGACGATGCGGTTCTGCGGGCCGGGGGCAACGCCGCTCGGGTTGGCTTGCAGATACTTTTCGAAGGCATCGGTATCGACTTCGCCGCCAAGACGGTCGGTGCCGTTCTTGAGGACGACAAAACCGTCGCCGCCATCGGCCAGGAAGCTGTTGACCGTGACGCGGTAGCTGGCAGCGGTATCGACCGGCAGGCCGTTCAGTGTCATCGACGTAATGCGAGCGTTACAGGCATTGGCGGCGGTGTAGGCGTAGCTGAAGCCGTTGGAGATCTGCAGGATGCGTTCCTGGGTCTGACCGTTGCAACCGTTGAACTGGGTTTCCAGCGCCGTCTTGATCTGCGCGCCGGTCAGGGTCATGGTCACCAGGGAATTACCGAAGGGCTGGACGGTGAAGGCATTGCCGTAGGTCACGGCACCGTCGTAGGCAAAACCGGCGGAAGCCAGGTTGTACGGCAAGTCGGCACGGATGCCGCCCGGATTCATCATGGCGATGACGGCGCCGCCGGTCGCGGCGCTGGCCGTGGCGGCCAGTTGTGCGTCAGCGATGACATCGCCGAGGGCGGATTCGCCGGCGGTATTGTTGGTCTTGGTAATACCAGCAGTGATCTTGCCGATGACGCGGCTGGCCGGCACGGCGGCGGCAGCATCGTAGTGGGCGACGAGGTCGGTCAGAGCCGGGTCTTCGGCTGTCGTTGCACCGGTGCCGGTGAGAAGATTGGTAGCGGCGATGCTCAGGACGTTCTTCGTCTTCGTATCGATGACCATGTCGATGTCGGTCAGGTTGCGACCATACTGGCCGGCCGATGTGACGCGAACCGGCTGACCGGCGCTGTTGTTGATCAGGCAGTTGTAGGCGGCGTGGGTGTGGCCGGAGATCACCAGGTCGACTTCCGGATGCAGGCGATTGACGATATCGACGATCGGGCCGGAAACACCAGTGCAACCATTCATGCCGCCGGAGGCGAAGCCGCCTTCGTGGATCAGCACGACAACGCTCTTGATGCCCTGGGCCTGCAGGGCCGGGATCAGCGCATTGACGGTGTTGGCTTCGTCGCGGAATTCAAGGCCGGCAACGCCGGAAGGCGAGACGATGGTCGGCGTGGCTTCGAGGGTCATGCCGATGAAGGCGACCTTGTTGCCGAGGAAGCTCTTGACGCCGTAGGCCGGGAAGACGGTATTGCCGGATTCGGTTTCAACAACGTTGGCGGCCAGGAAATCGAACTTGGCGCCGGCGAATTCGCCGTCCTTCAAGTCTTGCGGCAAGCCGCTGCCAGAGAACGGATCGGTCGGGTGGTTGCCGCCCTGCTTCATGCGCAGCAGTTCAGTCTTGCCTTCGTCGAATTCGTGGTTGCCCACCGAGTTGAAGTCGATGCCGATGCGGTTCATCGCTTCGATGGTCGGCTCGTCCTTGAACAGGGCGGAAGTCAGCGGGCTGGCGCCAATCATGTCGCCGGCGGAAACAACCGCGTTCAGGCTGTTCTGGGCGCGCAGGGCCTTGATCCTGGTGGAGAAGCGGGCGACGCCCGGGTTGCTGGACGAGCCTTCGCCGGCCTTGATGTAGCCGTGGAAATCGTTGAAGCCGATCAGCTTGACCTTGATCGAGTTGCCGATGCCGGAGGCCTGGGCTGCGGCCATCAACTTGTTGCGCTCAATGGCGCTGATCTTGCCGGTCTTCAGAAGATTGAAGGTGACGGTCGAAACATGCGAAAGAAAAGTGGCCTGGCTGCCCCACTGTTGTTCGTCGTCGAGAATCTGGTCGTCGATGGTGCAGGTACCGGCCACGGCGCGATTGCTCACGCCGGAGTTGTAGCTGCCGAAGGTAACGCTGGTCGAAGCGTCGGGGCAGGCGGCGAAGGCCGGTGTGGCGAAGGCGCTGGCCAGAACGAGGGCCAGGGTGGAAAGCTTGAACATGAAAATCTCCTTGGGGCAGCGGCCAATCATCGATTCGGCCGGCTGTTTCGAATGTGGCCCGACCGGAGCGGAAAACCCCGGTCGGTTGTCGTGGGGCTTAGCGGTTGCTTTGGCGGCGGGCGATAAGACCCATCAGGCCGAGACCGGCGAGGAACATGGCGTAGTTCTTCGGCTCGGGGACGGCGGTGACGCTGAAGGCCGTTGTGTTCAAGGCTTGACCGGTGAATTCACCGCTGCCAGCCATCGTCCAGTTGGCGTTGTTGAAAACCAGCGGTGCGTAGGCGCCAAAAGTGGTCAGGCCGGCACGGGTAGCGGTGTATTCGCCAAAGTCGGCATCGTTGCTCAGGGCGGTCGCATTGAGACCAATCGTCAGGCCGGCGTTGGTAGTGTTGGCCAGAGCGCTATTGGCTTCGGTAGTGATCGCCGTAAGAAAAGTGGTCGGCGCAGCGGCGCTGTTGCCGAGGAAGGCGTAGAAAGTTTCGTCGCTCTTCGACAGACCGAGGTTGGTGCCGGTGCCGGCGGCCACGCTCAGGGTGCCGATGGATGCCGAGATGACGTCAGGCGAGGCGTCGATTTCGAGGAAGCTCACAACAGTGCCGGCGGCGATGGTTTGGGCACCGGAGTTCCACACCAGAGAGTGCTCGTTGGTGTCGTTCCAGGCGGAACCATTCCACTCATTATCGCTAAAGTAGACGGAGGTGTTGGCGGAGATATCCTTGAGGGCAACGATGGCCCAGCTATCTTCATCGGCATTGAAAGACGTGAAGGCAATGTCGCCAGCCGACAGTGCAGCGTGAGCGTTGATGCCGGCCGCAGCCAGCAGAAGAGCGAGAGCAGTCTTGCGAATCATGGCATTCCCCAGAGTTTTGGTTAGTTGACGTTTTCCGAATACGAATCCGGATGGGTCAAGAATAGGGAGTCGGCATGACAGGCGTTGAGATGCGATGCCTGATAGATATGATCTGAACGGACTAGTAAACGGTCGGTGTTGCAACAAATTGGCGGCTGGCGATTTGGACGGACGCCAAACGATGTGGCGCTGTTTCGGCTGGCCCGAAATTGTCTGCCTCAGTGGGCCTGCTGACCGTAGCGGGCCATGATTTCACCGTGCTGGCGCCACAGGCGACGCAGGCCTTCAACGCCGAGATCTTCGCTGCTGCTGGCTTCGAGGCGAAAGAGCAGAATCATCATGGCGCGCAATTCCTGGCAGATTCGCGGATCGATGCTTTCGTTGCGCCAGGCGGCCTGGTCGCTGTCCAGAAAAATGCGAATTGACGCGCGATTGCCCAGGTCGACACCGCATTGAGGGGCGAGTTGGGCGATCAGGTGGCGCAGGGCCTGCATGTCTTCGGGCGGACAGTGAGTGTCGGAAACTGAGCGCTGCATCAATATCTCCCTTCGTCGTGGCCAGTGCTGGCGCGATGGCACCATGTCCAGAGAGTATTGCGGCCTCAGGTTTCAGTCGTATGAAGCGGAGAAAGGAATTCGACTGGTATATTTGCCTGTCTTTAACATGCCTGTAATGCTGGCTTCCTAGGATAATAAGATTTTGTGACGGTTCAAATTGATGCAGACCCGATTCGATAGTGCTTTGAAGCAAGGCTCGATTTTTCTGCTCCTGGCTGTTTTGCTGGGTGGGTGTTCCCATCCGGCCTACCGGGATGGCCTCGATTTCATGGCGTCCGGCAAGAAGGAGGAGGGGGTCGCTTCTCTGGAAAAGGCAGCGCGTGATCGTCCGCGCGATGCCGAGATCAAGGCGGCAATGATTCGCCACAAGGGCGAGTCGGTCGATACCTATCTCGATGATGCCGATCGTCAGCGCTCGGCCGGCAACCCCGATGCAGCCGAAGCTGCCTACCGGCGAGCACTCGCAATCGATGGAAGGAATACGCGGGCCATCCAGGGCCTCGAGCAACTCGCGGTCGACCGGAAAAATGCCGCCAATTTGGCCCAGGCCGAACAATTATTGAAGAAGGGCGACCTGCTCGGTGCCGAGCGCGTGGTCCGTACCGTACGAGCCCAGGACACGCTCAATCCGGTGGCGCGCAAGCTGCAGCAACAGATCGACGTGTTGCGCGAGAAGGAAATGAACCCGTCGGCCAACCCGGCCGTCAAGGCGGCGCTGGCCAAGCCGGTCGTGCTGGAATTCCGCGATGCGACACTGAAATCGGTCTTCGAGGTGTTGTCGCGTTCGTCCGGCCTCAATTTCGTGTTCGACAAGGACGTCAAAGGCGACACCAAGGTGACCTTCTTTGTCCGCAACAGCCCGCTCGAAGACATCCTGAATCTGATCCTGAAAACCAATCAGCTGGAAAAGCGCCAGCTCAATGACAACAGCTTCCTGATCTACCCGAACACGCCGGCCAAGGCCAAGGAGTATCAGGAACTGGTGGTGCGCAGCTTCTATCTGGCCAATGCCGACGTCAAGCAGGCGCAGATCCTGGTCAAGACGGTGGCCAAGAGCAAGGACGTCTTTGCCGACGAAAAGCTCAACCTGCTCATCGTCAAGGACACACCGGACGCCATGCGGCTGGTTGAACGGCTGATCGAGTCACTCGATCTGGCCGAGCCGGAAGTGATGCTGGAGGTCGAGATTCTGGAAGTCACGCGCAGCCGGTTGAACGAGATTGGTGTGGATTGGCCGGATTCGGTTGGTTATGGCGCTCTGCAGCAGACGATAACGACGACGACGAGTACAGCCGCCGGCATTTTGCAGAACGTTGTACCGGGCGGGACGCTGACACCGGGCTACATCAGTCTCAAAAATGCTTCCGGTCTGACCAGCTTCGTCGCCAACCCTGGCCTGACGCTCAATCTCAAGGGCCAGAACAGCGACACCAACGTGTTGGCCAACCCGCGCATTCGCGTCAAGAACCGCGAGAAGGCGAAGATTCACATCGGCGACAAGCTGCCGATATTCACCACCACCTCGACGGCCAACGTCGGCGTATCCGCGTCGGTCACCTATCTCGACGTCGGCCTCAAACTCGACGTCGAATCGAATGTCACGCTCGACGACGAAGTGTCGATGAAGGTCGGGCTGGAAGTGAGCAGCATCGTCAAGGAGGTGTCAGGTCCCTCCAGTTCGCTGGCGTATCAGGTCGGCACGCGTAGCGCGAGCACCACGCTGCGTCTGAAAAATGGCGAAACCCAGGTGCTGGCCGGGTTGATCAACGACGAGGAGCGCAAGTCCACCAGCCATATCCCGGGCATTGGCGAAATTCCGGTGGTTGGTCGTCTCTTCGGCAGCCAGCGCGATACCTCGGTCAAGACGGAAATCATCCTGCTCATCACACCGCGCGTGCTGCGCAACATTCATCGGCCGGACTTCGGTCAGCCGGCCTTGCCATCGGGTACCGAAGCGGCCGTTGGTTCGGCGCCGATGATCATCAAATCGCAGGGACCGAAGTCGCTGGCCGTGGCGCCGCGCGGCGGCGTCGCAGCGGCCGGTGGTGGCGGGCCACGCTTCGGCGCGCCGGCCATTGAGCCGGAGCAGCCGGTGCCGCCGCCCGTTTTCGAGGGGCTCCAGCTTGGCGGGCCGGCCGAGGCCATCGCAGGTGCCGAAGTGGATATCAGCGTCATGGCGCCGGGGCAAACCAACGCCCTGATGGTCGATGTGGCCTACGACCCGACGCTGCTTGAGGTAGTCCAACCGGCGGCAGTTGCCCCGGGGCGCATTTCGCTGCGCGTCGAGCTGGGGCACGGCAGCCTTCGCCTGCGCGTCCTGCCCGGGGCCAAGGGCGATACCCGGATCGACGTGACCGGGGCAACGCTGGAAAGCGGTGAGCCCTATTCCGGAGCGAGCGTTTCGCATGCGCTCAAGCTGAAGTAGACTACTAGTCATGATCGGCAAGCCGGGCCGGGGTTTCACGTTGATCGAACTGGTCATCACCGTCGCCATCGTCGGCATTCTGGCGATGACGGCGATGCCGATGATCGAGATGACGGCCAAGCGGCAGAAGGAAGTGGAGTTGCGGGCCGCCTTGCGGGAAATTCGCGGTGGCATCGACGCCTATCGACGGGCCGTCGACGAGGGCAAACTCGAGAAGAAGGTCGACGAAAGCGGCTATCCGCGTCGTCTCGAAGACTTGGCCAAAGGGGTCGAAAACGTGCAGGACCCGAACAAGGCCAAGCTCTATTTTCTGCGCCGCCTGCCGCGCGACCCGTTTGCCGATGACCCGGCACTGCCGGCAGAGTTGACCTGGGGCAAGCGCAGTTATGCCAGTCCGCCCGATGCGCCGGTTGAAGGGGCTGATGTGTTTGACGTCTATTCGCTGGCCAAGGGTGTTGGCCTCAACGGCACGCCGTACCGGGAGTGGTGAAACATGAACTCCCGTAAAAAAGGCTTCACGCTGATCGAACTGCTGGTCGTCATGTCGGTGATTGCCACGCTGCTCACCATCGCCGTGCCGCGCTATTTCCAGCATCTTGACCGGGCCCGCGAAGCCTCGCTGCGCGAGTCGCTGGCCGTCATGCGCGACGCCGTCGACAAATATCGTGGCGACACCGGGCGCTACCCGGAAACGCTCGAAGAACTGGTCACCAAGCGCTACCTGCGCAAAGTGCCGCCCGACCCGATCACCGAAAGCACCGAAAGCTGGGTTATCGTCCCGCCGCCGGACGAGCCGGGCCAGCGCAGGGTCTGGGATATCCGCAGTGGGGCTGAAGGGCAGGGCCTGAACGGCAGCGATTATTCGACATGGTGATCTGCCACGGTCAACCGGAATTTTTGGCCAAAAATGAAATCGGTCGTCAGGCTGGCTTTACCTTCCTCGGCCTGATGTTTGCCGTCGCCATCGCCGGCATCGCGCTGGCCGGGACCGGTGCCCTGTGGCAAATGGAAAGCCGGCGCGAGAAGGAGAAGGAGCTGCTGTTCATCGGCGAAGAATACCGTCGCGCCATCGGCAGCTATTACGACAAATCGCCCGGCGCCGTAAAACAGTTCCCGAACAAGCTCGAAGACCTGCTGCAGGACAAGCGCTACCCCAACCCGACCCACCACCTGCGCCGCCTCTATCGCGACCCGATGACGGCCGATGGCGAGTGGGAGCTGATCAGGCTGGAAGGCCGCATCATGGGCGTCGCCAGCCGCTCCTCGGACAAGCCGATCAAGGTGGCGGGATTTTCCGCCGATCAGGGTGATTTCGAGGGCGCCGGGAGCTATACCGAATGGCGGTTCATCAGCAGCGGCGGGGGGCAGCAGGCGAATGCCAATGCCGGGGCGCAAGCGGGGGGCGCTCCGTCGTCGCCGGAGCGCTAGCCACTCGCGGTGCCGTCTCCGGAATGCAACATTGCTTCGCTAAAGTAGCCGGCATTTCATTCTGATGCTGCGGTCATCGCAGACCAAGGTCGATT
This sequence comes from Azonexus sp. GW821-FHT04F04, assembly GCF_059420025.1. Taxonomy (NCBI): domain Bacteria; kingdom Pseudomonadati; phylum Pseudomonadota; class Betaproteobacteria; order Rhodocyclales; family Azonexaceae; genus Azonexus; species Azonexus sp. GW821-FHT04F04. The sequence goes on along the minus strand of NZ_JBWKSX010000002.1, from coordinate 64,127 downwards.
CATGAGCAAGGGAAATACTCGCCAATCCGCTCCCGCGGCCGGGCGCTCGGCAATGCCGGGCAATCTGCAATTCATTCTCGATCAGGGCATCTCCCTGCTGCAACAGGGGCAACCGGCCCCGGCCGAGGCGTATTTCCGGCAGGTGTTGACGGCCGTGCCGCAACATCTTGATGCGCTGCAGTTTCTCGGCGTCATCGAATACCAGAAAGGGCGCTTCGCGGCCGCTGCCGAACTACTGCAAAGTGCCATTGATCTGGCGCCCGACGCCCCGGGCTTGCACTGCAACCTGGGTCTGGCGCAGCAGGAACTCGGCCACCCTGAACAGGCACTGGCCAGCTACGACCGGGCGCTGGCCCTGATGCCGAAATTCGTCGAGGCGCTGAACAATCGGGGCAATGTCCTGCGCCAACTGGGGCGGCTCGCCGAATCAGCCGCCAGCTACCGGCGCGCCCTGACCTCGCGGCCGGATTTCATCGAAGCGCTCTTCAACCTCGGCATCACCCAGATCGCCCAAGGCCAGTCCGACCAGGCTTTGACTCCGCTGGCGCGCTGCCTGCGGCTGGCACCGGGGCACCTCGGCGCCTGGGGCCAGTACGGCGTCGCCCTCATGGCGTTGAACAAACATGCCGATGCCCTGAGCTGCTTCGAGCGAATTCTTGGGCACACGGCCAACGATGCCGAGGCGCATTACTGGCGCGGTAACGCGCTGCTCGCGCTGGGGCGCTCTGACGAAGCGCTCTCCGCCTACAGCAATGCGGCGCAGATTCGCCCCGACATTCCGGAAGTCCACTACAACATTGGCAATGTGCTGCTCGATCAGGGCCGGGTGGAAGAGGGCATAGCCGCCTTCGACCAGGCATTGGCTTGCCGGCCGGCTTTCCCTGAGGCCATCTACAACCGCGCCGGCGCCGAGCAGGATCTCGGGCGCTACGACGAGGCCGCGGCCACCTATGAGCATCTGCTGAGCTTGGCGCCGGACCATCGCTACGCCCTCGGCCGGCTTTTTCATTGCCGGCAGTTTGTCGCCAACTGGCGGCGCCACGCCGAACAGCGCAGCGCCTTGGTGGCCAGCGCCGACGGCGTTGTCCACGACATGCCTTTCCCTTTCCTTGCTGTGAGCGACGACCCGGCGCTGCAACTGCGCTGCGCCCAAGCCTATACGGCCACCAAACATCCGCCGGCCGCCACCCCGCTATCCAGTGGAAAGCCCTACGCTCACGCGCGCATTCGCCTCGCCTACGTCTCGGCCGATTATTGCGAGCATGCCTTGAGCTACCTGCTGGCCGGCGTCTTCGAGGCGCATGACCGGGCCCGTTTCGAAGTCTGGGGCATTTCGCTGAAACCCGGCGACGGCAGCGCCATGGCCACTCGGGTAGCTGCCGCCTTCGAGCATTTCATCGACGCCTCGGCCCTCAACGACAACGAAGTCGCCCGCCTGCTGCGCGACCAGGAAATCGACATCGCCATCGACCTCACCGGCCACACCCAGGATGCCCGCACCGCCATCTTCGCGGCGCGGCCGGCGCCAGTGCAGGTCAATTACCTCGGCTACCCCGGCAGCATGGGGGCGGCCTACATCGACTACATCATCGCCGACGACTTCGTCATCCCCGAAGCGGCGCGCCCGCACTACGCCGAGCAGGTCGTTTATTTGCCCGAGTGCTTCCAGGGCAACGACGACCGGCGCGTCATCGATGCTCAGCCACAAACGCGCGCTGCCCACGGTCTACCGGAAAAAGCCTTCGTTTTTTGTGCCTTCAACAACACCTACAAACTGACGCCGGAATTTTTCGATATCTGGATGCGCCTGCTCGCCGCAGTGCCCGACAGCGTGCTCTGGCTGGCCAGCGCCGATGTCAGCGTGCAGCGCAATCTGCGCGCCGAGGCCGAACGGCGGGGCGTCGCGCCCGAACGCCTGGTCTTCTCGCCGCGCATCCGCTATGCCGAGCACCTCGCCCGCCTGCAGTTGGCCGACCTCTTTCTCGATACCTTGCCCTTCAACGCCGGCACCACGGCCAGCGACGCCCTGTGGGCAGGCGTCCCGGTCCTCACCTGCGCCGGCCGCGCCTTCTCGGCGCGCATGGCCGGCAGCCTGCTGCGCGCACTCGGCCTGCCCGAACTGATCACCGGCAGCTTGGCTGCCTACGAGGCGCGAGCCCTCGAACTCGCAGTAAATCCGTCTGCCCTGAGCGAACTCCGGTCGCACCTGGCCAGCAACCGGACGACCCATCCGCTGTTCGATACCCGGCGCTTTACCCGCCACCTGGAAGCTGCCTACACCAGCATGTGGACTCGCCAGCAACAGTGCAAAGTGCCGGCCTTGTTTCGCGTAACCCCGCTTGAGTCCTGATCGAAAACGCCACCATGCAAACCAGCCAATCGCATCCACAAGCCCTGTTCGGTCGCGCCCTCGAACTTCACCGGGCCGGCCGGATCGGTGAAGCCGAAAACGCCTATCGTGAAGTGCTCAAGGTGCAACCAGAAAACCCCGGCGCCATCTTCCTGTTCGGCCTCTGCCACCATCAGCGCGGCGACCACGAATCGGCCATCACGCTGATGGATATCGCACTCGAGATGAACCCGGCCATGCCGCAGGCCCACTACAACCGCGGCCTCGCCCTGCACGAACTGGCCCGCTACGACGAGGCAGTGGTCAGCTATCAGAGAGCTATCGAGCTGCAGTCTTCGTATCCCCAGGCCTGGAATAATCGTGGCAACGCCCTCAAGGAACTGGATCGCCTACCCGAGGCACTGGCCAGCTACGACCGGGCCATCGCACTGGCGCCGGATTTTGCCGAGGCTCATACCAATCGTGGAAACGTCCTCAAGGAACTGCGGCGCTACGACGAGGCTTTGGCCAGCCACGACGAGGCGCTGTGTCGGCGGCCGGATTACGCCGAGGCCCACTGCCATCGGGGCAACGCCCTCAATGCGCTAAAACGCCTCGATGAAGCCATCGCGGCCTATGACCGGGCGATCGCGCTGAAGCAGGATTTTGTCGACGCCTACATCAATCGCGGCGACGCGCTGCATCAACTGGACCGCAAGGATGATGCACTACGCAGCTTCGAACTGGCCATCGCTTGCACGCCAAATGCCGCAGATGCCTATGAAATGCGAGGCAATCTCTTCCTGTCGGTCAAGCGCCATAGCGAGGCGGCCGAGGATTTCGAACGAGCCAGCCAGCTGGACGGCAAACTGGCCTCGCGGGTCGTCTGGCAACTGCTGCAAACCCGCTTGACCTTGTGCGACTGGCGCGACATCGAGCACTGGCGGGGCCTGATCGGCCGCGACGAAGCTCTCGGCTGGCAGGCCGTATCACCGTTCGCCGCCTTGTCTATCCTGGGCTCGCCGGCGCAGCAGCTCGATCACAACCGGCGCTATGTCGCGCGCTGGGCGCCTGCTGACAAGGCGCAGCTATGGCAGGGCGAAATCTACGCCCACCGGCGCCAGCGGGTTGGCTACTTCTCGTCGGACCTGCGCAGCCATGCCGTTGCTTACCTGACTGCCGGCCTGTTCGAGCAGCACGACCGCGAGCGCTTCGAAGTTCATGCCTTCTACTTCGGGCCGGCCAGCGATGACCCCTGGCACCTGCGCCTGAAATCCGCCTTCGAGCAGTTCCACGAGGTCAGGGAGCTGTCGGACCGGGAGCTTGCCGCGCTGATCAGCGAGCTGGAAATCGACATCCTCGTCGACCTCAACGGCCACACCCAGGGTGCGCGCACCGACGTGCTCGCCATGCGTCCGGCGCCGGTACAGATCAACTATCTCGGCTATCCGGGCACGATGGGGGCCGACTACATCGACTACATCATCGCCGATCCGGTCGCGATACCGGCGGAGTCGCGCCGGCATTACAGCGAAAAAACTGTCTGGCTACCCGATACCTTCCAGGTCAACGACAACCAAAAAGCGATTGCCGAAACGGGGCGTTCCCGCGCAGAACTCGGGCTGCCCGAGCAGGGCTTTGTCTTCTGCTGCTTCAACAATTCCTACAAGATCACACCGGCCGAGTTCGCTATCTGGATGCGCCTGCTGCAGCGGGTCGAAGGCAGCGTGCTGTGGTTGGCCGAAGCCGATCCGGCGGCAAATGCCAACCTGCATCGCGAGGCCATCCGGCGCGGGGTGGATGCCAGCCGCCTGATCTTCACCGAACGCATGCCGCTGGTCGACTATCTAGCTAGTTACCGGCAAGCCGATCTATTCCTCGATACCTTTGGCTACAACGCCGGCACCACGGCCAGCGATGCGCTGTGGGTGGGCTTGCCCGTGCTTACCTGCCTCGGGGAAGCCTTTGCCCAGCGCATGGCCGGCAGCCTGCTCCACGCCGTCGGCCTGCCCGAGCTGGTGACAAAAAGCCACGACGAATACGAGGCACTTGCACTCGCGCTGGCGACGGAACCGACCCGGCTGGCGGCACTGCGCGAACGCCTGGCCAGCAACCGGACAACCCATCCCTTGTTCGACATCCGGCGCTTCACGCGCCACCTCGAACAGGCCTACCTGGCCATGCAGCAACGCGTCGATGCCGGGCTGCCGCCGGATCATCTGGTGATTGCTGCCGAGCCGTCGCCAGCCTGAAAACTGGCCGAATTTCCCGGGACGGCGCTTTTGTCACCGTTCTGCAACAACAGGGTAACCAAGAGAGGCTAGATTCAGGCGCTTAGCAAAAATTTACCAGTGAACTGTCATGCGCCTCGCCAAATCCGTCGTTCCCTTCGTGTTTTTCACGGCTGTTGCCTCGGCGCAGGCTTTCGAGGAGGGGCCGGCGGTGCCTGAACGGCTGGCGCCGGCGTCGGCCACGGTCCGCCAGCGGGCTTTGCCCGAAGATTTTTCCGCAGTCGGCAAGGCAGCCTGGGAAGACAGCCGGCCGGTGGTGGCATCATCGACGCGCGACCTGCTTGCCGCCGTCAAGGCCGGCCAGTTCGATACCGTCAAGACGCTGCTCAACGACGGCGCGCTGGCCAACGGCGCCGATGAACTCGGCGAGCGGCCACTGCTTGCCGCCGTCGCTGGCGAACATGCCGAAATCGCCCGCCTGCTCATCCAGCGCGGGGCCAGCCCCAACGTCAAGGGTCCGGAAGGGCGGACACCGCTGGCCATGGCCTCGGCTGCCGGTAATCCCGGCCTCGTGCATATCCTGCTGCAGGCCGGCGCCGACATCAACGCGCGCAGCGACAACCGCGCCACGGCCTTGCATGAGGCCATCCGCTTCGACCACCCGGAAATTGTCCGCCTGCTGCTAGCCGCCGGCCCCGATCCCGAGCGTTACGACCGCGAGGGCCTGCATCCGCTGGCGCTGGCGGCGGCGCTCGGCCGGCTCAACTGCCTGCTGACTTTGCTCGACAGCCAGGTAGCGCCCGATCAGCCCGACCGCAAGGGTCTCACTGCGCTTTACTGGGCGCGGCGTTACGACCAGGCGCTGGCCGAAAGCCTGCTCGTCGAGCGCGGCGCCAGCCGCGAAGCCTGGCCCATCAACCTTGACTGATTACCCGCTCATGGACGCGCTGGTTACCCTCACGGCGGTCGATCTTGAGCGTTTGCTGATTACCATTGAATCCTCGCAACAAGTGCATCTGCGCCACCAGTACTTCCTTTGGTCGCAAGGCGTGCTGCAAAGCTTTCTGCCGCACGAGGCGCTGATCATAGGCCATGGCGAATACGGCACGCCGGCCTTTCGCTACGAAGTGCTCGGGCGAACTCAACTGGCTGGCGACCGGATGCCGGGCAGCGATTTCGACAAACTGGTCGGGCTGGCGCTCGATAGCTGGCAGCATGGCGGCTACGTCCCGAAAGCCTTTGGCGGTGACCGTAACGGAAGCGGCATTTGCCCGGTTGGTCAGCTGCTCAAGCGCTTCTCCATCGGCCACGCCATGGCCCACGGCACCCGCGAGTTCACCGGTGACACCTCCGGTTTCTTCGTCTTTCTCAACATGCCGGAAGCGCCCGGCCGGCGCCATGTGTACTTCGCGCAAATGCTCATGCCCTACCTGCACACCACGCTGCACCGCATGCTGACGCAGGAAAAAAACGCGCCCGAACTGCCGGTCCGTTTCAACACCCGGCTCAGCGGCCGCGAGGCCCAGGTCATCTCGCTGGTCCGCGACGGCATGACCAACCAGCAGATCGCCGGCACGCTCGAACTCAGTCCGCTGACCGTCAAGAATCATATCCAGAACATCCTGCGCAAGCTCGAAGTCTCGAATCGCGCCCAGGCTGTCGCCAAGGCCGTCAAGGCCCGGCTGATCAGCGATCAGCCGGGGACTTAACGGCAATCCCACGGTCAACCGGAAAATTTGGCCAAAATTGAAATTCACCATGACGCCAGACCTCCACCTTTTCCAGATCTATTACGACGACGCGACCCGGGCAGCCATCGATCCCGATTTCCAGCCGCTCGACAATTCGCGCAACGAGCGCCCGGACTGGTTCGAGTACTGGCCGATCCACAACCACCTGCAGCGCCAGCCGTTGGTCGATGACAGCTACTACGGCTTCTTCTCCCCCAAGTTCCGCGACAAGACCTGGCTGACCGGCGCCAAGGTTCGCGCCTTCATCGCGGCGCAGCCGGGGGCGGACGTCTACACCTTCTCGCCAACACCCGACGAAGCCTGCTTCTACGCCAACGTCTTCGAACAGGGGCAAAGCGCCCATCCCGGCCTGGTCGAGGTCGCCCAGGCCTTCTTTGACGACATCCAGCTCGGCGTCGATCTGCGTCGCGTTGTCATGGACGTGCGGACCAGCGTCTACGCCAACTACTTCGTCGCCCGCGGCAGCTTCTGGCGGCGCTGGTATGCCATCTTCGAGCGCTGCCACGCCCATGCCGAAAACCCTGCCTCGCCGCTGCACGAAAAGCTCTGTGCCATTACCCGCTACCGCACGCCGGTGCAGATGAAGATCTTTCTGATGGAACGGGTGGTATCGACTCTGCTCGCCACGACGCCCGGCCTCAAGGTCGTTAACTACCCCCCGTTCGAGATGCCGCTCAGCGAAGAAAGCTGGCTGCCTTACTTCGACAACCTGGTGGCCATGGATGCCAGCAAGCTCGCCTTTCTGCAGACAGGCAACGAGATTTACATGACCGCCTTCCGCAACACGCAAAAGGCGGTGTGGAGCACCCTGCAACGCAAGTTCGCCCAGGGAAAATAGGCGCGCTACCGGCCACGGCGGGGGCTGGGGGGTAGTGCTCTGCGGCGTCCTGCCGAATCCATGGAAACCCCCAGCCAGCCCCGAATACCGCCAATGTTTCAGATTATGACAACGAGCCCTGCCCGGGCTGAGCCAATCGGACTAGTTCCCTAGTCCGATTGGCGGGTCAAAAAGCCCTGCCGGCGCCGTATCTGGAGTCATCTTGCCCTCCTAAAGTGGCTGTATCAGCAAGGTTCTGCCCCGGGTGAAAAACTGCTTCCCACGGTCCGTGAGCGTGGGCTCCCGGCAGGCAGTGACCAAGCTGGTCGTTCTTTGCCTACATCCGCTTCGCTCTGGAGCACAGTCAATTTTTCAAAAGGGGTTTTCAATGAAGTTTTCTCTCAAGACTCTCGCTGCTGCCGTTGTCATGGCTGCCGCTGCTACCGGCGCTAACGCTGCCATCGACAATGGTGCTGGCGGCAATGGCGACCTGTTCTTCAATGTCTGGGATGCCTCCGGCTCCTACACCCGTGACCTCGGCTATTCCATCGACAGCTTCCAGGCCACGCTGAGCGCAGCTGGCAACATCAATCTGTCCTGGACTGCCGACGCCACCTTCACCTCCTTCCTGGCTGGCGTGAGTGATGTCAATGCCCTGAAGTGGAACATCGTCGCTGTCGACAAGTCGGGCGCCAACCGCCTGCTGGAAACCTACACCACCCTGCCGTCGCCAAAGAAGACCAACGACGTTACCCGTACCGCTGCCAACAATACCCAAAGTTTCGCAACGGCAGTCAACGGCGTGATCGGCGCCGCCGATTCCGTCGCGGTTGGTTCTTCTAGCGCAGCTTGGGCCGGCAAGTCTGCCTTCAAGGACACTGCGGGCGGCTATCTGTTCTTCAGCAATGCCGGTACTGTCGCCAACAACAGCTACGCCAGTGGCCTTGGTTTCATGCGTATTGACGCTGCCTCCACCGGTGTCGCCACCTCGGTCTACACCCCGTACGTCGATGGTCAGAGCGTCAAGGCCTACTGGGATGGTTCCACCCTGAACGTCGCCGCCGTGCCGGAGCCGGAATCCTACGCCATGCTGCTGGCTGGTCTGGGCATGATCGGTTTCGTGGCTCGTCGCCGCGCCAAGTAATTTTTGTCTTCGCCGGCGCCCTGATGGGCGCCGGTCTTGAATCCATCAGGAGAAATTCATGCAACTCAAGAAATCCGCTCTGCTCTGCGCCGCCGCCTTCGCCGCGATGGCCGGTTCCGCCCACGCTGCCGTCGATGCTACCGCCAAAGACCTCATCGATACCGCCAATGCCAATGGCCGCGTTGTTTTCGTTTCCGGTGCTTCTGCTGTCCAGAAGGGCTTCGTCGACATGATCGGCACGATGTTCACCGGCACGACCAAGTATTTCTCCCTGGCCAGCTCCAAGGGTTCGGCTGTCGACAAGGCTGACTACGTCGCCATCGCCGGTACCCTGGCTGCCGGTACCGGCGCCTGGGCTGGCGAGAAGACCATCATCATCTACCGTCTCAAGGGTGGTTCGGTCTATGGCGTGAATCCGGTTGCCCGCAACACGTCGATCACCTCGCTCGACGTTACCGACGCTACCTGTGGCTCCTCCGGTGCCGGCACTGCCTCCAGCCCGTATCAGTGCACCACCAACAGCCGCATTCCGGATGCCGGTGTTTCCGACGTCGCCCCGATCCTGTTCCAGTCGCCGGTCAATACCGAAGGCGAAGTCGCCGCCGATGCGCTTTCCGAAGCCGAGCGTGCCGAACTCACCTCCTCCGCCATCTACGGCCTGTCCTTCGGCATCCCGGTCACCAGCAACGTGCCGGCTTCCGTCAAGTTCACCCGTTCCACCGTCGCTGCCATCATGACCGGCAACGTCGGGACCTGGGATGCGGTCGACAGCAGCCTGTCCGGCGAAATCGTCGTCTGCCGCCGCGTGCCGGGTTCCGGCACGCAGGCCGTCATGAACCTGTGGGCTGGCAACTATCCCTGCTCAGCCGATTCGCAGCAGCCGGCTGACCGCGATGCTTCCGGCGCCTGGGATGCCGGTACGCGTGCCTTCACCGCCGCCAATGGCGCCGGTGGCCTGATCGTCATCGAGAACTCAACCTCCGACGACGTCAAGTCCTGCCTGGACAAGGCCGTGGTTGGTGGCACCTTCGCCGGCAAGGATCGCGACGGCAATGCCGTTGCCGTCAACTTCGGCGCTGGCGGCTACAAGGCCATCGGTGTGCTGTCCATGGACAGTCTGAAGGACTCCAAGTCTGCCGGTAACTGGCAGTTCCGTTCGCTTGACGGCGCCGGCAAGATGACCTGGGACGTGACCTCTGCTGCCCCGGTGACCACCGGCACCGGCAAGTTCCCGACCAAGGAAGCCTACGAAAATGGCGACTGGGATCTCCAGGGCTGGATCTCCTTCAACATTCCGTCGCGCACCACCGGCGCCAAGCTCGAGCTGCTCAACAAGTTCGTCGCCAACGCTGGTGATCCGGCCAAGCTGGGCGTCATCGGCGACCTGAAGAACGTCGCCATGGCCATCCCGGGCGATCCGAATGGCTACACTGGCGCCCAGACTCTGGATGCCGTGTATCTCGGTGGCAACCAGTGCGCCCCGTACAACCGTAACTACAACGACTAATCGTTGCTGTCACGGGCCAGCCGGCAACGGCTGGTTTTCGCAGTATGAGGACGGCCCGGGATTTTCCGGGCCGTTTTTTTGTCGTCTGCTTCAGTCGATTCATTGTGCAGTTTGGACCCGAAACCCAATCCGTCCGGCCGGAAAACACCCCTCGTCTCAGTTCCGGCGGCGATACGCAGAGCAGCGGATAAGAGCCGGTGCGGCCATGGCCGATGCCCGAATAGTCCGATCGGCTCATGTTTTATGCCCCTGGTTTCACAGGGAGGTAACGTCGTCTGTCGATAATCCTCGGGCTATGCATGTCTACAAAATTCTCCTTTCTGCCGGCCTTTTGGGCGCGGCTTCCCTCGTCCTGGCCGCACCGGCTCCGGGCGCTTTCGATCTGCTTGAGTTTTCGGTTGAGGGCAATACGGTGCTCGATGAAGTCGAGATCGAGCGCGCCGTCTATCCCTCCCTCGGCCCCGGCAAGCTGGTGGCCGATGTCGAAAAAGCCCGTGCCGCGCTTGAGGCGGCTTATCAGCAGCAGGGCTATTTGTCGGTTTCCGTCGTCGTTCCCGAGCAGTCGGTGGCGAGCGGCGTCATCCGCCTGCAGGTCATTGAGGGGCAGGTTGAGCGCCTGAAGGTCAGCGGCAATCAATACACCTCGCGCAGCGACCTGCGCGCCGAGGTGCCGGAAGTGGCGCCGGGCAAGGTGCCGCATTTCCCGACCATGCAGGCCGAACTGGCGCAGGCCGGCCGGTCGGCCGACCGCCGGGTGACGCCGCTGCTGCGTCCAGGTGCGCGCCCGGGCACGATGGAGGTTGAACTGGCCGTCGAGGACGAATTGCCCCTGCATGGCAACGTCGAGCTCAACAACCGGCAGAGTCCGGATACGTCGCTGTTGCGTCTGGAGGCCGGGCTGCGCTACACCAACCTGTTCCAGAAACAGCATAGCGCCGGGCTGAATTACGTGGTTTCGCCGGAAAAGCCGGACGAGGTCAGTGTGCTGGCCGGTTTTTATAGCGCCCCTTTGAGTGCGACGCGCTCGCTGTCGGCCTTCATTCAGCATTCGAACAGCAATATCGCCTCGGCAGTGGGTAGCAATGTGGTGGGCAAGGGCACGACGCTGGGCGGGCGGATGTCGTTTACGTTGCCGCAGCCGGCCGGCATCGCCAATTTCTTCCATTCGCTGTCGCTTGGCGCCGATTTCAAGAATCTGCAGGAAACCCAGAATGCGCTGGGGGCCGACCGGAAGGAAACGCCGCTGCGCTACATGCCGCTGGTGGCCCAATACACCTTCAGCCGTTTCGGCGAGTCAGGCGAATTCGCCGGCAATCTCGGGCTGGTCGTCAATACTGGCTACAACTCGCGCGATGTGGACTGCCAGGGCGTGCAAATGGAGCAGTTTGCCTGCCGCCGGGCTTATGCCCGCCCCGGTTTTGCGGTGTTTCGCGGCGACCTGAGTTATTCGAAGCGCCTGCTTGGTTGGGAAGGGCTGGCCAAGCTCGATTTCCAGATTGCCGGGCAGCCGTTGGTCTCGCCGGAGCAGATTCTGGCCGGCGGCATGGATACCGTGCGCGGTTATTACGAGGGTGAGGCCGCCGGTGATGTCGGCTGGCGTTTGCGCACCGAGGTCAAGACGCCGACCTTGTTTGAAATTGGCGGGGCAGGCTTGCGCCTGCTTGGTTTTGTCGAGGGCGCGCAGGTCTGGCTGAACAGCCCGTTGCCCGGGCAAACCGATGAATTCACGCTGGCCAGCGCCGGCATCGGCTTGCGTTTGAAGGGTAGCAAGGGCGGGCCGTTAGTCGTTGTCGATATTGGCCAGGCACTCAAGGATGGTCCGCGAACCACGTCCGGAACGCAGCGCGTGCATGCGCGCCTAGGTTACGAGTTTTAGACCGGACACAGAAAGAACAGGAATCAAACATGAACCACGGAATCTATCGGCTGGTCTTCAATGTCGAGCGCAACGCCTGGGTGGCGGTAGCCGAGTGTGTGCGCGGACGCGGCAAGAAGAGTGCACGCAAGCGGGTAGCGGCCGTGGTTCTCGGGGTGGCGGTTTCGTTCGCGGCGCTGGATGGCGCCTGGGCGGCGCGGCCGGTGGCGGCGCAATTGCCGGTGCCGTCGGCGTCCCGGCCTTTCGTCTTTGCCGGCTCGGTCGATGGCGGCCAGCCGACAACGGCGATGATCAACGGCATCAATACGATGACGGTGACCACTCAGAGCCGCATGCTTGGCCTCAATTTCGACAGTTTTGACGTCGGCAGCGATGCGGCCTTCGTACTCAAGCAGCCGGATGCGCTGTCGCGCGCCCTGTTCCGCATCTGGGACAGCAACCCCAGCCAGATTTACGGCAAGGTAACGGCCAACGGCCAGCTTTACCTGATCAACCAGAACGGCATCCTGTTCGGCTCCGGCTCGCAGGTGAACGTCGGCGGCCTGGTCGCCTCGGCGCTCGGCATGTCGGACACCATGATGAACCGGCTGCTGACCAACGGCCTGCCCAGCGCCTCGGGCGACAGCCTGACCTTTAACTACGAGGGGAAAGTCGGCGATTTCAAGTCGACTGTGGTCGTCGAGACTGGCGCCACGATCAATACCCGGGACGGCGGCAAGGTGGTACTGATTGCGCCCCGCTCGGTGACCAACGAGGGCAGCATCGGCGTCGACGGTGGCGGCAGTGCCGAAACGATCCTGGCGGCCGGCGGCAAGGTCATCCTGACCGTGCCGAGCGATCCCAACCTGCGCGGCATTCTGGTCGAGACGGATTCCTTTACCGGAAAGGACGATCTTGGCATCAGCACCACGCTGGACGGCAAGGTGACCAACGCGGCCACGGGTAGCGTAAACATGGGCCGGGACGGTGTGGTGACACTGGCCGGCCTGATCGTCAATCAGCAGGGCGTCGTCAATGCGACCAAGGCAGTCAATCTCAATGGCTCAACCATGCTCGTTTCGGGCACGACTGAAACCGACCGCCTGACCATCAACCAGCGCGGCAGCGTGGCGGAGATCGACTGGTATTCCGGCTTTAACGTCGGGCAGGGCAAGACGGTCGAGTTCGTGCAGGCAACGGGCGATGTTGCCTACAACTATGTCTACGACCCGGACAAGAGCCTGGTCGATGGTTCGACCAACAAGCTGGACAATCTGGCCGCCGGTCGTTCGCTGATCGACGGCGTGCTCAAGGCCAGCGGCCAGTTCGTGCTGGTCAACGAGCTGGGCATCACTTTCGGCGCGAATGCCCGGGTATCGGCGAACAATTTTGTTGCCTCGGCGCTGGGCATGAATCCGGGCATCGTTTCATCCGGACTGCTGGGGCAGACCAACGTCCGTTCGCGCGCCTTCTATTTGAACCGGAATTACGCGACCTTCGACAGCAGCGATGAAAGCACGGCGGCAGCCGATAAGGCGCGGGCGCTGAGCGAATATCGCCGTGCTACGGTCAACGTTGAAAATGGGGCAAAAATCGAAAGTGCCAGCGGGGGCTATGTCGTCCTCGCCGGCGGCAGCGTCAATCAGGGTGGCAGCATCAGCACGCCGAACGGCCAGGCTCTGCTCGCCGCTGGTGCCGACCTCTACTTGAAGCCGGCTTATTCGTCTGCGCTACGCGGTTTCACGGCGGAAGTAAATCCGTTGCTGGTCAAGGATGCCAACAAGAGCGGAATCGACTCGTTGGTGGCGCTTTCCCGCGGCGCTGATGCAAATGCCGTGACCAACACCGGCTCGATCTCGGCCAGTTTCGGCGACATCTCCATGGTCGGGCATCAGATCGTTCAGGCCGGTTCGCTCTACGCTTCGACGTCGGCGACGGCCAACGGATCGATCAACCTGAAGGCGCGTGACATGGTGTTGATCGATTACGTGATCGCCACTGCAACCAAGGATATTGCTGACAGCAGTTATTTCCAGATTTCCCGCGACTACGGTGTCGATGGGGTGCTGGCTTACGATCCAAAATACAAGAACATCAAGCCGACCGACTTCATTTTCGGCAAGGAAGGCGGTACGGTCACCTTTTCCGATGGCAGCCGCACGGAGATCGCCATTGATGGCAGCAATGGCAAAACCTTGACCGCTAGCCAACATTTCGTCACGTCGTCGGTAGCAGTGCAGGGCAAGAAAATCGTTGTTGGTGACGCCGATATCGAGGCCAAGGGGGGGAATGTCGATTTCCGCTCAGCTACGGCGTTCAGCGAAAACAATGCTTTCGTCGTCGACACGATGACGCCGGGCGTCGAAGGAACGGCGCAAAGCGATGTCGGTATCTACGTGGCCGAGGGTGCGAAGATTGATGTTTCCGGTATCAGCGCCCAGAAATCGGTTCGCGACCTGTTTGTTGAAGTCGAGTTGCGCGGCGACCAGTTCGCCGACAATCCCGTCCAGCGCAATGACGTGCTGCGCGGCCAGAAAGCCTGGGTCGACATTCGTGACGCCGTCGAGATCGCCGACCTGAGCAGCTATTTCAACAATGTCGGCCTGACAGCCAACGAACTGGCAGGCACCGGCGGCAAGATCTCGTTGGTATCCACAGGCAATGTCATCGTCAAGAATGGGGCTACGCTGGATGTCTCCGGTGGCGTGGTCAATTTCGCGGCAGGAAGCGTCGAGGAGTCGCGGGTGCTGGCCGGACGCAAGTCCTATCGTCTCAACGATGCGCCGGTCTGGGCTGAGTATTTGTCACTGACCACGGCAACGCGCGACGAAGTGGCTTATGTCGAGGGCAAGAGCGCCGGTACCGTGGAGATTCGCGGCAATCGCCTGGCTGTCGACGGGCAGTTGCAGGCGAATACCACGGTGGGTACGCGTCAGCGCGAGGTTGGCGATCCGGCGAGCAGTCGCAGCGCGATTCCGCTGGGCGGGCAATTGATCGTCCAGGATGGCGGCCAGCATTACACCGTCGCCAATCGCGATACGGCCAGCAAAGCCGAGAAGGACGCTGCCTTCCTCCAGGCGCAGGTGGAGTTCGTCAAGGGAGCGGCCAACTCAGCCGCCGGTCTGACGCAGGATAGCGCCGGGCCGGATCGGCTGGAGTTGTCGGAAACCCTGGTCGATGCCGGGTTCTCGCGTTTCTCGGTTACTAGTGACGGGCGGATCGACATCCCGGCTGAGATTTCGCTGAATCTGCCGGCAGGTGGCAAATTTGCTGCTACCGGGCGACAAATCTATCTGGCTGGCGATATCAGCGCGCCGGCCGGCAGCATCGAGTTGAAGACCGTTGACCGCAGTGCGTCGGTGCCCGATGCGCCGAACAATCTGGATGGCGTGTACTCGAATCTGATCGTTGCCGATGGCGCCAGCCTGTCAACGTCCGGCGTCTGGGTTAACGATTTTCTCGACGGCGAATTGAGCACGGCGCCGCTGGCCTTGAACGGCGGCAAGATCGTTCTGAATTCGGCGCATGACCTCGATATCCAAGGCGGCAGCAGCATCTCCGTCGACGGTGGCGGCCAGGTCAACACCAAACGTTCCCTCAAGAAGGGCAACGCTGGATCGATCGCACTGACCAGCGGCAGCGGTTTCGGTGAATTCGGGCTGGGCAACAGCCTGTTCCTTGATGGCACCCTGTCGGGGATGGCGCTCGGCAAGGGCGGTACGCTGTCGATTACCTCGTCGCAGGTCACGCTGGGCCATGCTGCAAGCAGCGATACGGGCCAGGGGTTTGTTGCAACCGAGGATGTGCTCGATAGGGGCGGTTTTTACAATTATATTTTCACCGGCAGATCCGCGTTGACCGTTGAAGGTGGGTCCGCGGAAGTCCAGAAGATTTTCAAACCGGATCCGCTCAACTGGTCGCTGCTCGCTGTTGGTGACTACTTCAAGCGACCTACCGGTACCACCATCGCCTCTTTTGCCGCAACGCAGGTTCTGCCCGAAGCGCTACGTTCGGGGACGACGAGCATCAGCCTGACGACGACCGATATCTACAGCGGGCGTCTGACCGTTGCCGAAAACGCTTATGTCGGCGCTTCTGCCAAGGGTAGCGTGACGCTGGAAGCGGCCGGTCAGATGACGGTGCTGGGCACGCTGGAAGCGGCTGGCGGCACGATCAAGCTGGGTCGCGCGGAAATGACTAGTGATCTGAATGCGGCGGTCCAGAACGCCCTGATCGATGCCGGCAAGAAGCAGTCCGAATCGATCTACCTCGGCGAGAACAGCAAGTTGCTGGTCGGCGGCACGACGGTGCTCGATGCCGATACGCAGCAAGCGCTGGATGCCGGAATTTCGGCCGGGCAACTGCTGGCCAGGCAAGCCTATCGGGGCGAGGTGCTGGCCGGGGGGACGGTGAGCATTGATTCCGGCCTCGGCTACCTGATCATGCGCGAAGGCGCGCTGATCGATGTTTCGGGCGCCACCGGTACGCTGAATGCAGCGACTGCTACGGCAACCGGCTATACCTATGCGGCGCGTTCGCTGGGCAGTGCCGGTGGCACGGTCAGCCTGGCGGCACATAGTGGCATGTTCCTCGATGGCAACTTCAAGGCCAGGGGCGGCAAGGATGCGCTCGGTGGTGTCTTTGCCCTGCGCTTTACGGCCGATCCAGTGAAGACTGAGGTCAACCCGTGGGGGGCCGGCGTCGGACAGACTCAGGAAGTGATTGACGCGCTGACTCAGGGGCGCGTGCTGACGGTTTATCAAACGGCTTCCACCGAAGAAACGGCTTCTACCGATGAAAAGAGCGGCCGGGAAAACCATGAGGCTTTGTGGCCGGCCGACATTGACACTGCCAAGTACCTGGCAGGTACCGCCGTGCTCAATGCAAAAACCTACAACGGCAAGGCGGAGCTTGATGTCGCACTGTTGCAGGATTTCGGTTCGGTTAACGACGCGGCTTTCGGTTCCTGGTATCTGACCAGCCAGAGCGACATCGTGTTTGCCGGCACGGTTGAGGCGACGGTCAATAACCATCTCAGCATGAATGCGGCGAACTTCAGGGCCGCCGACGATACGACCGATCTGAAGCTGACGGCGGCCACGGCGCGCATCGGCAATTTCCGCGACGGGGCCGGCGCTGCCGTGGTGGCCGGGACTGGCCTGGCCGATGCGTCGATCACAGCCCGCGACATCGGGCTGGTCGGTACCTTCGGCTGGAGCGGCTTCGACAACAGCACCTTCACCAGCACGGGGGCCATCCATTTCGACAGCGTCCAGAACACGGTGAAGAACCGCACCGACGGCCGTTTGTTCAATGGCCAGATGACGGCTTCCGGCGCGCTGACCTTCTCGGCCGCTCGCCTCAGCCCATCGACCTATGGCGATTTCCGTATCGACCTGCTGGCCGATCCAAAGGGCAGCATTGCCATCACACGCCCGGTGGACGCCTCGGCCGACGTATCGCTGTCTCCCTACGGTCGACTGGAATTTTCGGCCAAAACCATAAACCACGAGGGCACGATTTCCGCACCGCTCGGCGAGGTTGTCTTCAATGCCCCGGGCGGCACGGTGACGCTGGCCGCGGGGAGCAAAACCTCCGTGGCAGCAGATCGCAGCTTGCTCTTCGGCGCTACCGGCGAATCTGGAAGCAGCTGGAACTACCAGGGGAGCGAAATCGAGGCTCTGCCGTCCAAAGGCATTGTGATCGATGCCGCCGTGTCGAAGGTGCAGACCGGCGCCGAACTCGATCTCTCGGGCGGTGGCGAGGCGCTGGCCTGGGAATTTACCGCCGGTCCGGGCGGCAAGAGCGATGTGCTCAAGGGTTCGACGACGACCTTCGCCATCGTGCCGGGCTGGAACGGGGTCAGCGCGAGCGATGCCGAACTCCTGGCCGCTTATGCCACGACCGACGATGGTTCGTTGCCGCTGTTGAAGGTCGGCGATGCCGTCTCGCTGGGTGCCAACACGCTCGGCCTCGGTGGCAGCTATGTTCTTTTGCCGGCCCGTTATGCCGTGCTGCCCGGTGCCTATCTGGTGACGGTGAAAGGCGGCAACGATAATGTTCTGGCCGCCTCTGAGCGCCAGCCCGACGGTTCGTGGCTGGTGGCCGGTGCGTTCAAAGCACTCAACGCCGACGGCTCGACGACGGCTTACTCGCAGTCGCATCTGACCCTTGAGCTGGCGAGCAGCGAGGTGGTGGCCAACCGGGCGAAATACACGCTGACGACGGCTTCGTCGTTCTTCTACGACCAAGCCGGCGTTCGTCTGGCCGGCGATGCCGGTCATCTATCGGTAGTCGGCCGCAGCAGTCTGGAGTTCAATCCCAGCGTCGTGGCCAAGACCGCGGCCGAAATCAGCGCCGCTGACGGGCGCAATCGCGCCGCGCAAGGGCTGGCGCTGGATCTGGCCGCGCCCAAGCTGTATGTCAGCAACCAGGGCAATACGCCGGAGGGCTATTCGGTGGTTGATCCCTCCAAGCTCGAAGGTGTGACGATCGCCAGCCTGTTGCTCGGCGGGGTGCGTACGGAGACGGCAGCCGGCACGCAGATCGACACAATTTCCAGTTCCGTACTGATCAACAATGATGGGAACCGCGAGGGCGGAACGGCGCTGAGCGCTGGCGAGATTCTGGCGACGGCTAGCGAGATGCTGACCGTGGCAGGCAAGAGCAAGATCGACTCGGCTGGCGATGCGACGGGGCGAGACATTGCGCTGACCGGCGACGGCGCCTTCCTGCGCGTTGCCGAAGGCAGCCAGGTCAAGGTCAGCCGGAGCGGCGTCAATCGCCTGCAGGGCGATTTGATGGTCGAAAGTACTGCTGCTGTGGCTGGCGAGTCGCTGGTATTCGATGCGACGCGCGGCAATGAGCTGGCCGGTATGGTTTCCCCGGGCAAGCGTCTGGCCGACGGTTCGCGCGATGGCGGCGGGGCGATCAGCATCGGTGCCGGCCGGATCAACGTGGTGGCCGACAGTTCGGTGCCGGCTGACGGCGTTACGCTGAAGAAGGCTGATCTGGAGCGGTTCGCCAATGTCGATCAAATGCGCCTGGTGAGCTATTCGACGCTTGACCTCTACGGCGATGCAACGCTGGGGTCGGCCACGCTCAATGAACTGGTTATTTCGGCTGCCGGCATTGCCGGACATGGCGGTGACAACAGTGTCGCCAATATTTCCGCCAAACAGGTGGTGTTCGAGAATGACAATCCCGAGGGCGCGAAGTTCGTCGCTGGCGGGGCCTTCGGCAGCGGTGATTTGAATGTCGATGCCAAGCAGATTACTTTTAGCGACAACGCGACCGAAGCGATGCGCAAGGCGGGCACCAGCGGCTTCAAGATCGCAGGCTTCGATGCTGTCGAGCTCAAGGCAAGCGGTGACCTTGTGTTTGCCGGTCGCGGTGTGACTCGCGTCGAGAGCGGCCGGGTTGATACCAACAGCCAGCCCGTCGATGCCAAACTCGACATCATCGCGGGACGCGTGACCAGCACGAGTGGGGCGGATCATGTCCTGACGGCTACGGGCGGCTTGTCTGTCCAGCGCCATGAGAACGCCACGACGCCGACAACGGCCGCCGGTCTCGGCAGCAAACTGGAACTGGCCGGCAAGAGCGTTACGGTGTCGGGACATATCGACCTGGCGGCCGGCGATCTGACCCTGGCCGGTACGCAGAGCGTGACACTGGACAGCGGTGCGCTGGTCAGTGCCGCCGGTGCCGCCGTGAAGTTTGCCGATACCACGGCTTACGCATCGGGTGGTCGTATCACGTTGAAATCGACGGAAGGCAATGTCCAGATCAACGAACGTGCCGTTGCCACGGTTTCCGCCGATGCCGGCGGTGGCAATGCCGGCACGATCCGCCTGCTGGCCGAAAAAGGCACGGTTGATGCTGCGGCGCAAACTCTGCGCGGCAACGCGGCCAACGGCAAGACACAGGGTAGCCTGGTGGTCGATGCAGCGTCGGTTGCGCTTGATCGCCTGGCCAATGCGGTCGTTGATTCATCCGGCAACCGCCATCTCAGCGAAAGCTGGGATGTCCGTCGTCGGGTTGGCGATCTTGTGCTGAATGAGCAGATCAAGGCACATCAATTCCAGTTGTCGGCTGATGCCGGCAATATCGGCATTTTTGGCACCGTCGATGCGTCCGGTAACAAGGGTGGTTCTATCGGTCTCTATGCCAACCGGGTGAGCGATACCGATGGCTCGAATGCCGTCGGTGGCAAGGTTGAACTGCATGCCGGCAGCGCCCTCAAGGCCAATGCCACGGAAGTGGTCGGTAGTGGCGATGGCACGGCAGGCGAGGGCGGTTCGGTGACCATCGGCGTCAGTGCGACGAAGGCCGAGGACGAATTGGACACTGAGATCAATTTCTTGGCCAAGGATGGCGAGGTTGCAGCTGCCAGCATTGATGTCTCGATGGCTACAGGCAGCAAGGCAAGCGGTGGCCGCGTGACGTTCCGCGCGCCGCGCCAAGACAGTTTGGGCAAGCTGGTCAGTGGCACTGGAGCCGAGATTGTCGATAACGATGCCATGGCAGCGCTGGTGACAACCAAGCAGGGGGCAGCCAGTACTGATTACTTGTTGATCGGGGTTACCAACCCCAATTCGTTGGCAAACGGGACGGTGATTTCATTCAACGCCTATGCCGCATCGAAGGTGGGCGCCACGGTAACCGTGGGCGGTAACAGTAAGGTGGCACTGGTCAATGCCGATGGCTCTGCACTGGCTGCAGGTGCGATCAAGGCAGGCCAGGGCGTTGTCGCCATCTACGACAATGGCGTCTTCAAAATATCGACTGCGGCCGAAGTAGATACCGGATTGGCCAACAAGTACAGCCTGACACCGGCCGTTAAGCCGCTGACGGCTGCTGATTTCCAGAACCCTGGTTACACGGTCACATTCCGTCCAAAGAGCAACAATACCGCCGCATCTACGCTGGAAATCGTGTCGGCCGATACCAAAAAGACGTCGGTCGAATTGAAGAATGCTGACGGTAGCGTGCTGAAGTCCGGTGATCTTAAGACGGACAGGTTGGTGACGGCGGTCTATACGGTGGTCAATGTCGATGGACAGAGCAAGGGCGAGTTTAGGCTAGTCAATGACGTGCCACTGGCTTCGGCACCCGTCGTCGGGTCGAGCATGGCCAAGGTGAAACTGGATGGCAACGTTCAGGGCGCGGCTACTGTTGCGCTGGAGGCGGTACGGGTGACGCGCAAGACCGGCGATTTCGTGCTTGGTACGGCCGAGCAGGCTGCCTTGCTCAAGACCGCGAGTGAAGTGTCCGCGCTCAAGGGGACTGCCTTTGTTGAGGCCGCCGACCCCGACAAGCGCCTGGGTACGGTCTTCCGGGTCGGCGAGGAAATCCGGTCGACTGGTAACTTGCTGGTTGGCAATGACTGGAGCTTTGCCAAGACCAGTGCGGCCGGTGCAGTTGGTGCGCTGACGCTGCGCGCTGAGGGCGATTTGCTGCTCAGTGGTACCCTGACCGACGGCTTTGTTGCGAACGGTTCTGGAACCAACGTGGTGCCTGATATCTATCGCGATGCACGCGTCGGCAGCGGAGTTGATAGCTGGTCGTTCCGGCTCGTTGCCGGGGCGGATGTCGATCAGGCTTCGCCGCTGGGAACGGATGCTTCGGCCACCACTGGCAGTGTCGTGCTGGCGGATAACAAACTGATCCGTACCGGCACGGGCAGCATCGATATTGCAGCCGCGAAAGACATTGAGCTTGGTGACAGGGCAGCGATTTATACGGCAGGTGTGACCGATACGACGGCCCTTGATGGTTTTAACCCGGCTTTCGTCAATAACAACTACACAGCCAAGGGTGTGTACTCGGCCTTCCTGACCGGCGGTGGCGACATCTCGCTGAAGGCCGGCGGTTCGATCGAGGTTGAAAAGCCTGCTCTAACGTCGGTTTATCAAGGCAACCCCAACGAATGGCTGATGCGGGTGGGGGGCAACAAGAATCTGCAATGGTGGTCGCGGGTTGCTTCGTTCCAGTCGGGTATCGCCGCATTCGGCGGTGGCGATATCAGCCTGACGGCGGGCGGCGATGTCAGCAATGCCATCGTTGCTATTCCGACCAGCGGCCGTGTGCCGACCGTGGATGGCGAGGCGCAACCCGACCGGGCGTTGATCATGGGCGGTGGTGACCTGAGTGTGCAGGCGCAAGGCTCGATCATCGGCGGGATGCTCTATGCCGAAACCGGCAAGGTGACGCTGACAGCTGACGCGATCAAGCCCTATGTCATCGTTACCACGAATAGCAATGGCGATCTGATTGACAACAATTTCTACACGACCGTTGCCATCGGTAACAGTACCGTTGATGTTGTTGGCCGGCAGGACGTCGAACTGGGCAATGTGTACAACCCTTTGTGGGCCAACACGAACTGGCTTTACAACAGCACCTACACGACGGGCGCCAAGGCGACGTCGGGTTTGGTCACGGTGACCGGTGACTATAACGTTCGCTTGGGTACCTTTGGCGAGCGTTCGGCTCTCGATGTCGTCTCCCTGGCCGGCGATGTCGGCCTGAAAGCGCAGGATACGGTTTACGGGGTGACCGACAGCGAGACCCATCGGCTCGTGCCGGCGCAGGTCAAGGTGGCGGCCCTGAGCGGCGACATCAGCGGATCGATTGTTCAGGTGCCGGGGTTGTCGGGGCAACTGGATTTGCTGGCTGAGGGCTCGATAGCGTTTGATGCACCGGTCCAGCAACTGGATCTGTCCGAAAAATATTTGCCGAGCGTCCGCAATCCGGTACTTGGCAACGGTTTGCTCGGTGAGACCGGCTTTGTCCTGTTAGGTGTGCTGAATTCAGGAAGCGCCCTCGAGAAGCATTCGGCAACGAACTGGCACGCCAACGATAACGAGCCGAGCCGCATCGTCGCGTTGACCGGAGATATTGCTGACCAACGCGCGACCAACGCGATCGACGACAAGGTGCACCTGTTCAATGAGGCTGTCGTTATTGACGCGGGCGGCGACATCAAGAACATGAGTCTCGATATTCAGCATAACCATGCCGATGACGTTAGCGTCATCAAGGCAGGGGGCGACATCCAGTACGACTACAAGACGGTGACCGATCCGAGGAATTTGCCCACGCCAGTGACCCAGCCGCTCAAGGGAATACAGGTTGGTGGCAGTGGTTCTGTCTTGGTTCAGGCCAAGGGAACGATCGATCTGGCCGATACCCAGGGCATCGTGACGCGCGGCAACCTTGACAATCCCTATCTGCCGGAGGGGGGCGCCAATATTCTGGCTATCGCCGGTGGCACGCCGGACTACCAGGGGTTGTACAGCGAACTGGCCTCGGACAGAACAGAACTGGTCAACCTGATTGCCTCTGGCAAATCCTATTCAGCGGCTGAGCTGGCCAGGAATGCGGGCCTGCAGGCCACCCATCAGAAAATCATCGATGGCGAGGCCGTCAGCGATGCCGAAGTGCTCGACGTCTTCTACGCCAAACTCACCGAGTTTGGCCGGGTTGCCCAGAATACCGGCGACCAGTCGCAGTATGACAAGGGGCGGACGCTGGCAGCAGCACTGTTCCCCGAAGAGAACATCGGCAAGGGCGACCTCCTGCTTTCGATGAGCCAGATCAAGACCGAGCAGGGTGGCAATATCCAGATGCTCGTTCCGGGAGGTAGTACCGTTGTTGGCGTGGCAGCGCCTTCTTTGTCGAAAGTGGCTTCGGATCAGGGCATCTTCACCATCAACGGCGGCGATATTCTGGCCTATGTTGCCGACGATTTCCTGGTCAATCAGTCGCGGGTGTTCACGCTCGACGGCGGCAACATCATGATTTGGGCAAATCGGGGCAACATCGATGCCGGTAGCGGTGCGAAGACGGTGAACTCGACACCGCCGCCGGTCCTGGTCGTACGTAACGGTCAGATCGTCCTTGATACAGCCAACTCGGTGTCGGGTTCGGGGATCGGGGTTCTGGCGTCGCGCGACGATACGCCGGCCAGCGACATGGACCTGTTCGCACCGGAAGGGGCAATCGATGCCGGCGATGCTGGTTTGCGCAGTACCGGGAACATCACGCTTGGCGCGCGGGTGGTACTGAACGCGACCAACATCCAGGCGGCCGGCGGGGTCAGCGGGGCTCCAGCCCCGGTAGCGGCGGTTGCTCCCGTTGCTGCTGTAACTACACCGACAAACAACGAAAACAAGGCCCTCGAAGATGCCGCGCCCTCGGCCGGCAAGCGCGATGGGGCGGGCGGCATGTTGACGGTTGAGGTGCTCGACAGCGAACCGGCTGCCGACCCCGCCCTGCTCGAGGAAGAAGAACGCAAGCGCAAAGCACGGGCACGTGCGGCGGGGTAGCACGGCTGTAAAGAACAACTTTCATAATCGATAGATCAACCCAATAACTTTGAAGACGATGAGAAACCTTGCACACTGGATGATGGCGGCCGCGAGCCTTTTTGCCCTGAACGCACACGCCGCCGACGGCTTCAATGCCGACGACTGGGCGCACAAGCAGAAGACCGCGATCGACACGACGGCCGAAGGCGTTGAATTGAAGCTGGGGGCTGCCCAGTTGCCGTTGGCCTTGCGCCTGCACACCGGAAATTTTGCCTTTGCCGAAGCCAAGCCGGACGGTAGCGATCTGCGCGTGACGGCTGCCGATGGCAAGACGCCACTGCGTTTTCATATCGAAAAATATGATTCGACGAACGAACTGGCGGTGATCTGGGTGCAACAGCCCAAGCTGGCCCCGTTGGCCAAAACGGACGCGATCACGCTGCTCTGGGGTAATGAAAAGGCGGCTGCCGCCAGCGATGCGAAGGGCAGCTACGATGCCGCCCAGAATCTCGTATTGCATTTCTCCGACAATGGTCCGGTACAGGATTCCACGGTCAACCGGAATAATCCGCAAAATTTGACAATTAAACCCGTCGCTGGTCCGCTCGGTGACGCAGCCAGCCTGGATGGCAGTACGACGCTGACGGTTCCTGCGTCTCCCTCGCTGAAGCTGATTACTGCCAATGGCCTGACTTTCACGGCGTGGATCAAGCCGGTGGCCAATGCTTCCGGTACCTTGTTCCAGCAAAGCGAAGGCGGCAAGAGCCTGGCCTTGGCGCTCAAGGGCGGCAAGCTGGTGGCCGTGGTCAATGGCAAGGAATTCCCGTCGAAGGCGACGGTGCTGGCCGATACCTGGCAGCACGTGGCGATGACGCTGATCGGCGGCAAGCTGACCTTCTACATGGAAGGCGCCGAAGCCGGCACGGCCGATATCGCGCTCGACGACACGGCTGGCGATATCCAGATCGGTGCCGGTTTCCAGGGCGAGCTGGATGAAGTGACGCTGGCCGCGACCTCGCGTTCGGCCGATTACATCAAGGCCCTGCATGGCAGCCAGCAACCGGACAGCCTGATGTATGGCGCCGAGGAAGAAGAGGCGGCTGGGGAGGCCTCCTACGTCGGCATCCTGCTCGGCGCGCTGACGGTGGACGGCTGGATCGTCATCGGCATTCTCGCCGTCATGGCCGTCATCAGCTGCGCTGTCATGGTTGGCAAGACCCTGTTCCTGGGCAAGGCGGAAAAGGCCAACGATGCCTTCCTCAACCGCTTCCGCGACAATCCGCGCAAGCTGCTGCAACCCGATTCGATGGATACCAAGGCGCTGAGCGAAGACGAGGCGATGCGCCATTCGACGATCTTCCGTCTCTACAAGATCGGCATTCAGGAAATGCATCACCGCTTCGACACCCAGACCAAGAGCGGTGTCCAGAACAAGCTCTCCGATGCTGCCCTCAATTCGATCCGCGCCGCCATGGATGCCGGGCTAGTTCGTGAGAACCAGCGCCTGAACAGCCAGATCGTGCTGCTCACCATCGCCATTTCCGGCGGCCCCTTCCTCGGCCTGCTCGGCACCGTGGTCGGCGTCATGATCACTTTCGCGGCGATTGCCGCGGCTGGCGACGTCAATGTGAACTCGATCGCGCCGGGTATTGCTGCTGCGCTGGTCGCCACCGTCGCCGGTCTGGCCGTGGCGATTCCCGCCCTGTTCGGCTACAACTGGCTGGCTATCAAGATCAAGAACGTCTCGGCCGACACCCAGGTGTTCGCCGACGAGTTCCTGACCAAGTCGGCCGAGCAGTACGCCGTCTAAGCGGGAACGAGGACGATGCAGGTTCAGGAAGACAATCAGCCCTACGACGAGATCAATGTCACACCGATGCTCGACCTCGCCTATGTGCTGCTGGTCATTTTCATCATCATGACGACGGCTTCGGTGCAGGGCGTCAAGGTCGAGTTGCCGAAAACGGCAGCCAGCACCAGTTTGGCCAAGCCGGGTACCAAGGCAGTGACGGTGGCGCGCAACGGTGACGTCTTCATCGACGCCTACCCGGTGACCATGGAGCAGCTGGACCTGCGTCTGGCTCAGTATCTAGCGGCCAATCCGGCGCTGTCGATCGTTATCAAGGGCGACGGACAGGCCCAGTACGCCAAGGTCATGGAGGTCATGGAGTTGCTCAAACGCAACGGCATCACCGATCTCGGCCTGGCGACAACGCGGGCGCAGAGGTAGGTCATGCACGTTCAAGCGGAAACCAAACCCTACGACAGCATCAACGTCACACCGATGCTCGACCTCGCCTATGTGCTGCTGGTTATTTTCATCCTGATGACCACCGCCTCGGTGTCGGGCATGTCGATCAATCTGCCCAAGCCGTCGAGCAAGCCGAGCACCGAAAAGCACGAGATCAAGATCATCCAGATCAAGCCGGACGGCTCGCTGCACCTCAACGGTGTCGGCGTTTCGGTTCGCGAACTGGAGGTCCAGCTAAAGTCGACCATGGCCCGTGACCCGAAGGCGTCGGTCGTGCTCAAGGGCGACCCGGCGGTCAACTACGCGCGCGTTGTTGAAGTGCTCGATCTCACTGGCGCCATGGGCATCGGCGCCGTGGGACTCGTCACGGCGAGAATTGGTAACTGACGGCCATGGAAACAAAGATCAAGCCGTCGCGGCGCTGGGTGAGTATTGTCGTGATCGCCGTGCTTGGCGCCGCGATTATTGCCATTGTGACCTGGGGCATCATGAGCCTGATGGGCGGCAAGTCCGGCAAGCCGCGCAAGCCGCCGGTCGTCACCCTGCTGCCGGATAAACCGCCACCGCCACCGCCGCCGCCCAAGGAAGAAAAGAAACCCGAGCCGCCCAAGGAAAACAAGGACGTCAAGATCGAGCCGCCCAAGGAAGCGCCGCAGCCGGCGCAGAACGAGCCGCTCAAGATGGAAGGCGCGGCCGGCGACGGCGACAGTGCCTTCGGCGCCGGCACGGTCGGTCGCGAATACGCCGGCGGCAACATCGGGGCGACAGGCGCTGCGCAGGGTATGTACGCCGGCCGCCTGCAGCGCCATTTGCAGGAACAGCTGAGCCGCAATCGCAAGCTGAAGGAATCCGACTATCGCGTCACCGTGCGCGTCTGGCTGCGTCGCGACGGCTCGGTCGAGAAAGCCGATCTGGCGCAAAGCACCGGTAACAGCGGGCTGGACGAACTGCTCCGGGAAGCCTTGCTGCAAGTCGCCGCCATGCGCGAAGCGCCACCCGAGAACATGCCGCAGCCGATCCGCATACGCATCACTGCCCGCGGCGCGCCCTGATTACGAATTGAATTGAAGAAACCACGAGAGAAATCCATGAAATTCACGCAAAAACCTTTGCACAAAGCCATGGTCGGCGTCTTTGTCGGCTTGCTGGCGGCCGGTCAGCCGGCGCTTGCCGACGACCGGGAATCGCTCGAAACCCTGCGCGAAACGACGCTCAATTTGATCGATGCGCTGGTCGAGCAGGGTATTTTCAGCCGCGAAAAGGCCGATGCGATGGTCAAGGCTGCCCAGTCCAAGGCAGCGAAAACAGTGACCCGCGAGAAGTCAAAATCGGCCGCGCCGGTCCGCGTCCAGTACGTGCCGGAAACGGTCAAGAACGAGATTCGCGACCAATTGCGCCAAGAGGTGCTGGCCCAGGCCAAGGCCGAGCGCTGGGCCGAACCGAATGCTGTGCCATCGTGGCTGGATCGGATCAAGTGGGAGGGCGACATTCGGGTCCGCTACCAGTTGGAGGAGTTTGCGAAAAGCAATGCTTCGCCCGACGATTATTTCCTTGCGCTGACATCTTCGCCCGAAACGACCCGGGCCGCCGGCTTCATTCCAGTTTCGGCGAATACCCAGACTGACCGCGAGCGTTTCCGCGTGCGAGCCAGACTCGGTATGCTGGCCAAGGTTTCCGATGACTGGAGTGCCGGGGTCCGTCTGGCGACGGGCACGACGAGCGACCGGGTGTCGACGAATCAGACAATGGGACAGGATTTCAACAAGTATCAGTTCCTGGTGGATCGTGCATACGTGAAATACGATCCGGTCGAATGGATGTCAGTGACGGGCGGACGTGTCCCGAATCCCTGGTTTTCGACTGATCTCGTCTGGGACGAGGATCTGAATTTTGAAGGGGTTGCGGCGACGTTCAAGCCCAGTTTTGCCAATGGCGATTTTCGCCCCTTCCTTACCATCGGTGCCTTCCCGCTACGTGAGGACGGCCCACCGTCAAAGAGCAGTCGATGGTTGCGTGGCGCACAGCTCGGCGCCAAGTGGCAGTTGATGCCGAATAGCCGCTTGAGTTTCGGGGTAGCGCTATACGATTACGAGAATCTTGAGGGCCGGCCGGAAACGCAGGCAAATTACCAAAGCTATCAACTTGGTGGATCAGCTACCTACGGTCAGTATGAATATGGCTCAGGCCTGCGTCAGAAGGGCAATACGCTGTTCGATACCGCTTACCAGTCTGATACGAACAGCATCTGGGGCCTAGCCTCCAAGTTCCGCCCGATCAACCTGACCGCCTCGCTCGATCTGGCCCACTTTGATCCCGTCCATGTCGTGCTGACCGCCGATTACGTCAAGAATACCGCTTTCGATCGCAGCGAAATCCAGCGTCGGACGGGGGTTGCGCTGACCGATGGCAAGGATTACGGCTACCTCTTCAAGCTTGCTGTCGGCATGCCTAAGCTGGAAAAACGGCATGACTGGCAGGGTTCCTTCGCTTACCGCTATCTTGGTTCCGATGCCACGGTCGACGCCTTTACGGACTCCGATTTCGGCCTTGGTGGTACCAACCTCAAGGGCTACCAGCTGGGCCTGAACTATGGTGTCGATCAGAACGCCTGGCTCTCGTTGCGCTGGATGTCGGCTCAGTCCATTGAATCCTTCTCGCTCGATCCGGCACATCGTTTCGGGGTCGATCTTCTGCAGGCTGACGTCAATGTGCGCTTCTAAAACAACGCTCGTAGCCCTGTTTCTGGCAGCCACGTTTGCTGCGGCGCCAGCTTTGGCCGCAGAAAAAAAAGCCGATCCGAACAAGGGTGAAGTCCGCCGCTTGCAACAGATGCAGCGCCAGTTGGAGCGGGAGAAGACCGAACTGGCCGAGCAGAAGGCTGCGGCGGAAAGCGAGTTGGGGGATGTTCGCAAAAAGGTGGAAGGCGAGTCACGTCGGGCTGCGGCGCTGAGTCGTGATGCTGCTGCCCTGCGTGCAGCCCGCGATGCGACTGCCGCCAAGCTGGCCGAAACCGAGGCCGAGTTGCGCAAGACTCAGGAGGCGCAGCGTGCCGCAGAGGCCGAAGGCAAGCGCCTGCAGGCTGCGTTGGCGGCCGAGAAGCAGCAACTGCAGATGTGTACCGAGCGGGGCCAGGAGCTGCGCAAGGTGAGCAATCAGGTGCTCGATCTCTATGAAAAGAAAAGCTGTCTCGACAGCAGCTTGCAGGGCGAGCCGTTCACCGGCCTGAAGCGGGTCGAGATCGAGAACGCGGTCGAGGATATGCGCGAAAAGGTGGATAGCCAGCGCGTCGGCTCATGAGCGTCGGCGTTCTGGCGCGCGGCTTGTCTTTTCCGGCTCCGGTCGTGGCCCGTGCCTTGCCGTTCGCGGTTTTCATCGGCCTGATGGCGGTCGAGCCGTGGTTGGCGGCGCAGTTGGGCGGGGTAATCGACCCGCGCTGGTTTTACGGTATTCGTTCGGCCGTAGTGGCTAGTCTGCTCTACGTTTTTTGGCCGAGCTTCACTGAACTGACTGCGGCGCGTCATCTGTCCATTCGGGAATTCGGACTGGCCTTGGCGGCTGGCCTGATGGTTCTGGGCATCTGGTTGTTGCTGGATTCCGGCATTTTCGTGCTCGGCCAGTCGGGCTCCGGATTCGAGCCGCGCGCGGCCGATGGCAGTATCGACTGGTCGCTGGCCTTGATGCGACTGGCCGGTTCGGCGCTGGTGGTGCCGCTCATGGAAGAATTGTTCTGGCGCTCGCTGATCATGCGCTGGCTCGACGAGGCCGATTTTTTGGCGGTCGACCCGGCCCGCATCGGCCTGCGCGCCATGCTCTTTTCCAGTATCGCTTTCGGGCTTGAACACAGCCAGTGGGCCGCGGGCATGCTGGCTGGCCTGGTCTATGGCTGGCTATACGTGCGTAGCGGCAATTTGTGGATTCCGATTGCGGCACATGCCGTGACCAACGCCGGTCTGGGGGTTTGGGTGCTGGCGACTGGTGCCTGGTATTTCTGGTAAGAAGCGTGGCGGAAATCTAAATATCATCATCCGGTAATGTTGCCGGAATATCCTGAGCGGCTGTGAATGCAAGCAAATGGGCGAGAGATGTCTGCAAGAGTTCTTGTCGTTGAAGACGAGCCGTACGTCAACGAGTTGATCACGATTAACCTCAAGTACGCGGGGTTTGAGGTGCATGCCGTCGACAGTGCCGAGGCCGCCTGGCAGGTTCTGTCGTCGAACGCGCCCGATGTGTTGCTGGTGGACTGGATGCTGCCCGGCATGTCCGGTTTTCAGCTGATCCGCCATGTCCGCGCCGATTCCCGCTGGCGTGAAATTCCCGTGATCATGCTGACCGCCCGCAGCGAAGAGGTCGACAAGATTTCGGCACTTGAAATCGGCGCCGATGACTACGTGACCAAGCCATTCTCGCCGCGCGAACTGGTCGCCCGCGTCAAGGCGGTGATCCGTCGGCGCGACCCGAAAATGCTTGAAGGTTCGGTTGAAATCGGCGGTTTGCGCCTGGTGCCCAATTCGCGCAAGGCGTTGGCCGGCGAGGAGCCGATTGGTCTGGGACCGACTGAATTCCGCTTGCTGCATTTCCTGATGACCCATGCCGAGCGCGTCCATAGCCGCGGCCAGTTGCTCGATTATGTTTGGGGCGGTCGTTCACACATCGAGGAGCGGACGGTTGACGTGCATATCCGTCGCCTGCGCAGCGTTCTCGAAAACCACGCGCTGGACGGCATGGTGCAGACCGTGCGCGGTATGGGCTATCGCTTCTCGATCACCCCGGATGGCAACTAAGCCACTAATCCTGACTTTTTGATTTTGGCCAATATTTCCGGTTGACCGTGGGATTGGTCTGGAAAGGCGCTCAGTTTCCCTGCATCCGGCGGTAATGCGCGACGACCAGCGGCACGTAGCGCCGGGTTTCGGCGTAGGGCGGCAGGCGGCGGCCATGGCGGATGACGGCGTTTTCACCGGCGTTGTAAGCGGCCAGCGCCAGTTCGAGATTGTTGTCGAACAGTGCCAGCAGATCGCGCAGGTAGCGGGCGCCGGCGCGGATGTTTTCGCCGGGGTCGAGCAGGTTGACCGTGCCATAGCGTTTGGCAGTGCCGGGCAGCAACTGCATCAGGCCGGTTGCCCCCTTCGGTGAAACGGCGCCCTGGTTGTAGCCGGATTCGACGGTGATCACCGCATGCAGCAGCTTGGCGTCGACGCCGGACTCGTTGCTGGCGCGCATGACCGAATCGTGAAACGGCCGCTGGCCGTAGGGCAGGGCGAGTACGCCGCGCGGTGCGCGCAAGGCGGTGCGGGCCGGTTCGAAACGGTCGGCCAGCACCAGCCGGTAGCGCTTGTCGTCCGGAATGTTGCTCAGGTGCTCGACACCGTCCTCGTCGACAAAGCCGAAAATGCCGCCGACCGCCTGAGCCTGCAGGGGAGCAAGCGCGGTGACGGCAAGGCAGAAGAGGGCTGAGTTGAGGCGCATGGTCGAATCATAATCGAGTTGTCCGCCCAGCTTAACCTGCCTGTGTTACCGGGAATTGACCGGCGGGTAACCGGGGCTTGGCCAGCTTTCAGTGACGGTAGCGTCATGGTCATGTAACGCAGCTTGCATAGTATTATTCCCTGGATACTTAATCTCCCTTGGCGAACCCGTGTTGCATAAACTAATTTCCCGAATCCTTGGCCGCCTTTTCGCGCCCGGCGTCGTTTCCCGGCTGCGTCAGCGCGGATTTACCCTGCTTGAACTGCTCGTCGTCATGGTCATCATCGGTCTTCTCGCCGGTTATGTCGGGCCAAAGTATTTTTCGCAGATCGGCAAATCGGAAATCAAGGCGACGCGCGCCCAGATCGACGGCCTGGAAAAGGCACTCGACCAATATCGTCTCGATGTCGGTCGTTACCCCAATACCGAGCAGGGACTTGCCGCGCTGACCAAGCGTCCGGCTGGCGAGAGCCGCTGGCAGGGCCCCTACCTCAAGAAGGAGGTGCCGGCAGACCCGTGGGGCGCCGCCTACCAGTACGCCCAGCCCGGAGAACACGGCGACTTCGATCTCTTCTCCTTCGGCAAGGATGGCAAGGCCGGCGGCGAGGACGAAAACGCCGATATCACCAACTGGTGAGTCGCGGCTGACAATGGATTACGACGTGATGGCCGTCTTTCCCGGTCGGGGTGTTTGCCGACTGACGGTGGCGGCCGAATCACCGGAACTGCTTGGCGCAGCGCCGGCCTTGCAGGGCGGTGTCATCGTCTCGTCGCGGGCCATAGGCCAGCGCAGCGGACGGGCGCGCGGCGGCAAGTTTCCGCTGCCGCTGTTCACCCGGCAGATGCTCTCGCTGCTCAAGGCCGGCCTGACCGTCGTCGAAGGCCTGGAGACGCTGTCCGAGCAGGACCAGGGCTCGGCGACCTCCGAGGTCCTGAGCCGTCTGCTCGGCCACCTGCGTGAAGGGCAGTCACTGTCGACGGCGATGCAGCATCATCCCGAGGCCTTTCCCGATCTGTACGTGGCAACAGTCAGGGCCAGCGAACGCACCGGCGACATGCCCGAAGCGCTGCAGCGCTACATTGTCTTCCACGAAAAACTGGCCGACCTCAAGAAGAAAATCGTCAGCGCTGCCATCTACCCGGTCTTGCTGATGTCGGTCGGGGCGATTGTTACGCTCTTTCTGCTCGGCTATGTCGTGCCGCGCTTTGCCCTGGTCTTCGCCGATAGCGGGCGCGATCCGGAAGGGCTGTCGAGTCTGCTTTTCGCCTGGGGCGGCTTCATCAACAACCACGCTGCCGGGCTGGCTGTTGGCGTCGCGCTGGGCGTCGCCGCGCTGGTCGGCCTGTTCTCGCTGCCGCCCGTACGTGCCGCCGTCGCCCGCGCCGCCTGGCGCGTGCCGGCCCTTGGCGAGCGTATCCGGCTGATCTTCCTGGCGCGTTTTTACCGGACCACCGGCATGTTGCTGCGCGCCGGCATTCCCCTCAAAACGACGCTCGGCATGGTCGCCGACATTCTCCCCGTTGCCCTGCGCGCCGGCTTGCTGCAGGCGGTGGCCGACATCGAACAGGGGCGACCGTTTTCGCAGGCGGCCGAACGCGGCGGCCTGACCACGCCGGTGGCGCTGCGCATGATTGCCGTCGGCGAACGCAGCGGCCAGCTCGGCGACATGATGGAAGCCGTCGCCACCTTCTACGACGAGGAAATCAATCGCCTCGTCGACATGTTCACCCGTTTGTTCGAACCCTTGCTGATGACGGTGATCGGCGGCGTCATTGGTGGCATCGTGCTGCTTCTGTACATGCCGATCTTCGAACTGGCCGGCAATTTTCAGTAGAGTAAGCGATGAACTCACCAAGGGAGGCGCACTTGTCGATGGAACGCCAGGAACACGATGTCCTGCTCGGCGAGGCATGCCAGCTGGCGGCGGCCGGTCGTGGCCTGCCGGCCGTGATGGCTGCCCTGCAGGCCGATTTCGGCCAGAGCGAAGAGGCGGCTGGCGAATTGACGGCCCTGGCCTTCGGCCTCAATGCGATCAGCCTGGCTGAGCTTTCCGAACACTCGCTGGCCCTGTCGCTGGCGCCGTTTGCAGAATTCATCCGGCGTCAGGCGCTGGTCCTCGAAGCCGGCGATGCCTACCTGATCGCCACGCCCAACCCCTTCGACGTCACCGTGCGCGACTGGCTCGAAGGCCTGGTGCCGCTCGGCAAGCCGCTGCACTGGCGCCTGGCGCCGCCTTCGGTTTTAACTGCCTTCCTGGCCCGTGAAGAAACCCGGGTTCGGGCGCTCGACGGCAGTCTGAGCGGCGAGGGCGGCCAGATCGCCATCGGTTCGGTGGCCGAAGACCTCTCGCTGCAACGCATTTCCGAAGACGGCAGCGCCGTCGTCCGTCTCCTGCGGTCAACGCTGCACGATGGCCTGAAAGCCGGGGCCAGCGATATCCATGTCGAGGCCAACAATCGCGGCCTGGCCATCAAGTACCGCATCGACGGCGTGCTCAATTACGCCGGGTCGATCGACGGCGTCGACACCGCCGAGCAGATGATTTCCCGCGTCAAGGTGCTCTCCGAGCTCGATATCTCCGAGCGCCGCGTGCCGCAGGACGGCCGTTTCAAGGTCAGCTGGCAGGACCGCGAGATCGACATCCGCGTCTCCATCATGCCCAGTATCTGGGGCGAGGACGCCGTGTTGCGCGTGCTCGACAAGCAGGCGCTGACCGATCACCTGCAGGGCCTGCGTCTCGACGCCATGGGCTTCGACGCCGACATCATGGCGCGCATCCGCCGGCTGTCCAGCGAGCCCTACGGCATGGTGCTGGTGACCGGCCCGACCGGTTCCGGCAAGACGACGACGCTCTACGCGGCACTGACTGAAATCAACGACGGCAAAGACAAGATCATCACCATCGAAGATCCGGTCGAATACCAGCTTTCCGGCGTCCTGCAGATCCCGGTCAACGAGAAAAAAGGCCTGACTTTCGCCCGCGGCCTGCGCTCCATCCTGCGTCACGACCCGGACAAGATCATGGTCGGCGAAATCCGCGACTCGGAGACGGCGCAGATTGCCGTCCAGGCCGCGCTGACCGGTCACCTGGTATTCACCACGGTGCACGCCAACAATGTTTTCGACGTCATCGGCCGCTTCCTGCACATGGAAGTCGACCCATACAACCTCGTTTCGGCGCTCAACGGCGTTGTCGCCCAACGGCTGATCCGTACCCTGTGCCCGGCCTGCATGCAGCCGACGACACCGACCGGCGAAGAACTGACCGATGCCGATATCGGCACGGTGGCCGGTGCCGACTGGAAATTCCGCCGCGCGGTCGGCTGCGGCACCTGCCGCGGAACCGGCTATCGCGGCCGCAAGGCCATCGCCGAACTGCTCGTTCTCAACGACGAAATCCGCGAACTGATCATCAGCCGCGCCCCGATCCGCCAACTCAAGGAAGCGGCCCGCCGTAACGGCACCCGCTCACTGCGCGAAAGCGCCCTCGACCTCGTCCGCGACGGGATAACCAGCCTGGAAGAAGCCAACCGTGTCACTTTCGTGGCTTGACCGCCTGACCCTCTTCATTCACCCGCAGCGCGTCGTTCTCGAACGGCAGCCGTGGCGCGGTGCGCCGTCCAGCCAAACGGCCGAGGTGGCGCCGCCGACGCCGGGCGAAGCCGACTGGCAGCCGGTGCTGGCCGCTGCCGATGCCTTGCTCAAGACTGCCGGCCAGGGGGCTGCCCTGCGCATCATCGTCGCCGACCATCTGGTCCGCTACACCTTGCTGCCGTGGAGCGAGATGCTGACCGGCAAGGCGGCCCGACTGGACATGGCCCGCG
Organism: Azonexus sp. GW821-FHT04F04; assembly: GCF_059420025.1. Lineage (NCBI taxonomy): Bacteria > Pseudomonadati > Pseudomonadota > Betaproteobacteria > Rhodocyclales > Azonexaceae > Azonexus > Azonexus sp. GW821-FHT04F04. Next base: position 28,637 of record NZ_JBWKSX010000002.1, on the reverse strand, counting down.
CCCTGTTTCGCAACGCGCTGGGCGAACGGGCCGCGGCGCTGGACATCGCGCTCGACCGTCCGTCCTTCGGCAAGAGCGGCATTGCCGCCGGTATCGACCGTCAGTTGCTGGCTGGCCTGCGCGCTGCCGCCAAGGCCCGGCGCCTGCGCCTGAACAGCGTGCAGCCGCGGCTGATCGCCGAGCTGGCGGCGCAGCAGACACAGTTGAACGACGGCTGGCTGGCCTGCCTCGACCTCGGTTGGCTGACCCTGGCCGGCGTGCGCGACGGCGAGCTTGCCAGCCTGCGCAATCACCGCGCCAGTACGACGGAGCCGGCCATTCTGGCGGGTGAGCTGGCCGGCTTGCTGGCCGCCGAATCTGCCACGGTCAACGGGAAAAAAGTGCTGATTTCTGCATCTGCCGTCGTCGCCCCAAAGCTCGCCGGCGGCTGGGAAACGATGCTGGTTACGCCAGTCACCGGAGGCACCCATGCGTGATTTGGGCCTGGATTTTCAGCCGCGCCGACCCGGCCTGTTGACGGTTGTCCTGCTCCTCGCCGGCGTGCTGCTTTGCGCTGACGCCTGGCTCGAAGACCGCACGCTGCTCAGCCAGCAGGAGGAAGTCGAAGCCCGGCTGGCCCAGGCCAAGCGGCGGGCCGATCGGGTCGATGCCGGCCGTCGTGACAGCCGCCCGGAAAACGTTTTTTCGGCCGAGGAAGGCAAGACCCTGCGCCAGACCATCGGCCTCATCCGCATCGACTGGGAAAAGCTCTACCGCAGCATCGACGCGGCAAGCAGCGAGGACGTCGCCCTGCTCGCCATTCGCCCCAGCGCGGCCGGCAAGGCGGTGCAGATTTCCGGCGAGGCGCGCAACATGGCGGCGGCGCTCGCCTTTGTCGAAGCCCTGCGCCGCGAACCGCTCGACAAAGCCGTGCTGCTCTCGCATCAGATCAAGCAAAGCGACCCGCAACAACCCATCCTCTTCGAGATTGCCGCAACATGGCTGACCGGTTCCTGAACCTCCTGCTCGCTCGCCTGCGCTTTGCCGTGGCCAATCTGCCGGTGCTGCCGCTGATCGCCTTTTTGCTGGTCGTTGCCGCCGCGCTGACCCACATTGTCGTGTTGCCCGGTCGCGAAGACGCCATCGAGGAAGCCGAGCGTCGTCTGGCCAGCCTCGAACGCAGCGCCCGCCGCGCCACAATGGAAAGCCAGACCGAGCGCGTGACCCCGGAAGATACCCGGCAGCGCCTGCTCGACCGTTTTCCCACCGAGGACCAGCTCAATGCCGAGCTTGGCAGCCTGCTTGAACTGGCGAGCAAGGAAGGCCTGCAAATTCCGACTGGCGACTATCGGCTGGTGCCCGGCAAGGATGGTCTTTTTGACCGCTACGTGCTGAACCTGCCAGTCAAGGGCAGCTACCAGACCATACGCCGCTACGTGGCCGCGGTGCGCCAGGAGTTCCCCGATCTGGCCGTCGAGGACATCAGCCTGCGCCGTGAAAACATCGGCAGCGGCGACGTTGAGGCGCAATTGCGCTTCATCCTCTTCGGCCGGAGGAAGACGGCATGACGCCGAAACAACGCTGGATCATTCTCGGCGGCCTGCTCTCAGCTACCCTCGTCGCCGGCTACCTGATTGACGACGAACCGGTGCCGGAAAAGAGCAAGCGCAAGGGCAGTGTTGCCAGCAAATCAGCCGCTTCGTCGGCGGCGGAGAGCCGGCGCGTCGGGGCGAAGGAACGGACGACCGAGCTGGCCGCCGCGCCACTCAATTTTCCCGAGCCGGCGCTGCTCGAGGCAGTCGATGAGAGCAAGACGGAGGAGGGCACCAAGCCCATCGACCCCTTCCGCAACAAGAGCTGGTACGTCGCGCCACCGCCACCCAAACCGCCCAAACCGACAGCCCCGCCGCTGCCTTTCCAGTATCTCGGCAAGCTCAGCGAGGGGGGCGAAACACGCGTCTTTCTCAACCATCAGGGCAAACACATCATCGCCAAGGTCGGCGACGTGATCAATGGCACGTATGGCGTTGAAGAGATTTCCGGTGGCCAGATGACTTTTCTCTACCAGCAGCTGAATGAAAAGCAGGTGCTGGGCATCGGCTCCGACAAGTAAGGCGGAGCCGTGCTGCACAGCGTCCCGCACTGCTGTGCGGGACGGCTCAGAAGCTTACTTCGCCTGACGCCGACGGGCGGTAAAGCCGATCAAGCCAAGACCAGCCATCAGCATGGCCCACGATTCCGGTTCCGGGACGGGTGCCGTATAGCCGGCGAGGTCGGCGGCGCTGACCTTGTAGGCGTGCAGGACACCGGGCAGCAGCTTGTAGTCGCTGTTAAGCGTGGCGCCAGTTGCATCGGCGGTGCTGATGCAGCCGGTGGTCTGGCCGAGCGGGCACTGGATCGAAGTGGCATACGGATCAGCATCGCTGAAACGGAAATAGACGTCGAACTGCTCATTTGAGCCATTCTGCGTGACGCTGTAGTCGTTATCGGTGCCGGCCAGCATCAGGAAGCTGCCGTCGGCCAGCTTTGGTCCGATGGCCAGGCCTTCCCATTTTTCCGGCGACTTGTTGCCGAGGGCGGCCAGCGTGTCGGCATCGAGATCGAGGAACTTGGCCGATTTGCTGACCTTGGTGTAAACGGCGCCGACAGCATCGAGATCGATGCTGCTGACATCGGTCGCACCGGCTATGTCAATTTTGTAGACTTCCTTATCAGCGGTTCCAAGCGTAGCGCCAACCCCGATGCCCTGATTGTTGCGCTCGAGAACATAAAACTCGTGATCATTGATGGCGACCAGCGAGGAGATTCCTTGCCCCTGGCTGGAGCGCTTCATGTCGTAAGCGTACTGGGCAACTGCTGTGCCGGTTTCAATATCGAACTTGACGATACGATTCGTCTTGCCGCTGCTGCCGCCTTCGTCAAGTATGGCGCTTTGCAGCATGGCATAGGCGTACTTGCCATCCGGGCTGATGGCCAGACCTTCGAAGCCGCGATTGGTCCGTTTTCCTGCCGTGTTGCCCGTGTCTCCGGCAAAGTTGGCAACGCCGGATGCACCGTTGCGCGGGATCAGATTGGCCGGCGTAACGAAGGTGCGGAGCAGATTGCCGTTGCGGTCAAATTCACGTACTGACGGGCCGTACTCGTCGGAAACCAGGAAGTTGCCGGTCTTCGGATTGACGACGAAACCTTCCGGGTCCATCGAATTCCCCAATGTGCTGGTCGGGCTCGGGGCAATGCCGTTGAGCGAACTTCCGGCATTGTTGAAAACGATGGTTTGCTTGATCTGGAAGTTGGAGATGGCGCCGGTGTTGTAATCGACGTCGAGCGAGAAGCGCTGGACGCGGGTGTCGTAGCTCAGCGTGCCGCCGCCCGGACCACGATCGGACAGGCCCCACCACTCGTTGCGGTTGGTGTCGTAGTAAATATCGGAGAAATAGCCGAGGCGGCCGTTGTTGACCGTCGTGCCGCCGGACAGGTCGAGCATCCCGCCATCCAGGGTCAGGCCGTTGACGAAAGTCGGGGCAGCCTGGGCGGCGCCGGCGAACAAAATGCTCAGCAATGCGATTGTTGGTTTGAGTTTCATGATCTCTTTTTCAGGTTCGATGTTGTCGAAAGTTGGATCGCCGGATATCGAACGGGCGCTATCTGATTGTTGCGCCACGCCTTCGTCTTTGCGCCGGCATTCCCCCGCGCCTGACTCTAGATCTGGTTTGTTGCCGGCATATGACAAATGGCGTCATGGCGAATGATCCAGACATTTTTTGCTATCTTTCTAAGGGTTTTCCATACCCATTTTTCATGACTAGGCAGCCCCGGGCTGTATTAGGATGTCATGCGGTTGGCTGCCACGGTCAACCGGAAATTTTCCCCAAAATCAGAAGGAGACAAAACATGAAAAGACCCAATATTGCGTCGTCGCTACCGGCCGTCCGCTACCTCGGCGCGCTGATCATGCTGCTCGGCGCCGGCGCTGCCCAGGCTGACCGGTGCGCCAGTCTGATTCAGGCTTTCGGCAATCAACTGGTCGATGTCAGTTGCGTCGACAGCGCCGACCTGACCACCGCCAACCCGGCGACGACCCCTGCCAACAACTCGCTGCCCGGCCTGCCGCCTTTTGCCTTCACCCCGCAGACCGACCGCGCGACGATTGCTCCGGACGCCGCCAATCGCCCGCCGATCACCGCTGCGGTGCCCGGCGTTCAGCTCAACGCGCGGATCGCCAGCGACCCGACCGGTCAGGCGCGCTTCCTGTTGCGGCTGCCGGCCAAATGGAATGGTCGTCTCGTCGTCGCCGGTGCCTCCGGCACGCGCAGTGAGTTCAACGGCGATTTTGCCTGGAGCGATTACGTCGTCCAGAAGGGTTACGCCTACGCCTCGCAGAACAAGGGCGTGCTCAATTTGAAGTTCAGTGACGCCAGCGACCCGCTGGCCTGCCGCCTCAACCCCACTTCGCCTTTGTGGGTCCAGTTTTACGATAACGGCCCGGGCCAGGAATTCACCCGCTGGCGCGACTACATGGTGCTCGCCTCCAAACTCGCCCACAAAGGCGCCGCGGCCAACTACGGAAAATCGCCGCGCTACACCTACGCCGTCGGCACCTCGAACGGCGCCTACCAGGTCCGGCGGGCCGTCGAGTCAGCGCCGGAATGGTTCGATGGTGGCGTCGATTGGGAAGGTACTTTCGTCGACGAAGGTGGCCCGAACCTGCTGACCGATCTGCCGACGGCTGTCCTCAACTTCCCTGATTACGTCGCCGGCGGCATGAGTTCGACCAGCACCGCCGCCAAAAACATCCGCGGCGCCGGCTACCCGCCCGATCTGGGCACTGGCGCCACCTCGCTGTGGTCGATGAATTCCGCCTCATTCTGGGAAGTGACGCTGTGCCAGTGGCAGAAGCGCCTCGATCCGACCTACGACACCTACGGTAGCGGACCGGAAAACTACAACTACTTCGCCCGCCTGCCGGTGTCCAGTGCCGACGACAACGTCGCCGATTTCGCCACCACCGGCCGCATCCAGCGTCCGCTCATCACCGTCGCCGGCACCATGGATGCATTGCTGCCGATCGATCACCACGCCCGCGCCTACGCCCGCAAGGTCGCGGCGAGCAGCACTGAGCGCTTTGATGACGATGACCATCATCGGCGTCGTCACCATCACCATGATCGCAATCCGGCCTACCGGCTCTACGAAGTGCAAAACGGCAACCACATCGAAACCTACAAGCTGACTTTGCCGCAACTGGAGTTCATCCAGCCGCATGCCCAGCGCGCTTTCGATCTGCTGGTCAGCCACGTCGAGCACGGCAAGGCGCTGCCGCCTGACCAGTGCATAGCACGCGGCGCCGCCATCGCCGACGCACCGGCCCAGCCCGGACACTGCGCCGAACTGCTGGCGCCCTGATCTGACGCCGCTTTTTTGGCGGCATTCGCAGCGGCACATGCTCCCGACGGGAGCATGTGCCGCTTTGCAATCTGTCGTCATATTTTGTTCACCGGGAGGTAACGGAGACGCACTACATTTCAGTTGCTTGAGTGAAGGAGAACGCCATGACGCGTGACGAAATGATCCGATTGCTGGTCCTTGACCGCCTTGAATACCGGGATGATCAGGCGCGCTATCTGCACCTGCAAGGGGTGCTCGAAAACGGTTTTCGTGGCTTCCGGAGGTTGTCAGACCATGAGCTGGCGGCCGAAATCGAGGCGCTCGGACTGGACGGCCAGCTCGATGTCGCCGACGGGCTGGATGACGATCTGGATACCTTTGCCGACGACGGCCTGTTTGACTCCAGCCTGTCAGTCGGTCACGTCTTCATCCTCAAGCAGTCCGCCGACTTCTCGCAATAAGCCGTCAGGCTGGCAGCGCGGGAACGCACGCCTCAATCAGTGTCGCCACTGGCCAATTTCACTGACATTTTCCGGCAATGCTGTTGTAATTCTCCGGCGCTAGGCTGGGCTACCTTCATCTCCTCCAGGCAGCCCTCATGACCACTCGCACTCCGACCCAACGTCGCCGTTTTCTCCGTCATTTCGCCATGGGCAGCGTCGCCGCCTCGGCCGGCAGCCTGCTGCCATTGCGTGCCATGGCCCACGGTTTCGATGCGGACGACCTGTTCTCCGATGACCAGCGCGCCCTGGCCCACTTTCCGCATCGCCACAAGGTCAGTTTCGAACACGGCGTCGCCAGCGGCGACCCGCTCGCCCGCAAGGTCATCCTCTGGACGCGCGTTAGCAGCGAGCGCGGCGGCATCGTTCCGGTCAAGTGGGAAATGGCCCTCGACGCGGCTTTCCGTCGCGTCGTCCGCGCCGGTATCGCGCTCACCGATGGCCGCAAGGATCACACCGTCAAGGTCGATGTCAGCGGTCTGAAGCCGGACACCGTCTATCACTATCGCTTTGCCGTCGGCCATACGGTATCGCCGACCGGTCGTACGCGCACCTTGCCGGTGGGCAGCGTCGCCAAGGTCAAGCTCGCCGTGTTCACCTGCTCCAACTTCCCGGCCGGTTATTTCCACGCCTACCGTGAAGCGGCGAAGCTCGAAGGCATCCATGCCGCCGTCCATCTCGGCGACTACATTTATGAATACGGCCGCGATGGCTACGCTTCGACCGATGCCGCCGCGCTCGGCCGCGAAGTGCTGCCGGCCGGCGAGCTGCTGACGCTCGACGACTACCGCCAGCGTTACGCCCAGTACCACACCGATGCCGACCTCCAGGCCGTGCATGCCGCCATGCCCTTCATCAACGTCTGGGACGACCACGAGATCGCCAACGACACCTGGAAGGACGGCGCCGAGAATCATGACTCGGCCAGCGAAGGTCAATTCACCGTCCGCCGCGCCGCCGCGTTGCAGGCTTTCCACGAATGGCTGCCGATTCGCGCCCCGGACCCCCGTCGACCGCAGCAGATCAACCGCAGCTTCGCCTTCGGCAACCTGCTGGCGCTGCACATGCTCGATACCCGCGTCATCGCCCGCGACCGGCAGATGGAGTACGCCAATTACTTCGGCAGCGACGGCAGCTTCGACAGTGTGCGTTTCGCCGCCGACCTGGCCGATACCGACCGCCAGTTGCTCGGTGCCGAACAGCTGCTCTGGTTGCAGGATCAACTCGCCGGTTCCGGTGCCACCTGGCAGATGCTCGGCCAGCAGGTGCTGATGGGCCGCATGAATATCCCGGCGCCGCTGGTCCTCGGTCAGATCAGCTTCTCCGCCTACTCGGCGCTGGTCTACAAGGCGCAGACGGCACCCGCCACGCTGACCCCGCAGGAACAGTTCATCCTCGCCCAGCCGGCCATTCCCTACAACCTCGACGCCTGGGACGGCTATGCCATGGCGCGGGAAACCGTGCTGGCCATGGCCAGAGGGCTGAACAAGAACCTCGTCGTACTGGCCGGCGATACCCACAACGCCTGGGCGAGCGATCTTGAGGACTACCAGGGCAACGCAGTCGGCGTCGAGTATGCCGTCGCATCGGTCTCCTCGCCGGGTCTCGAGGAATATTTCCCGAGCGAAAACCCGCTCGCCGTGGCGGCCGGGCTCGAAGCCATCATCGGGCCACTCAAGTACGCCAACACCGGCGACCGCGGCTACATGGTGGTCACCGCCACACCGGGTGAGTGCCGTTGCGACTGGCGCTATGTCAGCACCGTCAAGGCAGAGGAGTACACCATGCTGGCCGGCAAATCGCTGCGCACGCTGCCTGGTGTCGCCAACCGGCGCCTGATCCCGGTCTGATGGAGAGGTCGTGTTTGCAGCCATTTCAAAATGGGCCGTTTTTTCCGGTTGACCGTGGAATGACCTGTCCGTTGTCCTGTCCGGGTCGGCTACATTCCTGAATAGCCAAGACTTCGCTGGCAAACAATAGTAAACTGGCGGCTGTGCGGCATTTTTGCCGCCGGTTGCACCCATTAAAAAAACCGGCAAATGCCGGTTTTTTTAATGGGTGGCGTTGAAAAAATGTTTCAAACAAATTAAATTGTCGCCACCTATTTATATAAGGAAATAATCATGGATATTTCTACGCTTACCGTTGCTCAATTGCGCGATTTGCAGCAGCAGATTCCGGCCGAAATCAAACGTCGCGAAGCCCAGGAAAAGATTAATGTCCTGAATGAATTGCGTGCCTTGGCCAAAACCCATGGTTATGCCATTGAGGATTTGCTCGGCAAGGAAGTCAAGGTCAAGACGACGACCGGTAATAAGGTCAAGGTTAAATACCGTCATCCGCAAAATGTCGAACTTGAATGGACTGGTCGCGGCCGCAAGCCGAAATGGGTCGAAGCCTGGGTGGCCAATGGTGGCTCTCTGGATAATCTGCTGGTTTGATCATGCGTATTCTGCTGAGTAACGACGACGGTTATTTTGCGCCGGGGCTTGCCGCCCTGGCTGAGGCGCTGCACGACCTGGGTGAGGTCGTCGTCGTTGCTCCCGAGCAGAATCGCAGCGGCGCCAGTAATTCGCTGACGCTGGATCGGCCATTGTTTCTGAAAAAGGCGGCAAATGGCTTTCATTTTGTAAATGGCACGCCAACCGATTGTGTCCATTTGGCCGTTACCGGCATGCTCGATGAATTACCGGATATTATCGTTTCGGGAATAAATAACGGCGCCAATATGGGCGACGACACGATTTATTCGGGTACCGTTGCGGCAGCGACGGAAGGTTATTTGCTCGGCATTCCCTCCATCGCCATTTCCCTGACCAACTTCGAGGGAGACAATTATGCGACGGCTGGCCGTGTCGCCCGCGAATTGGTCGAGCGCTTTATTCGCGATCCCATTCGCGAACCTGTTTTATTGAATGTAAATGTCCCTGATATTCCCTACGCTGATTTGAATGGCATGGAAGTGACCCGTCTTGGTCGTCGGCATAAAGCCGAGCCGGTGGTGAAAATGACCTCGCCGCGCAGTGAAACCGTTTATTGGGTGGGCGCCGCCGGTGCAGCCGCCGACGCAGGGCCGGGAACCGATTTCAATGCCATCGAGCGCGGTGTTGTTTCGATTACCCCGTTGCAGATCGACTTGACGCATGCCGCCCAGCTGCCTTCGATTCGCCAGTGGATGAAGTGAGTCACGGCGTGTTGCAAGGTATCGGCATGACGTCGCAGCGAACCCGGACACGGATGATCGAGCGCCTGCGCGAAAAAGGTATCCGCAACGAAGCCGTTCTCAAGGCGATGGCCGCTGTTCCGCGCCACGTCTTCGTCGAGGAGGCTCTGGCTTCGCGGGCCTACGAGGACACCGCCCTGCCGCTCGGCATGGGGCAGACCATTTCGCAGCCCTATGTCGTGGCACGCATGATCGAGTTGCTGCTCAATGGCCGCAAGACGCTGGGCAAGACCCTTGAAATCGGTGCCGGTTGTGGCTACCAGGCCGCCGTGCTGGCCCAGTTGACCAACGAAGTCTATGCCGTCGAGCGGCTGGCGCCCTTGCTCGAAAAGGCCAAGGGCAACATGCGTACCCTGCAGCAGTTCAATGTTCGCCTCAAACACGCCGATGGCCAGTTCGGATTGCCCGAGGCCGGGCCGTTTGACAGTATCATTGTGGCAGCAGCCGGGGCCAGTGTACCGCCTGCCTTGCTCCAGCAGCTTGCTCCTAATGGGCGTCTGGTATTGCCAGTCGGTGCTGCGGAGCAGTATCTTAGTTTTATAGAACACACGCCGCAGGGGTATGTCGAAACCCGGCTTGATGCCGTACGTTTCGTCCCGCTACTTTCAGGAACGCAATGATTCGAATCGTCGTCGCACTATTTCCCATCCTGCTCCTGACTGGCTGCATCTCCCAGCAACCGGTGCCGGCGGTCGATCGCTCGACCTCCAAGGCTGTTGCTCAGCCGGCCGGCCCTGGTTATTACACGGTGAAGCGCGGTGATACCCTGTACCGGATCGCACTGGAACACGGCCAGGATCACCGCGATGTCGCGACCTGGAACAATATCGCCAACCCGTCGGCGATCAAGGAAGGCCAGATCCTGCGCGTTGCACCGCCGGGCGCTGGCGCCGAGCCTGTCCCAGATGGCGCGGTCACCAAACCGATTGAGGTTGGCGCTGCCGTCGAGTCTCGCTCGCTTGATCAGCCGGCCGGCAGTGTTGCCGCTACCCAGCAAAATGGCGCATTGAAGCGTGAGCCGCGTGTCGGCAAGGAGCCTTATTCGGATGAAGCCTACGCCCGCCTGAACAAGGCCGGCAGCGAAACCGCCAAGCCGGCCGAGATCAAGCCGGAAGCGAAACCCGAGGTGGCACCGGCCGTTGCCACCGGTCCCGACGATGTACCCTGGATGTGGCCGACGTCAGCCAGGCTCTCGGCGCCATACAGCGATGCCGGCAACAAGGGCCTGGATTTCGCCGGCAAGGCCGGTGATCCCGTCCTGGCCGCCGGCGATGGCAAGGTGGTCTATGCCGGTAGCGGCCTGCGCGGCTTTGGCGAACTGGTCATCGTCAAGCACAACGCTACCTATTTGTCGGCTTACGCCCACAACCGCAAGATTCTCGTCAAGGAAGGCCAGCAGGTCAGCCGCGGCCAGAAGATCGCCGAAATGGGCAATACCGATGCGGACTCGGTCAAGCTGCACTTCGAAATCCGTAAACAGGGCAAGCCGGTCGATCCGGCGCAGTATCTACCGAAAAGATGAGCGATATCGGCGAGGGCGTGGATGACGAGTTCGAGGGGCAGCCCGATGAATCGGTCCTGCTTTCGGAGCCTGAGACAGCGTCTCCGGAAATCGAGCTGCTCGAGGATGTCACCCAGCTTTATCTGAGCGAGATCGGCGCCAAGCCGCTGCTCACCCCGGAACAGGAGCTGGCGACGACGCGGCTCGTCCGGGCTGGCGATTTTGCCGCCCGCCAATGCATGATCGAGCACAATCTGCGGCTCGTTGTGAATATCGCCAAGCATTATCTGAACCGGGGAATCCCGCTGCTTGACCTGATCGAGGAAGGCAATCTCGGCCTGATCCACGCGCTGGAAAAGTTCGATCCGGAACGCGGTTTCCGTTTTTCGACGTACGCCACCTGGTGGATACGCCAGAACATCGAGCGCGGCATCATGAACCAGTCGCGCACCATTCGGCTACCGGTGCATATCGTCAAGGAAATCAACGTCGTTCTGCGCGCCATGCGCCATCTGGAATCCGCCGACAAGCGGGATTCGACGGTGGAACGTATTGCCGCGCTGATCGACTGGCCGGTCGAGGATGTACGGCGCACGCTGTCGTTCAACGAACATATTGCCTCGCTCGATGCGCCGCTCGACATTGATCCCAGTCACACCATCGCCGAAGTCATCGCTGACGACGGCGGCAGCGATCCGGAGTCATTGCTGCAGTTGAGCGAAGTTGGCTCGCTGGTCGGCGACTGGCTTGATCAACTGAGCGAGCGCCAGCGTTCAGTCATTGAGCGTCGTTACGGTTTGAATGGTGCTGACGTGGCGACGCTCGATGTCATCGCCCACGATCTCGGACTGACCCGCGAGCGGGTCCGGCAGATTCAGATGGAAGGTCTGGATCGCCTGCGCAAGATCGTCAAGCGCGGCAATATCTCTCGCGATTCTCTGCTGTAGCTGCGCACATCCGGCCGCGGATTTCTTCGGCCAGCTGGAAAACCGACATGGCGTAGAAGCTTGACCGGTTGTAGCGCGTGATCACATAAAAGTTATCGAATCCGAGCCAGTATTCCGTCTCGCGCCCGGGTGAGACAAGGTCGATCAGCGCCGCCGTCGTTTGCGGGTCGATGTTGGCGCGGATGCCTTTGTCGGCCAGATCGGCGACCTTGAGGCTGGGGCGGATGCCGGCCTGAATCAGTTCAGCCTCCGGCGTGCCGGCCGTCATGGCCTGTACGGCGATGGGTTGCCCGGCTTGCCAGCCATGTTGTTCGAGAAAGCGGGCGACGCTGCCGATGGCGTCGTCGACGCTGTTGCCCAGGTCGACGCGCTGGTCGCCGTCGAAATCGACAGCATAGCGGCGCTGACTGCCCGGCATGAATTGCGGGATGCCGATGGCGCCGGCAAACGAGCCTTTGACGGCCATTGGGTCGAGATTGTTCTCCCGCGCCAGCAGCAGGAACTGTTCGAGTTCGGTGCGGAAAAACTCGGCCCGCCGCGGGTAGTTGAAAGCCAGCGTGGACAGTGCCTCGAAGACACGGAAGCCGCCCGTGTTGCGGCCGTATTCGGTTTCGACGCCGATGATGGCGACGATGATTTCCTCGGGGACGCCATAGAGCGCCGAGGCCTTGGCCAGTTGCCCGGCGTTTTCCTGCCAGAAACTGACACCGCCATCGATCCGCCGCTCGTTCAGGAAGCGTGGCCGGTAGCGTTCCCACGAGCGCTGCAGCGGCGAGGCGGGCGGCTGGATGAGCTTGAGGACGGTGGCGTTCGGGCCAGTCTGGGCGAACTGGCTGATCAGCTCGTCAGCCTTGAAGCCGTGGCGGGTTTCGAGGTCGCGGGCAAATTCGATGGCGGCCGGATCGTCGGCGAAGGTCGGCGTGTTCGGCTTGGCATGTTGCCCGGCATTGGCCAGCGTGGTCAGGGCGGCGAGGAGCAGCGGGGCAAGCGTCAGTTTGAGTTTCATCATCGCAATTGCGCGATGGCATCGCGCAGTGTCTTCAGGTGTTTGTCGGTGTTGCCGTAGCGCGCTACAAGGTAGGCGTCGACCACGCGCTGGAAAGGTTCGGCCAGTTCCGGGCGTTGTTCGCGAACGCGTCGGGCCAAGTCCAGAGGCGTTTCCCAAGGCGAGCAGTCTACCTTTCTTCGGGCCAGATGTCGCAGCGCCTTGTGCCACAGCCGAACGACCGGGTCGCTTTCCGGGCGTTTGTAGAGCGCCCAGCCCATCAGACCGGCGACGAGCAGGCCGCAGGTGCTGCCCAGGGCGATGACCAGAGCTTGCCAGTCGGTGTCGGGCAGGCCGAGGCGGGCGAGCAGTTCGCGCTGGCGTCGCGGATCGTAGCCGAGGATGTTCTGGTTCCAGGCGTTGTTGATCGCCTCCCAGCGATAACGCAGTGTACGCACCCAGTCGGCGCGCCATTGTACGAGTGCCGGCAGTGGTTCACCGAAGCCCAGTGCATCGGCGATGCCGGTTTCGATTCGGCTCGGCGACACGGCGGCCGTCGGATCAACGCGGACCCAGCCCTTGCCATCGAGCCAGACTTCGGCCCAGGCATGGGCATCGGACTGGCGAACCACGAGATATTGATCGAGCGGATTGAATTCGCCGCCCTGATAGCCGCCGATGACGCGGGCCGGAATGCCGGCGGCACGCATCAGCGTCACGAAGGCGGCGGCGTAGTGCTCGCAGAAACCCCGTTTGCTCTGGAAAAGGAAATCGTCGATGCCGTGCCGGCCGAGCAGCGGTGGTCGCAGCGTGTAGGTGAAATCGGCCGCGAACAAAGCGAGCGCCTTGCCGATAACGGCTTCCGGCGTGTTGCCCTGACGCCATTGGGCGGCCAGGGCGCGGGTCTGCGGATTGCCTTCGGGCAGGGCGAGGTTGCGGCGTAGCACCAAGGCGTCTTCGCTCGCGTTGAAACGGTAATCGAGGCTGGCCGATAGTCGAAAGCGCTGGCGCTCGTTGATGGCATTGCGGCTGACTGCGGTCAGTGTGCCATTCACCTCTATTTCGGCCGGCAGTTCGGCCGGCGCGTCGAGGGCCAGCAGCCAGCGCTGGTTGTGCGCCTCGATCGTCGTTTCGTAGGCGATGGGTGGCGAAATGCGTTCCAGTTGAGGCGCCGGGTGGCGACCTTTGTATGGTTGCCAGGTTGTGCCGTCGAACTGCTCCATGACCGGGCCGCGCCAGTAGAGCTTTGGCCGGGGCGGTAGCGGCCCGTCGAAGCGGACGCGAAAGGCGATGTCGGCATTCTGGACAAGCTCGGCGATGCTGCCTGGCGACATGCTGTCGGACAGCCCCGTCTTGCCGGCGTAAGCGTCGGTTGGCAGGCCCCAGAGCGGCCCCGAAATGCGCGGAAAGAGCAGGTACAGGACGAGCATGAAAGGAATGGCCTGCAGGCAGAGCACGCCGGCGTAGCGCAGGGTGTCGCGCGGCTGGCTGGTCGGGCCGCCATGCAGGCGGACCAGCGTTGCCGTGACCAGCCACATTGCGGCGAGCAGCCAGAGGCCGGTCGGGATGCTTTGCGAGTACAGGTAGTGGGTGAGCAGCAAAAAGTAGCCGAGGGTGACGACGACCATCGCGTCGCGTCGCGACTTGAGCTCGAGCAGTTTCATGGTCATGAACATGACCAGCATGGCGACCCCGACGTCGCGCCCGAACAGCGTGTGGAATTCGAGCAGGATGCCGGCGCTGCCGGCGCCAACCAGCGGGATCAGTATCCAGCGGCCGGGCAGGCGCTGGTCTTTCCACCACAGCCAGACGGCCCACAGCAGCAGGGCGCCGGCCACCGCGCTGAGCCACGGCGGCTGATGCATGAAGTGCGGCGCCGTCGTCGCCAGTGCTGTGGCGAACAACCAGGGCGTGGCGTGGCGGTCGAGGGCTTCGCGGGCTGGCGTGCTCATGGCTGGCAAAGGGCGAGGGCTTCGAGGCACAGCTGGCGATGACGCTCGCCGCTGCCGGTCGGGATATCGAAGCCGGGCAGGCGCAGGCCGTAATGGGCGTCGGCGGCATCGGCGGCGAGCACCCAACCGGTCAGGATGCCGATGCGGGTTTCATTGGCCAGCGCGGCATCGGTCAGTTGCCAGTCAAGCATCAGCTCGACCTGTGCGCCACCGGCAAACTGCTTGATCAGTAGCGGGCCTTCGCCGGCGTTGCGGGCGCTGGCTTTCCAGGCGACGTGGCGTGGCGAGTCGGCCGGCTGGCGTTCGCGGAATCCGGCGAAGTCCTCCTGGCCGCCGTCACCGCTCCGTTCGCCGCCGAGCGCTGTCGGCGAGGCCGGGGGCAGCGGCGCGGCAATCGGCTGCGGATAGACCAGGCAGCGCATGGCCGGCTGCAGGTAGGCCCAGGCGGTGAACAGGCCGAGCGGATAGCGTGTGGCCAGGCGGACACGCGGCAGGGCCAGCCAGCCGCGGCTTTTGGCGCTGACCGGAATATTCAATTTTGTGCTTTTTTTCCGGTTGACCGTGGCAAACACCGGATTGCCGCTTTCGGCCTCCAGTTCCAGTCCCAGGCGTGGGGTAGGGCGGTCGTTGTCGAGGGTGATCTGAAAATGCGCCATCTCGCCAGCGAAAACCGGCCCGCTCCGCCCTGGCGTGATGACCAGTCCGTGCAGGTTGCGAAAGGTGTGGATCATGCCGACGATGCCCAGCCCAACGAGCAGGAAAACCAGCGCATGACCGAGCGCCAGGTTGTAGTTGATGGCACCGATCAGCATGACGACGAGCGCCAGAGCGTAGAGCAGGCCGCCGCGCGACGGAATGATGAAAACGCGCCGCTGGCCGAGGCGCAGCGGTGCCGTGCCGTCGCTGCGCCAGCGAAACAGTTTTTGCTGCAGGGTGGCGACGATGCCCACGTTTTTCAGGGGATGGCGACGCTGCGGATCAGGGCGGCGATGTCTTCGGCCAGCGCGTAGCCACCACCTTGTGCCGAGCGCAGACGGTGTCGGGCAACGGCGGGGAGAACCGCCTGCACGTCATCGGGCAGCACCATGTCGCGCCCGGCCAGCCAGGCCCAGGCGCGCGCGGCGGCGAGCAGGGCGAGGCCGGCACGTGGCGACAGGCCGTGCTGGAAAGCCGGGTTTTGGCGGGTCGCTTCGACCAGCGCCTGGACGTAATCGATGAGCGGTCCGGCCGCGTGGACGGCTGATGCCTCCTGCTGCAAGGCCGGCAGGTCATCGGGCGTGAGTAGTGACTTCAATTCCTCGACGCGCCGCCGCTGGCCGCCGGCGGCGAGCAGGGCGCGTTCGGCGGTGCGGTCCGGGTAGCCGAGTTCGAGGCGCATGAGGAAACGGTCGAGCTGCGATTCGGGCAGCGGAAAAGTGCCGATCTGGTGGGCCGGGTTTTGCGTCGCGATGACGAAGAAGGGTGTCGGCAACATCCGCGTCTGGCCTTCGGCCGTGACTTGCCCTTCCTCCATCGCTTCGAGCAGGGCACTCTGGGTTTTCGGCGTGGCGCGATTGATTTCGTCAGCGAGGACGAGCTGGGCGAAGACCGGGCCGGGCAGGAAACGGAATTCGCTGCGCTCGCGCTCGAAAACCGAAACGCCGGTGATGTCGGCCGGTAGCAGGTCGCTGGTGAACTGGATACGCGAGAACTGCAGGCCGAGCAGCCGGGCCAGCGTGTGGGCCAGCGTCGTCTTGCCCATGCCGGGCAGGTCTTCGATGAGCAAATGGCCGTCGGCCAGCAGGCAGGCAATGGCCAGCCTGATTTCATGATCCTTGCCGAGAATGATCCGGCCGGCCTGCTCGAGGACGCCGTCGAATGCCCGCGGGCGACCGGTGAGGCCGGAAAGTGTACTTTTCAACATCATATGAGTCCGCTGTGTCAGTCCGAAACCATTCTAATGCTTGAAGCGGCGCGATGAATGGGACGATAATGACAATTCGACGTGCGCCGTTTTGTGCGCCGCTTCGCAGAGAGAGAACAAGTGACGACCACTGCCATCATCACCCATCGTGACTGCCAGTTGCACGACATGGGTTCGCATCACCCGGAATGTCCGCAGCGTCTGACCGCCATCAACGATCATCTGATCGCCCAGGGAATCGACGCCTATTTTGTCTACTACGACGCGCCGCTCGCCACCTTTGAACAACTGATGCGCGTCCACCCCGCTTCCCATCTCGAACGCCTCAAGCGCGCCTCGCCGGAACTGGGCGTCGTGCACCTCGACCCCGATACCGCGATGAATCCGCATACCTGGCAGGCCGCATTGCGTGCTGCCGGTTCGGGTTGCCTCGCCGTCGACCTCGTCATGAAGGGTGAAATCGAAAACGGCTTCTGCGCCGTGCGACCGCCCGGTCATCACTGCGAAAAAGCAAATCCGATGGGTTTCTGCTTCTTCAACAACATCGGTGTTGCCGCCAAGCACGCACTTGTCGCCCATGGCCTGGAGCGCGTCGCGATCATCGATTTCGACGTTCATCATGGCAACGGCACTGAAGACTGCTTCGCCGGTGACGAGCAGGTGCTCATGTGCTCCATCTTCCAGCACCCGTTCTATCCCTATTGCGGCACCGACAAGCCGGCAGCCAACATGTGCAACGTGCCGCTGGCTTCCGGTTGCGGCGGCGAAGAATTCCGCGACGCCGTGACGCAGGTCTGGATGCCGCGCCTGCGCGAATTCAAGCCGCAGATGATCCTTATCTCGGCCGGCTTCGATGCCCACTTCGAGGACGACATGGGCAACCTGAAGTTCCTCGAAAAGGACTACGCCTGGGTCACCGATCAGCTGAAAACGCTGGCCGCCGAAATGTGCGAAAAGCGCATCGTCTCCATGCTCGAAGGCGGCTACGTGATGACCTCGCTGGCGCGCAGCGTCGGCGCGCATCTGCGCTCGCTGGCTGATCTCTAGCCACTGTTTTCTTTCGGAAAAAGAACAGGGTGGGGTAAAATCCCGCCCTCTTTTTCATGTTTCCAACGTTTAACCGGACAAATCCATGGCGTTGATTGTTCAAAAATACGGCGGTACGTCGGTCGGTAATCCCGAGCGCATCAAGAATGTCGCCAAACGCGTTGCCAAGTTCCAGGCACAGGGCCATCAAGTGGTCGTCGTCGTCTCTGCAATGAGCGGCGAAACCAACAAATTGATTGCACTGGCCAAGGAAGTTCAGGCCACTCCCGATCCGCGCGAGCTGGATGCCATCATGTCCACCGGCGAACAGGTCACTACCGGCCTGCTCTCCATGGCGCTGATGGACATCGGCTGCAAGGCCAAAAGCTACACCGGCGGCCAGGTCAAGGTGCTGACTGACAGCACGCACACCAAGGCGCGCATCCTGTCGATCGACGAAACCAACATGCGCCGCGATCTCGATGCCGGCCACGTTGTCGTCGTTGCCGGCTTCCAGGGTGTCGACGAGCACGGCAACATCACGACGCTTGGTCGCGGCGGTTCCGACACCTCCGGCGTCGCCCTCGCGGCCGCGCTCAAGGCCGACGAGTGCCAGATCTACACCGACGTCGATGGCGTCTACACCACCGACCCGCGCGTCGTGCCCGAAGCCAAAAAGCTCGACACCATCACCTTCGAAGAGATGCTGGAAATGGCCAGCCTCGGCTCCAAGGTGCTGCAGATCCGCTCGGTCGAATTCGCCGGCAAGTACAAGGTCAAACTGCGCGTTCTTTCCAGCTTCCAGGACGAAGGGGAAGGTACGCTGATCACTGTTGAGGAAGACAAGAACATGGAACAACCGATCATTTCCGGTATCGCTTTCAACCGCGACGAAGCCAAGCTCACCATGCTCGGCGTTCCCGATACCCCGGGCATTGCCTACCAGATCCTGGGCTCCATCGCCGACGCCAACATCGACGTCGACATGATCATCCAGAACGTCGGCCATGATGGCACCACGGACTTCTCCTTCACCGTGAACCGCGGCGACTACGCCAAGGCCCAGGGCATCCTCGAAGGCGTCAAGGCCAAGCTCGGCGCCCGTGAAGTGACCGGTGACAACAAGATCTGCAAGGTCTCCGCCGTCGGCGTCGGCATGCGCTCGCACCCGGGCGTTGCCTCCAAGATGTTCAAGGCCCTGGCTGACGAAGGCATCAACATCCAGATGATCTCCACCTCCGAGATCAAAATTTCCGTCGTCCTCGACGAGAAGTATCTGGAACTGGCTGTTCGCGTCCTGCACCGCACGTTCGGTCTCGATCAGTAAGTTTGACCAAAAGGCGCGGAGCCTATATCATCCGCGCCTCGTTGTAGCAGGCAAGGACACGTGGCCGAGTGGTCGAAGGCACACCCCTGCTAAGGGTGCATCCGGGCAAAACCTGGATCCAGGGTTCGAATCCCTGCGTGTCCGCCAAGCAATACAACGATGCTTAAGGCCCCGATTTTTCGGGGCTTTTTGCTTTTTTGGGTTGGTAATCACCCTACGTTTGAGCGCAGGATAAATTCTGGTGGAAGCAGTCATACAAGCCGTCGTCGAAGAGCAGCCTTTGAATCTCGGCCTGGTTGCCCAATTGCAGATTCATTTTTATCGGCTAAGCACCTACGCGGTACTGAATTTTCTCGATGATCCTGCCATGTTGGCCTTCGTGCTCTGTTAAAGCGTCCGCAGGTCCAAATTACTCACTGGATAAGCCATTTCTCTGCAGTCACAAACGGCTACAAAACACGGGAAGACATATTTCTTTCGCAGGCCTAGAGTGTGTACGTTGTTGTGCAGTGCACAAAATCTGTAAAGGATATGAATATGGTTCCCGACTACATGCAGAAATACACAGACCTCCGGATTGGGCGGCTGTCGTTTCACCAGTTCATGGAATTTGTCGATGAAATCTACTGTATGGGTCACACCAACGGTAGTTTGTCCGCGCAAGCCGAGTTGCTCAAACGGATCAACGGTCAGATCGCTTCGACTGGTCCCACGTGTGATTCGCAGATAGTGCCCTACGAGTCGGTTTTCTAGACTCTCGGCAATCAATTGGTCTGCGCGCGGGCATCTTGTGGCATCTTTGTTTGGAGCGTAGATTAGAAAACGTTCGAAGGGAGATATTCATGCACTACACCATCCTTCTGGCGCTTCTGCTTGCATCCAGTGCAACCCAGGCCGACGTCTTTACCTGCCACACGCGTTCCGGAGAAGTCGTCTATTCCGACGTTCCCTGCGACAAGGGATCGATAATCGAAAAAATAAGCCCGAGCGAGTCGGTATCAGACCCGGTTGCCGCCCAGAAAGAACTTGAGCGACAAAAGGCCTATACCGAGCGGCAAGCGGCCGAAAATGCGCGGGCAAGGGCTGCTGCGCCCATGCCGGCAATCCTTCCGGATTACTCCAGCCCACCTCCTTCATCGCCACTGCCGACGCCATTGTCGCCATCGTCGTCAGGACAATCGGACATGCCCCCAAGAACACGGTGAGACAAGCATTCTCCCGGGCCCACACCAAATAAAAAGCGCCTTTCGGGCGCTTTTTTCTTACTCCGGACTGTCTGTCTATGGTCTGGCGAAGATATTCCGGTCGAATGTCAGGTTGTCGAAGGCGGCGTAGGTCCAGGGCAGGCCGTTGGCTTGCGATGAGAGGCGTACCTTGGCGATGTTGCGGCTGGGCGAGGAAAAGCTCAGCGGATGCCAGTGGCCAAGGAAGTTGGCATCGTGAACCCCCAACTGCGTCAGTACCTTGCCCAGATATTTGCCGGTCGAGTCGTAGGCCTCCATGAATGGCCGGTTATCGGCATTGCCCGAGCCTTCCGGCGAGTTCATCGCATAAGCCCAAACGCTGACCGATTGCTGCAATTGGGAAAACGTCGCTTCGAGGGCGCCGTAGCGCGCATCGAACCAGGGATTGGAAGGATCGGCTTCGATGATGGTTAGGACATTTTTTCCGCTCTGGGCGGATCCGCCCACCGGCATTTCCTTGGCGAATGCTGACCACGTGCGTGGCGGGTAGGTCACGCTGGCAAAGTTCACGCCTGAACTGGCATAGGTAGAGTCAACGGCCGTACCACTGGGCACGTCGTCGAAAGTAATGGAAACCGTTCGCCAAATATTGGGTGGCGGGCGAAATGGAGGACGCTGTGAAATGACGCCGCCGAGCTTGATGGCATTATTGGTGAAGTCGGGCATGAGAAACGCTCCTTTTCAGTGATGCACAAATTTGCAAAGCGGCACACTTGCGACAGGAATGAAATCTGCCAAGTGTGCTTGTTTGCCAACGATTGTCCATACAAAAAGCATAGAACAATCGCTCTGGCATTCAAGGAGAAGCTGTACAAAACACTGCAAGCACGGCCGTTTTGGCCAATCCGGATGCCACGGTCAACCGGGAAAAATGGCCAAAAACGAAAAAGTCGGCGGGCCCGCCTCAAGCGATTGCCGGCAACGCTGCGCTGAGATTCAATTGTTTGTCGTGATAGACCTCGAGCGTCGTGCGGTGGGCGACGCTGACCAGCGTACACCCCGGCAGCCTGTCGACCAGCAGTTGATACATATGGGCTTCCGTGGCGTTGTCGAGGGCGCTGGTCGCTTCGTCGAGGAACAGGATGTCCGGCTTGAAGAGCAGGGCGCGGGCGAAGGCCAGACGTTGCTGCTCGCCGGGTGACAGGCGATGCCCCCAGCGCGCTTCTTCATGCAGGTGCGAGGCGAATTGCGGCAGGTTGCAGTCGATCAGCATCTGGCTGCACGTCGCATCGTCGACCGCGCTGGCCGGCAGCGGGTAGGTCAGCGCGGCTTTCAGGGTGCCGTCCGGCAGGTAGTTCTTTTGCGGCGTAAACATCACGCGGGCCATGCGGGGCAGGCTGATGTGCCCGGAGCCGAACGGCCACAGGCCGGCGATGGCGCGCAGTAGCGTGCTCTTGCCGGTACCCGACGGGCCGCGTAACAGCCAGCGTTCGCCGGGGGCGAAGGCCATCGCATCGACGTTGGTCAGCGGCTTGCCATCGGGCAGGGTGAGGGCGATGTTCTCGCCTTCGACACTGGCCGACGGCGACTGGTTGTCGAATCCAATGCCCGTGGGCGGAGCCTGGTTCAAGGCGGTATCCATGCCGTTCAGACGCTGGACGACAGCGGAAAGCTGGAACAGGTCGCTGTAGGAGCGGGCAAACCAGGCGATCGCGGCGGCCGTTTCGGCAAAGGCCGAGACGTCCTGCATCAGCGTGCCGATGCCGAGTTCTCCCGACAGCACTTTGGGCGCAATGGCGATGATCGGGACGAGCAGCGAAACCACCGCAAAGCTGCCCGACGCCATATTAAGGAAGATGTGATAACGCATCAGGTCCGACCAGTTGCGGCGGATTTCCGAGAACAGATGACCAAGGCGGCTCTGCTCGACGGCCTCGCCTTTATAGAGCGCGATCTGTTCGGCGGCGTCGCGCACCTTGGACAGCGCGAAACGAAAGTCGGCCTCGACCTTGTGCTGTTCGACCGTCACGCCGGCCAGCTTGTGCCCGGCCAGGTGCGTGACGATGGTCTGCAGAACGCCCCAGGCAATGGCCAGCCAGAACATGTAGCCGGGGATGGTGATCGAGTTGTCGCCGATAGCGAACGTCATCGGCCCGGCCGTGTGCCAGAGAATCCAGCCCATCGTGCCGAGGGCGCCGAGGTTGGCGACGAAACCCAGCGAAAGCTGGATCATCAGCTTGACGTATTCGGTCATGTCCTGGGTCAGCCGCTGGTCCGGATTGTCGAGCATGTTGTCGCGCTCGATCCGGTAATAGCTGCGGTCCTTGAACCAGCGCCCCATCATGTTGTCGGTCAGGCTCCACCGCCACTTCATCTCCAGCGCCTGCTCCATGTAGCCTCTGATCACGGCGACGGCAACGATGAAGGCGATGGCCACGAAGAGCAGCACGAGGTTCGAATTGAAGGCCGCCGTGTCGCGGTTCTGCAGGGCATCGTAGAAGCCCTTGGTCAGTTGCGTGTTCCAGGCCATCAGGCCGGTGTTGAGGGCGACCAGCGTGAGCAGGACAGCGAGCAGCAGCCAGGCATTCTGGCGCCCCTTGGCATGCAGCCAGAAAGGTTTGGCAAGGCGGAAAATCTGAGCGGTGCGAGTCGTCATGGCGCGTCGGTCTGGGTAATTTGTCGGGTTGGCTTGGAGGCGGAAGGCAGCCCCCATAGAATGGTCGGAAGTATGAACGAATAGTATTTGATCGGGATAAATGATGCGTGCGAAACACGGGTATTTTGTCAGCCTGCTTGGCTTCCTGGCCTTGGCTACCGGTTCGGCTGCCCAGGCGACTGCCGACGGTCCCGACCACTACCGGGTCAGCGGGCTTGCCTCCGGCTCCGGGCTCGTTGTGCGCGCCGAACCCGCTTTGGCATCGACGCCGGTCGGCAGCCTGCCGGCGGCTGCCGACTGCCTGCGCAGCCTGGGCTGCCAGGGGGGGCTGAGTTACCAGGAGTTCGCCACGCTGTCCGCCGCTGAAAAGCAGCAACGAGCCGCGGCGAATCCTCGCTGGTGCAAGATCAGCTACCAGGGCATCACCGGCTGGGTGGAAGGGCGCTACCTCGCCGAGTCCGGTTGCGCCAGGCTGGCGCCAAGCGAGGGCCGCTCAGAAATGCTGGACCTTTCGGCCGGCCCCCGGGTGGTCAAAGCTACCCTGCGTGGGCGGCAATTCGTCGATTACCAGCTGAGCGGCCACGCCGGCCAGAAGCTGGATGTGTCGCTGGCCGCCGCCAACGGTCAGCAATATTTCAACCTCAATCCGCCGGATTCCGAATTGGCGATGTTCATCGGCAACCTCTCGGGTGATCGATTTTCCGGACTGCTCCCGGCCGACGGCGTCTATACGGTGCGCGTCTATCTCATGCGGGCAGCAGCACGGCGCCATGAAAGCAGCCTCTACACCCTGAAACTCGGTTTGTCCGGCCAGGCGTTGGCGCCAAGGCCGGCGAGCAGCGATGCGCTGATTCCCGGCACGCCGTATCACGCCGCGGCCGCGCTGCCCTGCGCCCACGGCTCGACGGTGGCCAGCCAGCGCTGCGACGCCTTCGTCATTCGTCGTGGTTTCGATGGCACCGCCACGCTGGAAGTCCGTTTGCCGCCCGGTGCGCTGAGCGCAACGCGGCGCATTCTTATCGTCAAGGGCCAGCCGGTCGCCGCCGACTCCCCCGATACGCTGACCCACACCCGGCAAGGCGATGTGACGACTATCCGCATCGGCACCGACGAAATCATCGAAGTACCCGATGCGCTGATCGCCGGCGGCTGATTTCCACGGTCAACCGGAAATTTTGCCCAAAATTCAAAGCGGTCGTTTGGCCGGCGCCGGGTACCAGTCGTCCGGCTTCACCACCTTGGCCTGCGCCGTGTCAGCGAGGTAATGCGGCGACATGATCTGCACGCCAAACTCGTTGAAGACATCCTGGATATTGGCGTGGAGCTGGCTCAGCACCTCGGCGCGCGGCCGCGGGCTGTGCGGGATAGCCTGGGCGACCAGCCGGTATTCCGGATAGAAATCGGAAAGATTGGTCTGAAAGACGACGGGCGGGGGATTGTCGAGAATCCCCGGAGTTCGCTTCGCCGCGTCGATCAGCATGGCCTCGACCTGCCGCCACGGCGTGTCGTAGCCGATGGTGACGGTCGTATCGACGACATAGCCGGCGCCATCGACAGTGCGCGAGTAGTTCTTGGTCACCGCCCCGGTGATCATCGAATTGGGCAGCGTCAGCTCCTCGCCGAGGCCGGTGCGAATGCAGGTCGTGAACATGCCGATCCTGACCACCGTGCCTTCATGCTCGCCAATGCGCACGTATTCGCCGGCCCGGATGGTCCGTGTGTAAGTCAGGATCAGCCCGGCCGCACCCTGGCCAACCACGCTCGAAGCGCCGAGCGAGACCATCAGGCCGAGCAGCACCGACAGTCCCCTGAACGCCTCGGTCTGGGCCCCCGGCAGATACGGATAGGCCATGGCGATGGCAAACAGCCAGATGCCGATGCTGAACAGCCGTCGCGTCGTCGGCATGGTTTCCGGTTCCAGCCAGCTGACCGGCGTTCCGGTATGCGACACACGCTCGAAAAAGCGCCCGAGGAAACCAATGAAAACGCGCGCCAGCATGAAAATGACCAGCGCCACGCCCAGCCCGGGAATGGCGCCGAGAATGCTTTCGAGCAGGCCGCCCGCGACGTTCAGCAGGTAGTCGTTGAGGCGCTCGCCCCACGGCCGGGTGTACGGGAAACGCGAGAGCACGAAACTCAGCCATTCATAACTCAGCAACAGCACCACCAGCCAGCGCAGGATGATCAGAAGGCGGCGCAGGAAAGGCAGCAGATATTCGCCCTCGATCAGTTGCAGGTTGCCGATCTTCAGGTTCTCCACCTTGCGCTCGGCACGGCTCAACAGCGCGTTGGCCAGCCAGCCGCGCAGCCGGCTCAGCGTCCACAGCAGCAAGCCGAAGACCAGCGTGGCAAGCGCCGTGGCGCCCAGCGCCTTGAGCAGCGACTCCATGTTTCTCGACTCCCGCGTCTCGGCCACAATCTGCTCCAGTCGCCGCGCCGCCTGCCCGGCGACCGCCTCCGGTGTTTCCTGCAGCAGCGGGTCGGCATCGCCGGCCGTGATGACGAAAGCCAGGCGATCATCGAGCACGATCAACTGCCCTTCGGGATTGGTCCTGATGGTGACGACCAATTCGCCCCCCTGACGCAAGGCCTCCTCGATCACCGAGCGGGCTCGTGCCGCGCGCACGGCCGGTGTTGCCCCGAGAAAGTGGGCGCGGAACACCGTCAAAGTGCGGTTGAAAACGATCAGACTGGCTTCCGCTGTCGCCGCCTCGGTGCCATGCGCCTTGGTCTCCGGCGCCGGCGTTGCCCAGGCCGCGCCTGTCAGCATGATGGCCGTCAGGAATAGTCCGATTGCACGCAGGGCTGCTCGCATTTCAAGTCTCCATCGAAATCGGGCCGGGCATTTCTCACCGGTCATTTTTATGCATTCTAAATTCGCCGGCATAACCAGCGTCAAGTTTCTGCCCGGCCAAGCCCCAGAGAGGCCGCATACCGACGCTTTTCGCCGGGTGACAACTGCTTGATCCGGTATTCCGCCTTCGAGGCCGATGAACGATCAGGATGGTTTTCGTAGCCAAGCAGTCGGAGCGGCGGATGCGAGCGCGTATAGCGCGCACCGGTGCCGGCGCAATGAGCGGCGTAGCGACCGGCCACGTCGACCGCGATGCCGGTATAAATGCTGCCATCGACGCACTCGATCATGTACAGAAACCAGGGCTTGCTCATGCTTCAGTCGAGCGGGCCAGGGCGCTGCGGATGCGCTCGATGGTCGCCTCGACCGGCGCCTGGCGGGGCACATCGAGGCCGAGATCGCGGGCGATGGCATTGACCTTGGCCGGGTTGAGCGGAATGCCGCCGCGATCAACCGCCGCAATCAGCTGGCGGGCCCGCGCGTAGTCGGAAAGCGGGGCGGGGCGGCCGAAAAACAGCGCCCATATGCGCGAGAAAAGGCCCGTCGGCCGGCGTGATCCCATACACTTGCTTCTTGATAAAAGCTGAAGGATACATGGATGCAGCTGGCAACGAAGATGCAACGGACGCGGAGCGCACGAACTTGAGCGAAGTGACAATCAGCCGCAGCATGCTCGCCGCGAGTGAGTTGCCGATCTACAACGGCGTTTCGATGGCCAGAATCACCCTGGTCGGCGATGCCGCCCTGGCCGAGCGGGCCCTGGCCGCCTTGCTGGCGGTGCCGGCCATCGGTTTCGATACCGAGTCGAAACCCACCTTTCTGAAAGGCGAGATTTCCACCGGGCCGCACCTTGTTCAACTGGCCACCGACGAACACGTCTATCTATTCCCCGTCGTCTTCGCCGCCAATCATGATGTGCTGCGGCAAATCCTTGCCGCCCAGAACGTGCTCAAAGTCGGCTTCGGTCTTGGCAACGACCGCAGCGCCCTGCGTGCGCGCCTCGGCATCGAACTGGCCAATGTCCTCGACCTTGGCGAAGCCCTGCGCGGGCCCGGCCATCGCGGCACGGTCGGGGCCAAAGTCGCCGTCGCCCACTACTTCGGCCAGAAATTCCAGAAATCGAAAAAAGTCGGCACCAGCAACTGGGCCAGTGCGCGCCTCAACGAGCGCCAGTTGTTATACGCTGCCAACGACGCGCACGTCGCCCTGCAAATCTACCGGGCCTGGCTGCGCGACCCCGAGCGTCTGGCGCAAACCGTGCCGGCCGCGGCAATTCAACCAAGCTCAGGAAACGAAAATCATGGCTGAATCACTGCCCATGCTGTCATTGCTGGAAACCCGCGTACTTGGCACCCTCGTCGAAAAACAGCGCACCGTGCCCGACACCTATCCGCTCTCGGTCAATGCGCTGCTCGCTGGCTGCAACCAGAAAACCAGCCGGAATCCGGTCATCGAAGCCAGCGAAAGCGACGTCGTTCAAGCTATCGATGTCCTGAAAGGCCTCTGGCTGGTCAATGAAATCAGCGGCAGCCGGGTCAGCCGGTTCGAGCACCGTCTCGAGAAAATACTCGGCGTGCCGACGCAAGCCTCGGCACTGCTCACCGTGCTCATGCTGCGCGGGCCGCAAACGGCCGGCGAACTGCGCCTCAACTGCGAACGCCTGCACCGCTTTGCCGACATCTCGTCGGTCGAAGCCTTCCTCGAAGAACTGGCCAGCCGGGAAGAGGGCGCTCTGGTCGTCGAACTGCCGCGCCTGCCCGGATCGCGTGAAAACCGCTGGATGCACCTGCTCAGCGGCGAGCCGGAAATCGAAACCATGCTGCCGGCAAAGTCGTCGCATACGCCCAACCAGGAAATCGAAGAATTGAAGGCGAGGGTGACCGCGCTCGAAACCGAGCTGGCTGAAATGCGCACCCGGCTATCCGCAATCGGCGCATGAAACCTCGCCATACGGCCAGTCCCGGCCGCATCCGCATCATCGGCGCCGCCAGCGGCATCGGGGCGCAGGATCGCGCCTGCGAAGACGGCCCGGTCGCTTTTCATCGTTCGCAAGCCTGGCATGAACTCGAACATCACCCGTTGATTGACTGGGGCAAGACACTGTTTGCCCCGCAAGGCGATCATGCCTCGATCACCGGTCGAATCGCCGCGTTATGCCGCAATCTCGCCGACGAAGTCGTGCTCGCCCTGCGCGCCGGCGAGTTTCCGGTTGTCATTGGTGGCGACCACTCCGTCGCCATTGGCACCTGGAGCGGCGTTGCCCGCGCCATTGCCGAACCGATCGGCCTGCTCTGGATCGACGCCCATCTCGACAGCCACACCCCGGAAACCAGCTACTCCGGCGCCATCCACGGCATGCCGCTGGCCTGCCTGCTCGGCCGTGGCGACAAACGCCTGCTCAACATCGGGCTGGAAGGCAGCCAGATCAGCGCTGCCCACACCGTTGTCCTCGGGCCGCGCAGCTACGAACCGGAAGAACTCGAATTCCTGCAGCGCATGCAAGTGCGCATTATCGACAGCGACGAAATACTTCGCCGCGGCTTCGCCGCCTGTCTCGACGAAGCGATAGCCATCGTCGCCAGCGCCCCGGCCGGTTTTGGCGTCACGCTCGACCTCGACGCCATCGACCCACGCCTGGCCCCCGGCGTCGGCAGCCCAGAGCCCGATGGTCTGGTCGTGCACGATGCCGTCGAGGCCATGCGCCGAATCGGCGGCCTGCCCGGGCTGAAAGCCCTGGAAATCGTCGAATACAACCCGGACCGCGACCGCCATGGCACAACGGCCGGGCTGATCTCGGATTTGATCGGGGAGTTGCTGCCACCGGGTAGCGACAGGTAGTTCGCCGGCACGACCGGCGTCGAGCATTTGGCTTTTTCTCGATTCCCTTTCTGGCCTGCAGGGCAAGCCCCTCTCAATTCCGGTTGAGTCGCTTGCGAGCGATATGGTGAAAGCCCCATTCTGTTGAGGTTTGGGGCCTTTTCTGACAGGCAGAAGCTGCCAACGAATTCGACGGCAAGCCGCGACCTCATTGACGTCAACCAAATTCGGTACTAAATTTGGGTCTAATGAATTCCAGGAGGTAACATGCAGTCAATCGCCAACATCAAATCCATTTCGTACCTGAAAAGCCATGCGGCGCAGATTTCTGAAGAATTGGAAATGAACGGGAATCCGTTTGTGATCACCCAGAATGGTGAGGCCACCATGGTGATTGA